>NZ_JAQGLV010000165.1 GCF_028292705.1 Collimonas fungivorans | reverse complement strand
CTGCCTACGACTATATGCGCAGCTATTCGCCCTACGACAATATCGAGCGCAAGGCCTATCCGTCGATGCTGGTCACTACCGGCCTCAACGACAGCCAGGTGATGTACTGGGAGCCGGCGAAGTATGTCGCCAGGCTGCGCGCCATGAAAACCGACCGCAATCCCCTGCTGCTCAAGGTGAACATGGGCGCCGGCCACGGCGGCGCTTCCGGCCGCTATGACGCGATCAAGGAACGCTCATTTGAAATGGCGTGGATGTTGTCGCAGTGGGGTTTGCTGCCGTCGCGAAAACGCTAAGAACATAGATTCCTACCATTCAACTTACCTAGGATTGCCATGCAATTTTTGAACAGATCATCGCGATTGTTTGCCGTTACGGCAATTTCCGCAGTTGTTAGCCTGATCGCAGCCTTGCCTGCACAGGCAGTTACCGTCGCCCCGGTGCAGGACGTCAGCGACGTCTTGCACGGGGTCACGGTGAAAGATCCGTACCGCTATTTCGAAAATGTGAAAGATCCCAAGGTGCAGTCCTGGCTCAAGGAGCAAGGCGAGTCGGCGCGCAAGGAACTGGACCGGATAGAACTGCGCGGCCAGCTGGAGCAGCGCATCGCCGAGATTTCCGCCGCCACCGGCGACGACATCCGCGATGTGACCCGCATGCCTGGCAACCAGGTGTATTACCTCAAGCGCGCCCGCGGCGAGAAGCAGTTCAAGCTGGTGATGCGCGACAGCCTGCAGGGTCCTGAGCGGGTGCTGGTCGATCCGGAACTGGACGCCAAGCGCACCGGCGTGCCGCACGCCATCAACTATTTTGTCCCGGCCTGGGATGGCAAGCACGTAGCCTACGGCGTTTCCGCCGGCGGTTCGGAAGATGCTTCGCTCTATATCCTCGATACGGCAAGCGGAAAAAATGTCGGCGAGCCGATTCCGCGCGTGCACGAAGCCCTGCTCGGCTGGCTGCCGGACAGCAAATCGCTTACCTACAACCAGCTGAAGACGCTCAAGCCGGGCGATCCGGATTCCGAGACCTATCTCGACAGCAAGGTGATGTGGATCAAGGTCGGTGCGCCGGCTGCTGAAGCCAAGGCGGTGTTCGGCCCAACAGTCACCACTGGCCTGGGACTGGCGCGGCTCGATGTCGGCACCATCATCTTCAATCCGGGCAGCCGCTGGATGATTGCACGCACCACCGACACCACCCTGCCGGAAGGTTTCCTGTTCGTGGCCGACGTCGCGGACCTGGACAAGCCGGCCGTGGCCTGGAAAAAAATCTCCAGTTTCGACGACAAGATCACCGACGCCGAATTGAAAGGCAACGACCTGTATCTGCTGACGCATGACCATGCGCCGCGCAACCGCGTGCTGAAACTCGACCTGCGCCATCCCGACCTGAAGCTGGCGCGCGAAGTGGCCGCCGCGCCGAAAGATGCAGTGCTGGAGAAATTCTCGCTGACCTCCGATGCGCTGATCGGCGAAGTGCGCGAGGGTACTTCGATCGTGCTGCGGCGCTACGCAGCCGGCGACGTCAAAGGCCAGAACATCCCGCTGCCGTTCAAGGGCGCCGCCACCGTCCATAACGACCCGGCCCATGCCTACAGTGATGTGTTGTATACCCTGAACGGCTGGACCGAGCTGCCGCGCACCCTGCTGCTCAAGGGCAAGGTATCCAGCGATCCCGGCCTGCGCGTGAACCCGCCCATGCCTAGCCTGCCTGAAGTGGAAGTGGTCGACGTCAAGGTGCCAAGCTACGACGGCGCGCTGGTGCCGATGACCCTGCTGTACAAGAAAGGCTTGAAACGCGACGGCAGCAATCCGACCCTGCTCGACGGTTATGCGGCTTATGGATTTTCCCAGACCGCCGGTTTCTCGCCAGCGCGGGTGGCCTGGCTCGAGCGCGGCGGCGTGCTGGCCTATGCCAACGTGCGCGGCAGCGGCGTGTATGGCGACGACTGGTACCGGGCCGGTTTCAAGGCTACCAAGTCGAATACCTGGAAGGATGGCGTGGCTTGCGCCAAGTACCTGATCGCTGAAGGTTATGCCACGCCCAAGACGCTGGGCGTGATGGGCACCAGCGCCGGCGGCATCTTTGTCGGCCGCACCGTGACTACCGCGCCTGAGCTGTTTGCGGCCGCCATTTTTAATGTTGGCATCATGGACGCCGTGCGCGCCGAAGACAGCGCCAACGGCATCACCAACATTTCCGAATTCGGCAGCGCCAAGAATCCGAAGGAATTCCCGGCTTTGCTGGAGATGAGCACCTACCATAACATCAAGGACAACACCGCCTATCCGGCCGTCATGCTGGTGCACGGCATGAACGATCCGCGCGTCGACGTCTGGCACAGCGCCAAGACCGCGGCGCGCTTGCAGGCAGCCACCAGCAGCGGCAAGCCGATCCTGCTGCGGCTCGACATGCAGGCCGGCCACGGCGTGGGCAGTACGGCTACCCAGCGTTATGCGCTGTCTGCCGACATCTATAGTTTCCTGCTGTGGCAGATGGGAAAGGCAAAGCAAGCTGACAATTGAGTGCGGAGGAATCCGGCGCTGGAGAGGGTTTGACGAGCGGAGATAATTATCGTGATGTAACCAAGATTGAGCGCTGCAAGCGCCATGCCGTTTTCTTGCTGGCAGCGCTCATCTCCCCGATCGTGAAAGACAATTAAGAAATTCCTGTACCGCAGTTTTAACATTCTTCTGGCAATCAGGGCCCAGAATACGGGAATAAGGGATTTTCCCGTCATCCCGCATAACCTGATCGTCATGAAAAAAACTTTTCTTTCCCCATGCCTGGGCGCGATATTGCTGCTTGCCGCACTTTCTGTGCAGGCCGCCGGCAGCAAGCCCGTTTCCCTGCCGGCTTCGTTCGGCGAATTCATCGTTGATCCATCGACCCTGGCGGTTTCGTTGCGGCCGACCGGCACCGTGGATATTCCCCTGGCCGCCGCCGCTTTTCCCGCCGCCAAAGTGAGCGATCAGTCCGGTTACCGCTGGCGCATCGATTCAGGCGCTGATCATTTCTCGATCGTCGCGGAGATTGATAACGACACGCTGCGCCTATCGGTCCGCTCCGACAGTCCGGCCACCCTGGCCTGGCCGCGAACCACTGACCCAAAGGCGATCGATGCCTACGCCATGCCTTTCGGCGAAGGCAGCTACGTGCCGGCGGATGACCCGGGCTGGCTGGACTGGCTGCTGCGTCGTTATGAGCCGGGGCCCATCCACGAGTTGCTGTCGATGTCGTTCTGGACCGAGTTGCGGGCTGACCGCTCCGTCACCTGGATCGTCGAAACGCCGTTCAATACGCAGTTCGGGATCACGCAGGAAGGCGGCAGGCCGCTGCCGGCGCTGTCGCATGAATTCACCGCGCTGGCTCCCGGCGCGCCTTATACGATCCGCGTTGCGGTCGGCGCTAGAGATCCGCTGGCTGGCGTGCGCAGCTACCGCAGCTGGCTGCAGGCCAGCGGCAATTTCCTCAGCCTGGCGGACAAGATCGCCGCGCTGCCGGCAACCGCGAAACTGGGCGGCGCGCCGCATATCTATCTGTGGGGAGGCGGTTTGCTGAAAGCGGGAGATGTGCGGCGCTGGCCGGCTTTTATCCGCCTGTTCCAGCAGCACAAAGACGACCAGGCCCATCTCGCCGGACGCCTGTGGCAAGGTTTCGACGACGAGACGCGGACCGGTTTCAATGCCGCTTTCAAGACGGCCGCCGGCAACGCCGGTTATATCGAGAAATGGCGGCAGCTGGAATTGATCCGCGCAATCAATGGCGGCTTGCGCCGCGCGCTGCCGGCAACGCCGGTCGATCCTTTGCCGGGCGGTCACGATCCCGCCGCCGACGTGCGCTGGGCGCAGTCGGCGCGACTGGCGCTGACATCTGCATTTGGCCAGGTCCTGGCGCCGCCGTCGCAATGGGGCAGCGGTTTTTCGGGCAATACGGTCGCCGCGCTGAAACAGGCGGGCCTGAGCCGGGCCTGGCTGGGCGCAGCCGACTGGCAGGATGCTCTGTGGCATCCCGAAGCGGTGACCGATGCCGAAGCTGCCGGCTATCTGGTCGGGGTCTACGACAGCTACGGCAGCGCCCATCGTTCCGACCTGGCCAATACCTGGTCGGCTGCGCAGATGGGAAATGATCTGGCCGCGGCGGGATACCGCGACCGGCAGCAGAAAGGGGTGACCGGATTCGGCAGCCGCGGCGTGTATGCCAACGCAAGGATAGTGGAGCCTTATGCAAAAAAGCGCATCAAGGCAGTAGCGCAGGCGAGCCGGGTAAACAGTTATTTTCTCGATGTCGATGCCGTCGGCCCGGAATACGATGACTACACCCCGGGACGGGAGACCAGCCAGCAGCAGGATGCGGAGGCGCGCCGCCGGCGCCTGCTGTATCCGGCACAAACCCTGGGCCTGGTTACCGGCAGTGAAGGCGGCCTGGCTTTTTACGCGCCGCAGATCGCCTTTGCCCACGGCATGCTGACCCAGCCGTTCGCCTGGATGGATCCATCCATGAAGGACAAGTCGTCGCCTTATTTCCGCGGCGGCTACTGGCCGCCCGAAACGCCGGACATGTATTTCAAGACCGTACCCTTGAAACCGGAAATTGCGCGCTATGTGAGGTCGCCGCAGTTCCGCCTGCCGCTCTACGAAATCGCGCTGCACGACAGTATCGTGACCACTCACCACTGGGAATACGGCTCACTGAAATTTTCCAACGAGCGCGACGCCACCGCGCTGCTGCAGCTGCTGTACATGGTGCCGCCGCTGTACCATCTCAACGATGCAGTGCTGCAGCGCGACCTGCCGCTGATCGCGACCTACGACAAGGTGTTTCGGCCCTTGCACCAGCGACTGTTTACGCAAGCGATGACCGGTTTCCAGGTGCTGTCGCCGGACCGGGAACTACAGCGCTCGACCTTTGGCGACGGCACCACGATCACCGTCAACTTCGGCCGCAAGCCGCGCGCCCTGAACGATGGCGTCCGTTTGCCTGCACAATCGGCCTATGTCGAAACGCCGGGCCAGGCGGCGCAGCTGATCGTGACGAAGACGCTGTTCGATCGCCGCTGAGCCGGCAGCAATTTGCAGAAATTTGTCATGATTGCGTCATGCGCAAGTCATGCTGGCGAAATATCCGGCCATAACAATGTAGGCTTTTTAACAATATTAACGTCTTGATAATGCAAGGCGTTTCCATATTGGAGGAAGCATGCTTACAGTAAACAGTCGTGGAAAATGCGTGGCCTTGGCCATGTTGGCAGCAGCGTTGTTGAATGGCTGCGGCGGCGGCGAGGAAATCAACGTCGATCCGGCGCCGCCCGTGGTCGACTACAGCAAACGCAAGGCGCTGGTGATCGGCGTCGACGGCGTGCAATATGAAAAACTGCAGGAAGCGATTGCCGCCGGGCAGGCGCCGAACATGGCCAGGTTCCACCTCGCCAAGACCTACGGCGGCGGCATTGTAGGCAGCGTCACGGAACAAGTCACGTCCAGCGGCGCCAGCTGGACCACGATCCTGACCGGCGTTTGGGCAAACCGGCACAAGGTCGTCAATAACGACGACAAACTGCGCAACCAGGCCGACAGCGTATTCAAGCTGATCAAGGATGCCGATGCGCGCCGCCGCACCGCCAGCATCGTCAGCTGGAACACCATCAACAATAATTTCGCCCGCGATATCGACTTGCGGTACGTCACCCATGCCGAAAAATGCAGCGAAGACGATCAATGCGTGGCCGACAAGGTCAGCGGCCTGCTGGTTTTCGGCGATGTCGACTTCGTGTTTGCGCACTTCGACGATGTCGACAATGTCGGCCACTCTGTCGGTTTTGTACCGGCCTACCAGGCGGCGATCCAGAGCACCGATGCCAGGATCGGGCAAGTGCTGGCTGCGCTGCAACGGCGCCAGCAAGCGCATCCCGATGAAGACTGGCTCATCATGGTAACGCCGGACCATGGCCGCAGCCTGCCAGGCGGCTTCGGGCACGGCAGCCAGACCCTGAGTGAAAAAACCACCTTCATCGCCATCAATAAAGAAGCCAACGCGCAGTTCGGTTCGCCGTTCAAGGATCCGGCCGACATGGCTTTCAACGGCCTGTACGGCAACGCCACGCAAGCCGATATCGTGCCGACCGTATTGACGCATCTCGGCGTCAAGCCGGATGTGCCTAATTACCGTATCGACGGTGTCCCGCTGCTGGGCCAGCCGAGCGTGCGGCAACTGACAGCCAAGGCCGACGGCGAGACGCGCAGCGTTACTCTGCAATGGCGCAATTCAGGCCAGCCATCCGGCAAGCCGTTGACGATTTATCGCGACGGCAAGCAGATTGCACAGTTGGACGACGCGGCAACGACCTATGTCGACCAGGGCCTGGAGATACCGGATGGTGTCTCCGAGCTCAACTACAGCGTGGTGCTTGACCAGGTGCCGGCGGCCTACCTGGCGCGCATCAATGCCGGCAAACCGGCGCGGCCTAATCCGTAAAGCCGCTCAGTGGGCGGCGAGCCAGGTCAGCAAGGCTTTGTGGAATTCGGCCGGCTGCTCCATCTGCGGCGCGTGGCCGAGGCCGGCGAACTCGACCAGCGTGGCTTGCGGAATCGATTTTGCCGCCTGCTTGCCCAGCACCTTGTATTGGCCTATTTTTGCCTTTACCGCCGCCGGCGCGGCATCGCTGCCGATGGCGGTGGTGTCCGCATCGCCGATCAGCAGCAGGGCGGGCATGCTCAAGTCCTTGAATTCGTATACGACCGGCTGGGTGAAAATCATGTCGTAGATCAGCGCCGAATTCCACGCCACCAGCTCATGGCCCGGACCCTGGTTGAGCCCGGCCAGCATGGTCACCCAGCGTTCGTATTCCGGCTTCCAGCGGCCGACATAGTAGGTGCTCTGTTCGTATTTGCGCAAGCCGTCGGCGTTCAGCTTCAGTTCGCGCTGGTACCACTGGTCGACCGTGCGATACGGCACGCCCAGCGCCTTCCAGTCTTCCAGGCCGATCGGATTGACCATCACCAGCTGCGCCGTCTGCTCCGGATACAGCAGGGCGTAGCGGGTGGCCAGCATGCCGCCGGTGGAGTGGCCGACGATGGTCGCCTTGCGGATGCCCAGCTGTTCCAGCAAACCATGGGTATTGATGGCGAGCTGCTGGAACGAATACTGGTAATGCTCGGGTTTGCTCGATGTGCAAAAGCCGACCTGGTCCGGCGCAACCACCCGGTAGCCGGCCGTGCTCAAGGCCTTGATGGTCTGCTCCCAGGTGGCGCCGCAGAAATTCTTGCCATGCATGAGAACCACCGTGCGGCCGTTGGCGGCGCCGGCCGCGGCGACGTCCATGTAACCCATCTGCAGCTGCTTGCCTTGCGATTCGAAGGCGTAGTGCTTTAACTCGTAGGGATAGTCGAAGCCCTGCAGTTCAGGGCCATAGACAGGAGCGGCAGATGTTTGGGCGGTTGCGGCAGACAGCGCGGCGCTCAGCAGCAAGCCGCCGAGCAGGAAAGAAAAGGAGTTCGGCATGCGGTAGTTCTCCGGGAACGAAGCGGCTATCTTACTCCCGGATTCCGGGCGGCGCTGGGCTGGTCCGGTTCAGTCCAGCCTCGGCTTGCGGCTTGCAGCTCGAGCCGTCACTGGAAGTTGGAGGAACTGCGGCTGCTGCGGTAACCGCCGGGAGTTTCGCCGGTCCACGCCTTGAAGGCGCGCCGGAAGCTCCTGACATCGGTGAATCCGAGTTGCTCCGCAATTTCGCACTGCGTAAGCCGCTGGGTCTCGAGCAGGTTCCTGGCCCGGCGTTCCTGCATCTGGGCGCGTATCTGCTGGAACGACATGCCGCATTGATCGAGGTGGCGGCGCAGGGTCCGTTCCGTAAGATTGAGCGTGCCCGCGATTTCGGCCATGTTGGGAGGCGATGCCCAGTTGCGGCGAAAAGCGCTTTCGATCGATTCGATCAGGTCCGGGGTGTCGGGATTGCGCATCGCCATGCGTTGCAAATGTTCCAGCGCTTGGCGCTGCGCCAGCGGATTGTGGGTATCGAGCGGCACTGCGAACAAGGAGGCGTCGGCCACGATGCAATTGCGTTGCGCCGAGAATTGCAAGGGGCAGTCGAACAGCTGCCGGTAATGCGCGGCATAGGCCGGCGCCGGATACTGCAGTTCCATGCGCAGCAGCAGCTTGCGGCTTCCCAGCAGGATTTGCCCCATGTTCATGAGATGGGCGGTGACTTCTTCGATCAGGAACGGAGTGATCGCGGCATCGCCCGGATTATGGAAGACGGCGGTGCATTCGTGTTCGGTCGCCGTGAAATCGATGTCGACCATGGTGCCGCCTTCCTTGTGGTACCTGCGGCAATGTTCAATCGCTTCGCCGAACGTGGCCGAAGTCATCATTGCAAAGCCGACCATGCCCAGCGAATTCAGGGTCTGCTTGCTGCCGACCAGCAGGCCGAGCGGCAATTCCGGCAACAGCTTGATGGCGTGCGCAATCATACCGCTGGTCTGGCGGCGCGACAGCCTGAAGGAAGGATCTTCCAGGTCGGAGACAGTCAGTCCAAAGCGCGCCAGCACCGTGGCCGGCGCGATGCCGTTTTCGGCAAGAACCTGGGTCAGGGCTAGGGCGATGTTGGGAGTAATGGACGCTTTGTCATCACTCGCCAGACTGTTGCCTTTGCTATAACGCATACGTCAACTCCTCGTCTCGATTGCCCGGAAATCCTGAGGGTAGGGCTGAACGGAAAATTTGCACGCCGGTCCATTTTGGCCGGATATGTTCCCTTATTTTCTGTCGCGGTCCTGTTGCCGCCAGTACCAGGTACATATAATTATTTCGAATATGTTACATCAAAAAAACAGGCGCATGAATCAAGCCTGGCGCTATTTTGGCGCTCGTCCGGCAGATGTTCTTGCGATGCCGGCAAGGCAATAATCTGAATATTCGTTGCTGTTCCAAAGGCGCAGGGATGAAGATCCGGCCGATGACAGCGCCACTGCGGCATCTTTGGAGGAGTGCGGTTTGGATCAAGCAATTTTGGTGCCTCAAGAACGCAGGACAGATTGGCGCAACTGGTCGGGATCCGTGCAGTTTTCGCCGGCCCGGCATTTATCTCCAGGTTCAATGGAAGAATTGAAGGCCGTGGTGCGCACCACGGTCGCCGCCGGCCAGTCGCTGCGCGTGGTGGGCAGCGGCCACTCGTTCGTGCCGCTGGTGGAGACCGGCGATGCGCTGGTTTCGCTGCGCAACATGAGCGGCGTCGCCTCGGTCGAAGCCGGCGTGGCCGATGTCTGGGCCGGCACCGATCTCAAGACGCTGGGCGAGCAGCTGGGCGCAAGCGGCCACGGCATGCTGAATCTGGGCGACATCAACAAGCAGTCCCTGGCCGGGGCGGTGGGTACCGGAACGCACGGCACCGGCATCGGACTGGGATCGATCTCGACCCAGGTGCGGGGCATGACGCTGGTGATGCCGGACGGCGAACCGGTGGCCTGTTCGCCGACGCAGGAGCCGGACCTGTTCGCCGCGGCGCGGGTAGCGATGGGCAGCCTCGGCATCATGGCGAAGATCAGGATCGAGGTCGTCCCCGCTTACCGGCTCGAGCTGGTCAAGCAGACCATGGACCTGGATGTCTGCCTGGACAGCGCTCCCGTCCTGGCGCAGCAGAATCGCCATTTCGAGTTCTACTGGTTTCCGCATACCCGCAAGACCGTGGTCAAGCTGATGAATCAGACCGAGGCCCAGGTTTCAAACCAGGGGCTGACCAGCGCGATGGAGCTGGCGCTGGAAAACGGCGTGTTCGGCATGCTGTCGCGCCTGGTGCGCGCCAAGCCGGCGCGCGCGCCAGGTGTTGCGCGGCTGATCGGCAAGCTGGTCGGCGGCAAGGCGCCGGTGATGGTGGCTGATTGCCGCCGCGCCTTCGCCACCGAGCGCCTGGTGCGGTTCAATGAAATGGAGTACGAACTGCCCGCCGGGCGCGGGCCGGAAGCGCTGCGGGAACTCGCCGCCTACATCGAAAAGAACAATGTGCTGGTGCATTTTCCGGTCGAATACCGTTACGTCAAAGGCGACGACATCTGGCTGTCGCCGTTCTACGGCCGCGATTCCGCATCGATTTCGGTGCACCAGTATGTGGGCATGGAGCATGAGCCGTATTTCCGCGCGGCCGAGGCGATTTTCTTGAACCATGGCGGCCGGCCGCACTGGGGCAAGATGCATAATCTCGGTGCCCGGCAACTTGCTGGCCTTTATCCGCGCTGGGATGATTTCATGGTTTTACGGAACAGGATTGATCCGGCCGGGGTGTTCATCAACCCGCTGCTGAAACGATATTTTGGATGCTGAGGCAAACATGCATGGCGTGAAAGCTTTACCGTTGCAGCGCTGGGGAATCCTGGCCATCTTCTGCGCCGCGTTGATCATGACGCAAGTGTTCTGGTACGACTTCGCGCCGATACTGACCTATGTCTCGGGACACTACGGCGTCAGCGAGTTGTCCGCCAGCCTGCTGATCCTGGTGTTCCCGGTGATGAGCATCCTGGTTTCAGCGCTGGCCGGCGGGCTCATCGACAGCCGCGGCTACCGGCTGTCCCTGCTCATCGGCACCGGCCTGATGGCCGCTTGCAGCCTGCTGCGCGTGATCGACAATTTCTGGCTGCTGGTGCTGGCGCAAACCGGCATTGCGGTCGCCGTGCCGTTCGTGGTGACGCCGATTACGGTGCTGGTGTCGGACTGGTTCGAGGCGCGCGACGAAGCCAAGGTAACCGGCATTTGCGCAATCGCCATCTTTGCCGGGCTGGCGCTTGCCATGATGGTGTCGCCGCTCTTGTTCACCAGCTTCCACCTGACCGGATCCATGGCGATACACGCAGCCGCGGCCTTCCTGCTTTTCCTGCTGACGTATCTATTTGTCCGGCAACGGCAATACCAGACGCCGGCGATCCAGGCCAAGGTGCAATCGCCATTCCAAATCAAAAGCAATATCGCACTGCTGGTGATCCTGGTCGCCAGTTTCCTGATACAAGGCTGCTTCAACGCCGCCACTACCTGGCTGGAGGTGGTGTGGAGCGGGCGCGGTTTCGGCATCGACGATGCCGGCCTGGCGATGGCCGCCGTGGTTGCGGGAGGCATTGTCGGCGCCATGATCATTCCCGCGCTCGCCACCCGCGCCGGCAACACGCTCGGCGTGATGACCGCATGCCTGATTCCGTCGGCGCTGCTGCTGTATCCCCTGTTCTCGGCCGGCAGCGCCGCGTGGGGCATCGCTTGCGGCGCATTGCTCGGTTTCTTCTGGCTGCCGCTGCTCCCTTTGTCGCTGACGGTGATCGATGAGGCTGTTCCCAAGTCGCATGCCGGCATGGCGGCCGGCCTGTTCTGGACGGTGGGAAACGCAGGCGTGCTGGCGATGACGGTGCTGTTCGAACGCATCAAGAACATATTGGGCTGGCAGCAGGCGGTGATCATGCTGATCTTGTGCATGGTCGCCGTCCTCTGCGTGCTGTTGCGTTTTGCGCCTGCGATGCGCCGCCACCTGTTTATCCATTCAAGGGAGGCATGATGCCAGCAAGTTTATGGCCGCAAGACCGCGGCGCGCCCCATGATTCCTATTTTTCGGCGATCAACGCTGAGCTGCGCAGGAACGGTCCAGCGCGCCCTTGCCTGGTGATCGACCTCGATCGCCTGGACCATAACATTGCGCTGGTGCGGCAAGTCATGGGGCCCGGCAGGTCGTTGCGGATCGTCGCCAAATCGCTGCCTTCGCTGGCCCTGCTCGACTACGTTTTGCTGGCATCCGGCAGCAGCCGTCTGATGGCTTTTCACCAGCCTTTCCTGAGCGAAGAGGCAAGGCGCTTCCCGCAGGTTGACATCCTGCTCGGCAAACCGATGCCGGTGCGCGCCGCGGCCGCATTCTACGACCAGCTGCAGGGCCCGTTCGATGCGGCCCGGCAGCTGCAATGGTTGCTCGATACGCCGCAACGCCTGGCGCAATATCTGACGCTGGCCCAGGAGCGCGGATTAAGCATGCGGATCAATATCGAACTGGATGTCGGCTTGCATCGGGGCGGAGTGGCGGAAGAGAAGGTGCTTGCCGACATGCTGGAAATGATAGAACGCAATCCGGCGCACCTGACGTTCGGCGGTTTCATGGGATACGAGCCGCATGTCGCCAAGCTGCCGCGCGCCTTTGGCACGCAGGTGCAACTGCACGAGAAGGTGCTGCAGCGTTACCAGGATTTCATGCAGGTGGTCAGCAGTTCCTATCCCAAGCTGTTCCATCCGGGCCTCACGCTGAATGCCGGCGGCAGCATGTCGTACCGCCTCTACGGCGAACAGCCGCTGATCAATGACATATCGGTCGGTTCCGCTTTCCTCAAGCCTGCGGATTTTGACCTCAGCCTGCTGGCTGAACATCAGCCGGCCATGTTCATCGCCGCGCCGGTGCTCAAGGTGCTGGGCGGCACCAGGATTCCGGGAGCGGACTGGATCGGGAAAACCGCGGCATGGTGGAACCCGAACCGGCGCCTTACCTATTTCCTCTACGGCGGACACTGGCTGGCGCGCTACGAATCGCCGCGCGGCCTGCTGGAGCACCCGATGATGGGTTACAGCACCAACCAGCAATTCGTCAACGGCTCGGCGGCGACCGGGCTGGCGCCGGACGATTACGTATTTCTGCGTCCGACCCAGAGCGAAGCCGTGATGCTGCAGTTCGGCGCCATGGTCATCCTGCGCCAGGGAAAAATTATCGATTACTGGCCGGTGCTCGGATCTTCCGATCCGGGGCCATCCCTAGAATACGCTTCCCAAGTGCAGACTACCCACCGCGAGATTGCCAGCCATGCTTGAAACCCGTCCGATTTTCGATACGATGCACGCGGCCAGCCGCCATGCGCCAATGCCGGACTGGGCGACGCGCGCCGACCGGCTGCGGCGGCTGCGGGCGCTGGTGATGGAGAACCGCGCCGCCATCGCCGCGGCGATTTCAGCCGATTTCAGCAATCGGCCGCAGCAGGAAACCGAGCTGGCGGAAGTGTTCCCCTCGGTCGCAGGCATCGCCCATGCGCTGCGCCACGGCAAGCGCTGGATGCGGGTGCGCAGGCGCGCCACCGGCCTGTGGTTCAAGCCGGCGGCATCGAAGCTGATGCCGCAGCCGCTGGGCGTGGTGGGCATCGTGGTCCCGTGGAACTACCCGTTGATGCTGGCGGTAGGTCCGTTGACCGCGGCGCTGGCGGCGGGCAACCGCGTCATGCTCAAGCAGTCGGAATACACGCCGCGTTTTGCCGCTCTGTTCGCGCAGCTGATCGGCGCCAGCTTCGCGGCCGACGAGATCGCCGTCGTCAACGGCGATGCCGAAGTGGCGCGTGAATTCTCCAGCCTGCCGTTCGACCATCTGCTGTTCACCGGCTCCACCGCGGTTGGGCGCCATGTGATGCGCGCCGCCAGCGAACATCTGACTCCGGTCACGCTGGAACTAGGCGGTAAGTCGCCTGCCATCATCGGGCCCGAGGCCGATTTCGACAAGGCGGTCGAGCGCATCCTGGTCGGCAAGCTGCTGAATGCGGGGCAGACCTGCATCGCCCCGGATTATGTGCTGCTGCCGGCGGACACGGTGCAGCGTTTCATCGATACGGCCAAGCACGTGTTCGGCAAGCTGTATCCGGATCTCGCCGTCAATCCCGATTACACCAGCATTGTCAGTCCGCAGCATTTTGCGCGGCTGCAGTCGCTGGCCGATGAAGCCGGCCAGCTTGGCGCGCTGGCGGTTCCTTTGTCCGACAGCGCATCGGATGCCGCATCGCGCCGCATGTCGCCGCTGCTCCTGAGCGGCGTCAACGACGGCATGCGCGTCATGCAGGAAGAAATTTTCGGCCCGCTCTTGCCGCTGCTGCCGTATGCCTCGCTGGAGCAGGCGATCGGCTACGTCAATGCACATCCGCGTCCGCTGGCGCTGTATCTGTTTGAAAAGAACCGGGCAAACATCGACCAG
The DNA here is from genome assembly GCF_028292705.1 of Collimonas fungivorans. GTDB lineage: Bacteria > Pseudomonadota > Gammaproteobacteria > Burkholderiales > Burkholderiaceae_D > Collimonas > Collimonas fungivorans_B. Next base: position 2,322 of record NZ_JAQGLV010000165.1, on the reverse strand, counting down.
GTGATGCGCAATACCGTGGCCGGCGGCGTCTCCATCAACGACACCTTGCTGCATATCGCGCAAGACGACCTGCCGTTCGGCGGAGTCGGCGCCAGCGGCATGGGCGCCTATCACGGCGAGTACGGTTTCCAGACCTTGTCGAAGATGAAGCCGATTTTCCACCAGTCGGCCATCAACGGGCTGTCGCTGTTCAAGCCGCCTTATGGAAAGACTTTCCAGATGATGATGAAACTGCTGGTGCGCTGACGGCCGGCGCCGCCGTTATCGAAAATCTATCGAAAGTTTATTGAAATTCAGTTGTGATTTGACCTGCGAGGAGACGTGAAATGCACCCGATCAAACCGAAAGCATCCGTACTGCTGTTGTCTGCCGCCTGGGCCTGCTGCCTGCTGACCGCGCCGCTGTGGGCGCAACAGGCCGCCAAGCTGGGCGCGGAACTGACGCCGGTCGGCGCCGAAAAGGCGGGCAACAAGGACGGCACGATCCCGGCCTGGGGCGGCGGCGACGTCGCTGCGCCGGGCGGCTACAAGGCCGGCCAGCCGCGCCCGAATCCCTATGCGGCCGACAAGCCGGTGACTTCGATCACCGCCGCCAATCTCGATAAATATGCCGCCAAACTGTCGCCTGGCCAGGTGCAGCTGATCAAGAGCATCAAGGGTTACCGCATGGATGTCTATCCGACCCACCGCTCTTGCGGTTATCCGGACGTGGTGTACCAGCGCAGCAAGGAAAATGTCGGTTTCGCCAAGATCGGGCAAAACGGCTACGAGCTGGTGGAAGCCAAGACCGCCGGCTACCCGTTTCCGATGCCGGCCAACGGCGTCGAGGCGATGTGGAATTTCAAGATGCGCTACCAGGGCGAAGGCCTGACCTGGGCCTATGCCACGGCGATTCCGCCGAAAGGCGGCAGCGGCATCGGCGAGCCGCTGATCCAGGAAGACTACATCATGTTCCCGCTCTCGAATCCGAAGAACAACACGATCGCCGGCGCCAAGGGCATCGAGTCGCTTTACCTGAGCCCCTATATCGCGCCGGCCCAGTTCGCCGGCGACGTCACCTTGTCGCACGCCTACATCGGCAAGACCAACGATATCTGGCTGTACTTCGCCAGCCAGCGCCGGGTGCGCCGCGCGCCGACCTATTCCTACGACGCCCCTATCCTGAACGATGAAAACCTCGAAACCATCGACCAGTACACCATGTACAACGGCCCGCTGGACCGTTACGACTACAAGCTGGTCGGCAAGAAGGAAATGATCGTTCCCTACAACTGGAACAAGGTCAACGCGGTGGAAAACAAGATCGGCGATGTGGTGCAGCCGACTTTCCTCAACCGCGACCTGACCCGTTACGAAACCCATCGCGTGTGGGAAATAGAAGCGACGGTCAAGCAGGGTGCGCGCCATACCTTTCCGAAACGGACGTTTTACCTGGACGAGGATTCCTGGCAGATCCTGGTGCAAGACCTGTACGACGGCCAGGGCAAGGTGCAGCGCGTGATGGAAAGCGGGGTAGTGATGGCGACCGAACTGCCGGCTTGCGTGCAGGAGGGTTACGCCAGTTATGACCTGTCGCTGGGACGCTACATCGCCGAACGCATTCCGGCCGGGCAGAAGCAATCCGACTGGCTGGCCGGACGCGAAGGCCGGGTCAAGGAATCGATGTTCGAACCTGACGGCTTGCGCCGCTTTGCCACCCGCTGACAGGCGTCCGCAAAAATGCGTCCACAAAAAATCGCGCAGTTTATTCGTATCCCGGGGAGAGAAGAATGAAGAAGATGGCGAGAATGATGGCGAAGGGCAGGCGTTCCGGTTTCAAGCCGAGCATGGTGGTGGCCCTGGTATGGGGCAGCTCGACGGTGTTCAGCCAGACGGCCAGGGCGGAACAGTTCGACCTCGGCAACGGCCTCAGGGGGAGCTTCGACTCCTCGATTTCCTTCGGCATGGCGGTGCGCACCTCCAGCCCGAACTGCGCTTTCATCGGCCAGGACAACGGCGGCTGCGCCAGCAGCGACCAGGTCGGCATCGCGCGGCGCGATCCGGTCAATTTCAACCAGTCGTACGACTTGACCAGGCTGAACCAGGACAACGGCAACCTCAACTATAAAAGCGGGCAGGTGTTTTCCGCCACCTTGCGCGGCGTGCACGACCTGTTCGTGAAAGCGCCGGACGGCTGGAGCGGCCTGATGCGGGCCGCCTGGTCCTACGATTTCGCCGCCGACCGCACCCGTTATGCCGATCTCGAACCCGATGCGCGCAGCCATGCGGTGCACGACATCCGCCTGCTGGACGCCTACGTCAACAAGGAATTCGAGATCGATGA
>NZ_JAQGLV010000136.1 GCF_028292705.1 Collimonas fungivorans | reverse complement strand
AATAGCGGCGAACGTGGCCTGGAAGGCGACAAAGGTGAACTCGGGAATGACCACACCCTTGCTGAACGTGCCGGTGTTGGAGTCAGGCGTCAATCCTCGCAGGAATAGCCGGTCGAACGAGCCAAAGAAGCTGTTTCCTTCCGTGAACGCGATCGAGTAGCCGTAAATGCACCAGAGCACGATGATGAGGGCGAAGATGATGAAGACCTGCATCAGCACCGACAGCATGTTTTTCGAGCGGACCAGGCCGCCGTAGAACAGCGCCAGGCCCGGGATCGTCATCATGATCACGAGGACGGTGGCGATGAACATCCAGGCGGTATCGCCCTTGTTCGGGGTCGGCGCGGCTGCCGGGGCAGCCGGAGCGGCGGCAGCGGCGGCAGGAGCGGCGGCGGCAGGCGCCACGAGCGCCGGCGCGGCGACAGGCGCCGCTGCGGAAGCGGCCGCGGCTGCGGCAGGCGCGTCAGGTTTGGCCGCGTCCTGCGCGCTGGCGCTCAGGGCGCCGCCCAGGGCAACGGCGACGGCGATCCCGGACAGCCATTTTGTTATCGTTTTACTCATCTATATTCTCCTTAAAGCGCTTCGTTGCCGGTTTCACCGGTACGAATACGGACGACCTGTTCCAGGTTGTACACAAAAATTTTCCCGTCGCCGATCTTGCCGGTGCGGGCAGCTTTCTCAATCGCCTCGATCGCCTGGTCGACGATCGCATCGTCGACCGCCGCCTCGATCTTGGTTTTGGGCAGGAAATCGACCACATACTCGGCGCCGCGATACAGCTCGGTGTGTCCCTTCTGGCGGCCGAATCCCTTGACTTCCGTGACTGTAATGCCTTGCACGTTAATCGCCGACAGCGCCTCGCGTACCTCGTCCAATTTGAACGGTTTGATGATGGCAGTAATGAGTTTCATACAAAGCCTCGCTTAAAAAGTTTTCGACACGGTCAGCACCGCGCCGGTCTTGGCCAGATTCTTGCCGGCCGGGCCTACATACGCCTTGGTATCGGCGTAGATTGCCGCCAGCGCCACCGAGCAGAAACCGAGGTCCTTGGTCACGCCGACCTTGTAATCGGTATAGGAAAAGTCGCCGTTGCCCTTGACGTTCTGGTGACCGAGGTGCAGGTTCAGCATCAGGCCGGTCGCGATTTCGAGGTTGGCGCCGACGTCCAGGTAGCCACTGTTCTTGCTGTCGGGGAAGCCGAACAGGTTGGTGGTTGAGTGCGAGTACTTGATGTAGCCAGGTCCGTAGCCGATCTGGCCGTAGAGTTCGAAGGTGTTGGCGCTGGTGGGCAGGCTGTTCGACGGATAGAAATAATACAGGCCACCGACGTCGTAGCTGATGCCGGGCGCGATTTCGCCCTTCTTGCCGCCGTAGATATCCCATTCGATGTCGCCGTCGCCGCCAGAATCTTTGATCCAATGAATGGTCGACAGCCAGGTGCCGGCGTAGAAGCCGCTTGGATTGTTGACATAGTCGGCGCCGCCCTGCAGCGCCGGCTTCAGGCGCGACTGTGAAATGCCGCGATAACGGTAGTCCGTCGTGACAGCCGCGTTGAAGCTGACTTCATTGTCCGGCTTGGCGTCCTCCGCTCGGGCGGTCGAGGCACCCAGCGAGGCAAAGGCAAGAGTGATCGCCGCGGCAAGCTTTAACTGGCTATTGAGTTTATTCATTGCGATTCCCTATTGTGAATTGAACGAATGGTGCAGTTGCGGTTTAAAATCGGTGGCGTGATGTCGCGCTCTGATGGGTTATGTTTCCATTAGCAGATAGCATGCCAGCCCGAAATTGGGTCGCCGGCCCTTGTTTTTCCGCCCTTGCGACCCAAATTCGATCTTAATAAAGTGGAATTTTTGTGCAGCGCATGATGGGCGACGGCGCGCGCACCGAATTAGAGCAAAAACGCACCAAATTGGTGCAATATTTGCGCTTGCGCAAAGGAAACGACATGGACATGAACAATTTCTTCAACGACTTGCAAAGCAAGATCAACCAAGCCATCGAAAACTCGCCCGCCAAGGACATCGAGAAAAACGTCAAGGCGATGATGACCCAGGGTTTCTCCAAGCTCGATCTGGTGACGCGGGAGGAATTCGATATCCAGGCGCAAGTGCTGGCGAAGACCCGCGCCAAGCTCGACGCGCTGGAACTGAAGATGACGGAGCTGGAGCTGCGCCTGGCTGAGCAGGCTGCGGGCAAGCAGATTTCTGCCGGCTAGACGGATCGGCAGGCTGTCACTGGTCGGACTGATGGAAAACCGGGGCGATGGAAATGGCTGCGAGTGCCAGCGCCAGCGGCACCGTCGAGATGAAACCCGCGTAATGAAAACCGAGCGCGCCGGCCAGGCCGCCGATCAAAAACGCGCCGACCAGGGTTGCATGCACGCGTAGCTTGCGCAAGTTGGCGGTGACGGCGGCCTCGCCGTCCTTCCGCCCTTCCCGGTTCCAATACAGTAATTTTCCGATCTCGATCCCCATGTCCGTGGTCAAACCGGTCAGATGGGTCGTGCGTATCTC
>NZ_JAQGLV010000094.1 GCF_028292705.1 Collimonas fungivorans | reverse complement strand
CGCGCTGCACCTCGTAGGTCCATCCGCCGTCGGCATGGGCGGTGCTGCCGTCGCTGGCTTGCAATACCTCGCTGACCGCCAGGCCGCGCTGCCGCAGGTGCGCCATGAAGCGATGCTCGTCCGTCAGTTCATCGACAGTCCGTATCTCGCGCAACAGGCGTTTGATGAACAAGGGACCGGAACCGGTGTCCGCCACGCAGGCGCTGGAAAACGGCCGTGGGCTGTGCCAGCCGAGGCGCGTCACGGCGCCCGCCTGCGGATAATGGCGCAGCAGGCCTGCCACCTCATCCAGCGTCAATGTGGGCCAGCTCGGCGGCACCACGTCCATACCCATGCCATGGCTCATCATGGCAGGCAGGCTGTCGGCGTCATCTGGTTTTGTATCCTTCATGCCGCTTCCATCCTGCCTTTAAAAATCGTACTGGAGCGACAGCCGCGCGCTGCGCGGCGCCCCCAAGTGCAAGTAGCTGTCGCCGAAATATTCGCCGACATCTTTCCAGTAGCGCTTGTCGAACAGATTATCCACGCTCAGACGCAACACCGCCGGATGTCCGGCCAGGCTGGTCTTGTAGCGCAGGCCGGCATCGAACACGCTATAGGCGGGAACGTTGACGTCGCCTTCGCGCGTCGCCGCCTTGCTGGCGCTGTACTGCCAGCCGCCGAGCAATGTCAGGCCGGTGACCTGCGGCAGCGTATACGACGCATACAGGGCCGTGCGCAGGCGCGGCACGTTGATGGCCTGGTGGCCATCGTAGGCAGGCGTGCCGGTATCGTCGGCGCGCGCCTGGATCAAGGCCACGCTGGCAGTCAGCCGCAGCTGCCTGGTGACCTGGCCGGCGGCGCTCAGCTCCAGGCCGCGGTGCGTTTCGCTGCCTTGCTGGGTGTAGGTATAGCCATTCTCGTCCGGTTTCGGATATTCGTAGGGCTTGGTCATCTGGAACAGCGCCGCGCTCAGGCTGAGCTGGTCACGCCAGTCATACTTGACGCCAGCTTCAACCTGGCGCGACACGGTCGGCGCCAGGAAGGCATAAGCATTCTCGGCCCAGAACGGCGCCTGGCCGCCCATGGTCAGGCCTTTGCTGTAGCTAGTGTAGAGCGATAGATCGGCCTGCGGCTTGTAGACCAGCGCGACCTGCGGCAACAGCAAGGATTTCTCGGTAGTGCGCGTAGCGGCGCCGGTGATATCCAGAGCGCGCTCGTTGAGCCATACCTGGCGAGCACCGGCGATCACTTGCCACTGCGGCGTCAGGCTGATGCGGTCGACGGCAAACAGCGCTTTTTGCCTGCTGTCCAGCCGCAGATAGGAGGCATCTGGCGTCAGCGGCGAAGGCGCGTAGACGATCGGATTCGGGTTATAGATATTATCGCTGCCGACATACTCGTTGACGCCGTCGCTCTGCGACACGGTGCGGCGGAACATGCTCGCCCCCAGGGTCAGGTCGTGATGGATTTTACCGGTATCCAGCTTCCCTTGCAGCACCGCCTGCAGCTGGTCGTTGCGGCGGGTATCGTCCGGGAAGCGGTAATCGTAGATATCGAAATCGCCGCTGGCGCTGAAATAACGCGCCGGCGTGCCACCCTCGCCGCATGTCGCGCCATAGCCGCAGCCATACGGAAAGGCAGAATTATCGTCGATCACCACACGGCTGCGGCTGGCCGCCACGTATGCGTGCCAGTCCGGCGCCAGGTCAAGATCCAGGCGCGTGTTCAGATTGACGGAATTGATCGTCACCGGCTTGGCCCAAGGCTGCGCGCCCAGCAAGGTCGAGGGCGATACATTGCCCGGGACGACGGCGCCGCCCAGCAGCTGGTAGCCCGGCGCGGAGCGCTGCTCGCGGTGCTGGTACTCGGCGTCGAACTGCAGGCGCGCCTGCGGACTGATTATCCAGTCGGCGGCCAGCGAGGCGAAATTGCGTTCGCCGTCGGCGTTGTTGACGTAGGAATGCAGGCTCTCATGGGCGGCATTGATGCGCAGGCCGAACTGCTTCTGTTCACCGAACAGGGCGCCGATATCGGTCGCCAGGTAGCGCGAGCCGCGTGCATCGGTTTCCAGCGTGATCGAACGCACATCGGCCGGCCGCTTGGTGACATAGTTGATCAGGCCGCCGGGCGGCGTCATGCCGCTCTGCAGGCCGGCCAGGCCGTTCAGGATCTCGACGCTTTCCTTGTTTTCCAGCGCCACATTCTGTTCGCCGGCGATGCTCATGCCATTGATCTGCAAGCTCGTCGCCAGGTCCAGCGGAAAGCCGCGGATGCTGAAATTTTCGTAGTAGCCGACCGGCGTGTAATTGTTGCCCACGGCAGCGTCGTTGCGCACGACGTCGCTCAGCAAGCGGGCTTGCTGGTCGTCGAGCTGGGTGCGGGTGATTATGGAAACCGCGGCTGGCGTATCGAGCAGCGAGGCGGCGCCAAAATTGGCGACCGAGGCCGAGGTCTTGCGATAGCTGTCGGCAGCGGGACCGGCGCCGGTCACCGTCACGGTCGGCAGCGTGGTTTCATTCTGCGGCTGGGCGCTCTGCCCGGCACCAGCAGCCGTCCGGCTATTTTGTTCAGGATCGCTTTGCGCATGCGCCATGCCGGCGATTGCCGCTGCAATCAGGGTAATCAGCAATTTCTTCTTGGTTTGCAGCGCTATCAGCCCCCCGGCCACAGGATAGGTTCTTTTCGTAGTTGTCATTATTGTGTCGACGCCATATCAAATAGATAACGCACCCGCAGATTGCGTCTGGAAATCCGGGCGTGATTAAAACAGGATCCGCATTATCCATCCAATTTCCAGTCGATACTTAAAAACTGCGCAATACACCTACATGGTTGACGGGCATTGACAACAGGAGAATGCCTCAAACGCCATTCAAATTCCCATAAGGAAACATCCTTTGGGAATTATCCTGATTGTTTTACGGGAGACGCCTGCGGCCAGCAGGCTGGCGCAAATCGGTGTCATTCAGGCTTCTCAATAAAAAAACGGCATACATATTCCATGTACGCCGTTTTTACGTGACACCCTGTTCAGGGTGTTTTATGGGCCAACCGGCACAATCGCCAAAAGAGGATCGTTGGTAATACCCACCAGCATCAAGCCATCTCCAGATACAACCATTTGACGTTCAATCAGATTTTTTGCATATCCGGCGAATTTAAAACCACCTATTAAGGTGCCGTCTGCGCGATGTACCCATACGTCGTACGAACTATACCAGCCGGAGATGCCACAAAAAACCCTGCCATCGCTGCCAACTTTGACATTATTGGGATACGCATCTCCACCAGGAAGGGCGCTGATAAAACTCAAGTCGACCGGGGAACGCGAACTGCATCGATAAGGCGCGCCGTTGGCCGTGTACACTCGGCTGCCGTCGGCGCTGACAGCGATGTCTGCGCCGTTGGACATTACTCCCCCGTTGGATATGCCGGGGACTCCCGTCAGCGGTGTCAATGGCGAAACCACCAAGGTGCCGCCATTCAATTCAGAGTAGTCGACGCTATAACCCCAGGTTGTAGACGGACTGATGCCTTCGTCCTGAGCATAGATTTTTTTGCCGTCGGCGGTTGCAGTCAAATCGCCGTGGTTATTGATACTGGTGCTCGAGATGAATTTGCCATTTGACGCCAAGTACACGCTGCCGCCATTGGTGATGATGACTTCTACGCCATTCGGCCGGATTGCTTTTATACGCGTCACGTTCGTTAATGCAGCGCTTGAGTTCCACGTATTGATTTTGGTCTGAGTCGCCAAATCAACGGCAACCAGGCTACTCGTAGCCGTGTCTAGAACATATAGCTTATCGCCGTTTGGACTGATAGTCATATTGGCTAGGGTGGTGCCGAGTCCAGTGAGCGTAGCAGTCTTTTGTGAGGTATAGACATTGTAGACATCAATGGAAGATCCGCTGTTATGCGTATAGATCAGCGGACGAATCGGGTCGGCAATGACATTTGTATAGGTTTGTTTTACCTGCGTGGTTAACGTTGGCGTCGTGGTGCCTTTCCACAAAGCGACCTTGATGACTTCGGGTGTGGTTATGGAAAGATCCGCGGAACTGAGGGAAACAGTCGCATAGCTGATCACATCTGAAGGCAAGCTGGCTGGATTTGCGCTAAGCGTGAGATTATTGCCGCTCTTCGTGACATTTAACCATGTTTGATCGGAGCTTGCGCCCCAGCTTCCACCATGGCCAGAACCATCATTGATCTGCAGTGTCCGGGTCAGGCGCGACCATGCCGGGGTTGCTGTCAAGGCGACGCCCGTTTCCGACGCTAATAATTTATATGAGACAGGCTTAACTGTGAGCGTAACTGGCAAACCAACACTCTGCCCATCGGTTGATTTGATCTGGATTAAGCTCGTGTACACCCCTACTTGCAGCGACGACGGCGTGTAAGTAAGTGTCAAACTGGCATTCCCTGCCCCTGCCGTATTACTAAGTTTCAACCACGAGGCATCGGTTGCTGCGGTCCAGGTTCTGCCTTCCCCATGAATAGTGATAGTGGCGGGATCCGGGGCGGCAGCGCCCAGGTACATAGTTGGGGTAAGAACTATACTCGGGGTTGCGCCAAAGGTCTGCAAGACTGGAGGCGTCGGTGAAACTGGGGGCGTCGGCGAAACTGGAGGCGTCGGCGAAACTGGAGGCGTCGGCAAGGCTGCAGGCGGGCTAACCGTGAAGGTATAGGGCAGCAGCATAGGCGAACCAGGGAATTGGCCGGCACAATTACTGTCGCGGCAGAGCTTGACCGTGAGATTTCCTTTATGGGTCCCTACGGACAAGGTCGGGGACGTATAGAGCGCAACGTTGTATTGCGTCGTCGAATTTTGCGATATTTGCGTATTCGGCAACAACACGCCGATATCATCAACAAAATAGGCATAAACGGCAAATGCCCCATTGAAATCGGATGGCTTGTTTACTGTGGCGGCAAAATTGATTTTGCTCGACACCCCTGTAGTAAGAGTTTGGGTGATCGTGGATGGCGTGAAGGTCAACGCCACGGCTGCGGGTGCGGGGCCAGGTCCTGGCGAGGGGCTCCCGCCATCTCCGCCGCCTCCACATGCGTTGAGAAATAACGTCACTAATAAAGAGAAGAACACTTTTTTCATTATCATTATCTTTCTTACACAAATTGTTATGCGGACCCAGTATTAGCTACATCAATCTGAATGGCTTTGTTGATAGAGTTCTAATTGCGGGCCGATTGTAACAGTATGTGATTATTTGTAACAATAGTGATATGTTGCTTTTCGTAAAATATTCTGAACTAAATTATGGCGTTATTGTCGCCGCTACCCATCGCGATCCACTGACTGCCGCCCCACTTCCCAATCACCTCCCCAAAAAAGAAAAAATCCTGAGAGTTTCAAATGAAACTCTCAGGATTTTCTTATCTGAACTGTCGAGTACTACACGCGCCGGGTGCCGGTATCGACCGCCTTGGTCTGCCCTGATTCGAGGGTAAAGCCAGCGCCGGAATCGGTGCCCAGCACTTTCACCAGGTAGGGCATCACTTCTTTCAGCATCGGCTCCAGCGTCCACGGCGGGTTGATCACGAACATGCCGCTGCTGTGCAGGCCGAAGCCGTCCGGCGACG
>NZ_JAQGLV010000093.1 GCF_028292705.1 Collimonas fungivorans | reverse complement strand
CCCTGTCGCGCCTGACCGCGGCGATCCTGCACAAGAAACCTGAGCTGACTTCGATCGCGATTTCGCACGTCGATCCGGCGCACTGGTTTGTCGGCGGCCCGTCCCTGGCGGCGCAAAGAAAAACCAGTTTCTTCCTCGATATCCGCATCACCGACGAAACCAATACCGCCGACGAAAAGGCGGCGTATATCGACGCCGTCTTCAAGGAAATCGGCGCATTGCTGGGCGAACTGCATCACGAAAGTTATGTCCATGTCCACGATGTGCGCGCCGCGGCTTACGGCTTTGGCGGGTTGACGCAGCAGCACCGGGCGGTGGCGGCGCGTTTAGCCTGAAACTGGCAGCGGCAGGGCCGTGGCGCGGGGTTCTTCGATAACCAGGTCTGATTGCGGATAGGCGATGCAGGGCAGGATGTAGCCGTCTTTCTTTTCGTCGCTGCTCAGGCCCGGCCATTCGATCTGATAACGTATTTGTCCGCTCAGCAAACGGCACATGCAGGTGCGGCACGTGCCGTTCCTGCATGAACTCGGCAAACCGATGGCCGCGTTGCGCGCGGCTTGCAGCAAGGGAATGGCATCGGACGCCGCAAACGTCCATCCCTGCGGTTCAATGCGAACAGTGAATTCGGTCTGGAAAATCATCGTATGATGGCGCTCATCTTGTAAAATCCACGGTCCGGCTGCGAGATCGGCTGCCGTCGTGGAGCGGGTCGTCCCGGCCATTTTCCATCATAAAAAGATTGCTCATGAATATTCATCTGTCGCTAGTACCCGTGGTTTCCCTGCTCGCCGGCGTCCTGATCCTGGTCATGCCGAAACTCTTGAACTATATCGTCGCCTTCTATCTGATCGCGATCGGCCTGATTGGCTTGTTCGGCGGCGGCCACTTCCATCTGCATCTATAAGGGCCCGTCAGGAAATAAGTTGAACATTTGTGCTGGCCGTAGCTGGCGCGCTGCTGCGTTGCCCACCGCTTGCAGTGCTCGCACTGCGGCGCGTCGGGCGCCTTGCATCGCATCCAGCTACAGCCGCCCAAATGCCCAACTTATTCCCTAACGGACCCTACGCAAACGCCAGGGATTCATTCCCAGCGCGGGCGGCGATACCAGTCTGCCGCAAAATCGACAAACGCCCTGACCTTGGGCGACAGGTGCCGGTTTTGCGGATAGATCGCATACAGGTCGCGCGGTTTCAGCGTGAATTCGGGCAAGACCTGCAGCAGGTCGCCGCGCCGCAAATCATCGTGCACGATGAAGGAGCTGGTAGCCGCAATGCCCAGTCCGGCCAGGGCCGCCGAGCGTAAAGCGATGCCGGTATTGGCCTGCAGGTTGCCGCGCACGCTCACGGCGTGTTCGCTGCCGTCGGCGGCCTGGAACAGGAATTCATTCGGCTTTTGCGCCAGCGTATAAGTCAGGCAATTGTGCTGCGCCAGGTCGGCCGGCTGCTGCGGCACGCCATGCCGTTTCAGGTAGTCCGGCGCCGCCGCCAGCAGGATTCCGCAGGACGCCAGGCGTTTGGCGACCAGGGTCGAGTCGGGCAGGGCGCGCGTCAGGCGCAGCGCGACGTCGAAACCTTCTTCAATGATGTCGACCAGGCGGTCGTTGCAGACCAGGTCGACCTTGAGCTGCGGGTTGGCGAGGATGAACTGCGGCAGCCATTGCGCCAGTTCCAGCGTGCCGAACGCCATCGGCGCGTTGATCCGCAATACGCCGGAAGGGCGCGCCTGATGGGCCGATACGGCCTGGGCGGCGTCGTCCAGCTGGTCGATGATGTGGCGGCTGCGCTCGTAATATTCCTGGCCGGCTTCGGTCAATGCGAAGCGGCGCGTGGTGCGGTTGAGCAGTTGCGCGCCGAGCTCGAGCTCCAGTTGGCGCACCTGGCGCGAGACGATGGTGTGCGACTGGTTGAGTTCCGCGGCGGCAGCGGTGAAGCTGCCGGTTTCGACTACGCGCCGGAATGCGCGCATCGCTGCCAGTTGATCCATGCCGCTCCACCCCGAATAAAACCACAACGCTATCAGAATCGGGCGGCGCCTGCCAGGTCAACAGGCCCCTAATCGATTTTGAGCTTGCCGCTGACGATGGCGCTGCTGGTCTCGCGCAGCTTCAGCAGCAAGGGCCGCTGGCGCAGGATTTCACATTCCGAATAGGCGGCGTCCAGGCCCAGGGCGGTCAGCGCCACCGCGCCTTCCTTCAGGCCGAAGTCAAAACGTGGCGCGGTCGAACCGTTGGCCAGCAAGCCGACCGCCAGGATAATCGCCGTATCGGCATGGACTTCGACATTGTCGAGCACCCGCCCGGGCGCCTGTATGCACTGGTTGACGCCGCTGCCGATAGCCTTGGCGCGCGATTGCGGCGTCAGCGCCTTGAATACGCCGGAGTTGCTGCCGGCAGCGGCGGCCCAGATGACGTCGACGCCGTCGCCCAGCATGGTTTTGGTCAGCGCTTCGGCGCGCGGCGGATCGTTGAAGGGCTGCGGGCCTTCCACCCATAGCGGTTCATGCACCGTAATCGTCGGCTTGGCGGCGCGTGCGCCGTTGGCGAAGGCGATGCTGTTCTTTTGGCGCAGGGCGGTATTGCTGGCGCCGATCAGCCCGATCTTGCCGCTGCCCGAGGCCAGCGCCGCCTGCATGCCGGCCAGGTAGCTGGCTTCGCTTTCCCGGAAAGTGATGCAAGTGATATTGCTGGCGGCGTTATCGATGCAATGCTCCAGGATCAGGAAGCGGATTTGCGGCGCCTGGCGCGCCACCTTGTCCAGTATTTCCTTGAATTCGATGCCCATCACCACCACGATCGCGGCGCCTTGCTGGACTGCGTTGTCCAGCTGCTGCTGGCGGCCGGCGCGGGTCGGCTGGCTTTCCAGGGTGCTGGCTTGCAGCCGGTACAGCTTGGCGGCGTTGCTGACGCCGCTGCTGCCTTGCTGCAGCAGCACGTCGTCGTTGTTCGGCACCGGCCGCACGTAAATGATCTTGGGCAGCTCGGCGGCGCTGCTGATGACGCTCACGCTGGCCAGCAGCAGCGCCAGCGGCAGCAATAGCAGCCACCAGCGGATACGGGGTGTGCGGCATTCCTGTTCAGGCATGGCGGAACCTGCGTCGGCGCAGGACGGGCGGGGGATCGGCGGCATTGTCTCTTCCTCTTTATAAGGCGCCGGATCTGATGCCGGCGCTCGTTTGCCTGTACATATTGCTGGCAAAGCGGCCGTGGGCCATTTGAGGCAGGCTATACAAGGTATAGCGCCGGCCTGATATCGTCACCATAAGCGCCACCATATTTAACTTTTGATTACAGCGGCTGCGTGATACCGTTACCAGGAGACAGATAGAATCTGTATTTAGCGGCTTATCTCACCTGGTTCAGGAATATGTGTCAGTTACTTGGAATGAATTGCAATGTGCCGACCGACATTGTGTTCAGCTTTACCGGCTTCGCCACGCGCGGCGGCCAGACCGATCACCATAGCGACGGCTGGGGCATCGCCTTCTTCGAAGGCAGCGGCGTGCGCCATTTTGTCGATTACCAGTCGGCCATCGCATCGCCGGTGGCGGAATTGATCCGGCGCTGCCCGATCAAGTCGAAAAACGTCATCGCCCATATCCGCAAAGCCACCCAGGGCCAGGTTGCCTTGCAGAATTGCCATCCGTTTGTACGTGAACTGTGGGGCCGTTACTGGGTATTCGCCCATAACGGCGACCTCAAGGAATTTGCGCCGCTGCTGGACGGCCCATACCGGCCGGTCGGCAATACCGACAGCGAACTGGCTTTCTGCTACCTGCTGCAGCAGCTGCGGCGCCGTTTCGGCGATGCGCCGCCGGCGCAGGCTGAGCTGACGCTGGCCTTGCGCGAACTGACGCAGCAGATCGCCGCCCACGGCACCTTCAATGTGATGCTGTCGGATGGCTCGGCCCTGTACACCCATTGCTCCACCAAGCTGTACTACATCGTGCGTCAGTTTCCGTTTGCCGAAGCCCACCTGTCGGACGAAGACGTCAGCGTCGATTTCTCGCAGGTGACGACGCCGCAAGACCGGGTGGCGGTGATTGTCACCGAACCGCTCACCACCAACGAAGTGTGGACCAAGTTTGGCGAAGGCGAGCTGATCGTCTTTGTCGACGGCCAGCCGGTCCGGGAGTAAG
>NZ_JAQGLV010000091.1 GCF_028292705.1 Collimonas fungivorans | reverse complement strand
TGATGCTGACCCAGGCCAGCCTGTTTGTCGCTATCGGCGGCATGGGCATGCTAAATCCGCACACCCAGGTGGCGACGATTGCCTTCATGGCGTCGCTGGTGGCCTTCCTGTCGGCCAGCCAGGACATCGTGATCGACGCCTACCGGCGTGAAATCCTGCCTGACAACGAACAGGGCCTGGGCGCGGCGATCAACGTCAATGCCTACAAGGTAGCCGGCATGGTGCCGGGCGCCTTGTCGCTGTTCCTGGCCGACCACATGAGCTGGCAGGCGGTATTCTGGATTACGGCGGGATTCATGCTGCCGGGCCTGGTCTGCACCCTGATGATCAAGGAACCGGCGGTATACGGCGCGCCGCCGAAGAACCTGCGGCAAGCCGTGGTGCTGCCGTTCCAGGAATTCATCGCCCGCGACGGCTGGCGCAGCGCGTTGTGGGTGCTGGCTTTCATCTTCCTGTACAAGCTGGGCGACAGCATGGCGACTGCGCTTGCTACCCGGTTTTATATCGATCTCGGTTTTTCGCTGACCCAGATCGGCGTCATTTCCAAGACCACCAGCTTGTGGGCCAGCCTGGTCGGCGGCCTGGTCGGCGGCATCTGGATGGTGCAGATCGGCATTAACCGCGCCCTGTGGATTTTCGGCGTGGTGCAGGCGGTGACCATCCTTGGTTTTGCCTGGCTGGCCCAGGCCGGCCCCGATCCGCTGGTGCTGGCCATCGTGATCGGCGGCGAGGCGTTCGGCGTCGGCCTCGGCACCGCCGCTTTCGTGGCGTATATCGCGCGCACCACCGATCCGCGCTACACGGCGACGCAATATGCCTTGTTTACCAGCCTTGCTGCGGTGCCACGCACCTTTATCAATTCCTCGGTCGGTTACATTGTTGCTGAAACCGGCTGGTTTCATTTTTTCATATTATGTTTTGTACTGGCGCTGCCGGGGATGTTGATTTTATTCAAGGTCGCGCCTTGGAATGAAAAATCAGAAAACCCTGTTGCATCTTAGAAAAAGGTTTAGAATCAAAATCGTGTAAATCCTCTTCTGGGCCGCATCGAAAAACGAAGCTGGCTGATCAAGGAACTGTGAGTATCTGAAGAGGTCGAAATCGGTAGAAATAATCTTCAATTTGTTTTCGCAACATCGTTGATGCGGGGGTGATATGGATATCTACAGCAGCTTTGCGAGTCGGTTCGACAAAACCAGAGAAGAAGAATTTTCCTTAGAAGAATATCTTGCGCTTTGTAAGACTGATCCCAGCTGTTATGCAACAGCTGGGGAACGCATGCTGATGGCGATAGGCGAACCGCAGCAGGTTGATACAAGGCACGATCCTTCCTTGTCACGCATCTTTGCCAACAAGGTGCTCAAGGTCTATCCGGCGTTCAAGGAATTCTACGGCGCCGAAGAAGTGATCGAACAGGTCGTCGCTTATTTCCGGCACGCCGCGCAAGGCCTGGAAGAACGCAAGCAGATCCTGTATCTGCTCGGTCCGGTGGGCGGCGGCAAATCGTCGATCGCCGAGCGCCTCAAACAGTTGATGGAGCATGTGCCGTTCTATTCCCTCAAGGGATCGCCGGTCAACGAGTCGCCGCTGGGCTTGTTCGACTACGAAGAAGACGGCGCCATCCTGGAAGAACAGTACGGCATTCCGCGCCGTTACCTGAAATCGATACTGAGTCCGTGGGCCGTCAAGCGCCTGCATGAATTCAACGGCGACATCCGCAAGTTCCGCGTGGTCAAGCGTTATCCGTCGATCCTGCGGCAGATCGCGATTTCCAAGACCGAACCGGGCGATGAAAACAACCAGGACATTTCCACCCTGGTCGGCAAGGTCGATATCCGCAAGCTGGAGCAATATTCGCAGGACGACGCCGACGCCTACAGTTATTCCGGCGGCCTGTGCCTGTCGAACCAGGGTTTGCTGGAATTCGTCGAAATGTTCAAGGCGCCGATCAAAGTGCTGCATCCGTTGCTGACCGCCACGCAGGAAGGCAATTTCAAGGGCACTGAAGGTTTTGGGGCGATCCCGTTCGACGGCATCATCCTGGCCCACTCCAACGAATCGGAATGGAAAGCGTTTCGCAACAACAAGAACAACGAAGCCTTGCTCGATCGTATCTACATCGTGAAGGTGCCGTATTGCCTGCGGGTGTCGGAAGAAATCAAGATCTATGAAAAGCTGATCCGCACTTCGTCGCTGGGCAAGGCGATTTGCGCGCCGGGCACGTTGAAGATGATGGCGCAGTTTTCCATCCTGACGCGCCTGGGGGAGCCGGAGAATTCCAGCATCTTCTCCAAGATGCAGGTATATGACGGCGAGAACCTGAAAGACAGCGATCCGAAAGCGAAGTCGTTCCAGGAATATCGCGATTACGCCGGCGTCGATGAAGGCATGACCGGGGTCTCGACCCGCTTCGCCTTCAAGATACTGTCGCGCGTATTCAACTTCGACTCAACCGAAGTCGCCGCCAATCCGGTGCACCTGATGTATGTGCTGGAACAGCAGATCGAACGAGAGCAGTTCCAGCAAGAGATAGAGCAG
This sequence comes from Collimonas fungivorans, assembly GCF_028292705.1. Classification (GTDB taxonomy): domain Bacteria; phylum Pseudomonadota; class Gammaproteobacteria; order Burkholderiales; family Burkholderiaceae_D; genus Collimonas; species Collimonas fungivorans_B. Next base: position 13,936 of record NZ_JAQGLV010000091.1, on the reverse strand, counting down.
AAATACCTGTCGTACGTCAAAGATACATTGGCGACGCGTTATGCCGAATTCATCGGCAAGGAAATCCAGACTGCCTATCTGGAGTCTTATTCGGAATACGGCCAGAACGTCTTCGATCGTTACGTCACCTATGCCGACTTCTGGATACAGGACCAGGAATTCCGCGACCATGACACCGGCGAAAGCTTTGACCGCGCCGCCTTGAACGGCGAGCTGGAAAAAATCGAAAAACCTGCCGGCATCAGCAATCCCAAGGATTTCCGTAACGAAATCGTCAATTTCGTATTGCGCGCACGGGTCTCGAACGCCGGCAAGAATCCGCTCTGGACCAGCTACGAAAAACTGCGCGTGGTGATCGAGAAGAAGATGTTCTCGAATACCGAAGACTTGTTGCCGGTTATTTCATTCAACGCCAAAGGTTCGAACGAAGAATTGCGCAAGCATGAAGATTTCGTCAATCGCATGGTCAGCAAGGGCTACACGCCGAAACAGGTGCGCTTGCTGTGCGAATGGTATCTGCGTGTGCGCAAATCGTCGTAAGGTGGGCATTGGGTACGCATCGGATAAGTACAGCGACTCACCCTAGGAGAGCCGACCGTGTTGCATCAGATAATCGACCGTAGACTGTCTGGCAAGAACAAAAGCATTGCCAACCGGGAGCGCTTCCTGCGGCGCTTCCGGGCGGCCATCCATCGCTCGGTGACGGAAGCCGTGCGCGACCGCGGCATCAAGGAAATCGAGAACGCCAAGAGCATCAGCATTCCGCGCAAGGGGATCAGCGAACCGATCTTCGGCCACGGTCCCGGCGGCAAGCGTGAAATGGTCCATCCTGGCAACCAGGATTACCTGCAAGGCGACCGCATTGCACGTCCGGACGGCGGCCAGGGCGGCAGCGGCAGCTCGGCCAGCGACCAAGGAGAAGGCGAAGATGAATTCGTGTTCCAGTTGTCGCGCGAAGAATTCATGCAGTACTTCTTCGAAGACCTGGAATTGCCGCGCCTGATCAAGACCAACCTGCTGGCGGTGCCGAGCTGGAAAAACATGCGAGCCGGTTATTCGACCGACGGATCACCCAACAATATCGATATCGTGCGTTCCCTGCGCAGCTCGCTGGGACGCCGGATTGCACTCGGTTCGCCGCTGGTGGTCAGGCTGCGCGAGCTGGAACTGCTGATGGAGACGCTCAAGGCCGATCCGCAAGACAGGCGCGAGGAAATCAAGCGCCTGGAAGAAGATATCCATCACCTGAAAGGCCGCATCTGGCGCATTCCATTCATCGATCCGTTCGACCTGCGCTACGTCAACCGGGTCAAGGTGCCGCAACCGTCGAGCCGGGCCGTGATGTTTTGCGTGATGGACGTATCGGGTTCGATGGATGAGCAGCGCAAAGACCTGTCGAAGCGTTTTTTTATCCTGCTTTACCTGTTCCTGACCCGTAACTACGAACATATCGAAGTAGTCTTCATCCGCCATCACACGCGCGCCGACGAGGTCGATGAAGAAACTTTTTTCCATTCCCAGGAAAGCGGCGGCACGGTGGTGTCCAGCGCACTGGAACTGATGAAGCAGATCATCGACGAGCGTTATCCGCCGGGCGACTGGAATATCTACGGCGCGCAAGCCTCCGACGGCGACAACTGGAATGACGATTCGCCGAAATGCCGGCAGCTGCTGGAGCTGGAAATACTGCCGCGTTCGCGTTATTTCGCCTACATCCAGGTCACCGTCGAAGAGCAGAACCTATGGACCGAATATCAGCAGATCGCTGCGGTCAATCCCCAGTTTGCCATGAAAAAAGTGCAGGCTGCCAGCGAGATCTATCCGGTGTTCCGCGAACTGTTTGAAAAGCAGGTGCAGTCATGAACGACCGTCTGATCCACCAGCCTTTGCCGTGCCCGTCCGACTGGACTTTCGATCTGATCGAGCTGTACAACGATGAGATTGCCCGCGTCGCCGCCAATTACAAGCTGGATATCTATCCGATCCAGCTGGAAATCATCACCGCCGAACAGATGATGGACGCCTATGCCTCGTCCGGCATGCCAGTGAATTACCGGCACTGGTCGTTCGGCAAGCATTTCCTGACGACCGAGCGCGACTACAAGCGCGGGCAGATGGGGCTGGCCTACGAAATCGTCATCAATTCGAATCCCTGCATCGCCTACCTGATGGAAGAAAACACCATGACCATGCAGGCGCTGGTAGTAGCGCATGCGGCATATGGGCATAATTCTTTTTTCAAGGGCAACTACCTGTTCCAGCTCTGGACCGATGCCCACGCCATCATCGATTACCTGGTCTACGCCAAGGCTTACATCGCCGAATGCGAAGAGCGCTACGGCTTTTCCAAGGTCGAGGAACTGCTGGATTCCTGCCATGCACTGATGCACTACGGCGTCGACCGCTACAAGCGGCCGCAGAAACTGTCGCTGGAGAAAGAACAGGCGCAGCGGCGTGAGCGGGCCGAATACATGCAGTCGCAGGTCAATGAATTGTGGCGCACCTTGCCGGAAAAAAAATCGGAAGCGACCGAGCAGGTGGAAGGGCGCTTCCCGCCCGAGACGCAGGAAAACCTGCTGTACTTCGCCGAGAAAAATTCACCGCTGCTGGAATCGTGGGAACGCGAAGTGATCCGCATCGTGCGCAAGGTCGCGCAGTATTTCTACCCGCAGCGCCAGACCCAGGTCATGAACGAAGGCTGGGCCACGTTCTGGCACTACACTATCCTCAACACGCTGTACGACGAGGGCAAGCTGACCGACGGCTTCATGATGGAATTCCTGCACTCGCACAGCAATGTGGTGTACCAGCCGCCGGTGACCAAATCGTATTACAGCGGCATGAATCCGTATGCGCTGGGTTTCGGCATGATGAGCGACATCCGTCGTATCTGCGAAAAGCCTACCGATGAGGATAGACAATGGTTTCCCGAACTGGCCGGCACGCCATGGCTGGAAACCCTGCATTACGCGATGCGTAATTTCAAGGATGAAAGTTTTGTCGCCCAGTACCTGTCGCCGAAGCTGATACGCGACATGCGCCTGTTTGCGGTGCTCGACGATGAAAACCGCAGCGAACTGGAAGTCTCCGCGATCCATAACGATGCCGGCTACCAGTACGTGCGGCAGGCCTTGTCGCGGCAATACGACATCAACCATCGCGAACCGAACATCCAGGTCTGGTCGGTCAATACGCGCGGCGACCGCAGCCTGACCCTGCGCCATTTCCGCAGCGACAGCCGGCCGCTGGCGGACGGCACCGATGAAATCCTGCGGCACATGGCGCGCCTGTGGCAATTCGATGTGTACCTGGAGAGCGTCGACGACAGCGGCAATGTCTTGCAGCGCTATGAATGCGTCAGCGAGAACAAGTACGTGTTGCGGCCTTAAATACGATCGAGAACGACGACGATGCAATCAATTAGCCCGGGAAATCCGGGCTAATCGGGTTTACAGGCTAGCTGCTGCCCGGCTATGCACCAGCTTGCCGGCCGCATAGGTAGCCGCAATCGCCCGGTCATCGCCCAGCAAGGCCAGGGCAAACAACAATTCTTCCAGGCTCTCGGTGCGTTCGCTGCGGCGCGCCAGCAGCGGCGTGGCTTGCGGATCGAGCACGATGAAATCGGCTTCGGCGCCGGCGACGAAATTGCCGATCGTGCCTTCCAGCTGCATGCTGCGCGCGCCGCCCAATGTCGCCAGGTAGAACATCCGCATCGCCGGCAGGTAGGTGGTCGCCATGCGCGCGACCTTGTAGGCTTCATTCATGGTTTGCAGCATGGAGAAACTGGTGCCGCCGCCGACGTCGGTCGCCAGCGACAAGGGCACTGCCGCTGCGTCGGCGCCCTTGAAGTCGAACAGGCCGCTGCCGAGGAACAGGTTCGACGTCGGGCAAATCGCGATGGCGGATTGCGTCTCCGCCATGCGCTGGCGATCGTGGTTGTCGAGCCAGACGCAGTGGCCGTACATGGAGCGCGGCCGCAGCATGCCGTATTTGTCGTAGACATCCATGTAGCTGCGCGATTCCGGGAACAGCGATTTAACCCAGGCCACTTCATCGATATTTTCCGCAGCGTGGGTTTGCAGGTAGACGTCTGGATGCGCTTGCGCCAGTTCCCCGGCCAGTTGCAGCTGGGCGTTGCTGGAGGTCGGCGCAAAACGCGGTGTGATCGCATACAGCTGGCGGCCGCGCTTGTGCCATTTCTTCAGCAGTTCTTCGCTGTCGCGGATGCCGCCTTCGGCGGTGTCTTGCAAGAATTCCGGGCAATTCCTGTCCATCAGCACCTTGCCGGTCACCATGCGCAGGTTGCGCGCTTCGCTGGCGCTGAAGAAAGCGTCCACCGAGACTGGATTGACGGTGCAATACACCATCGCCGTGGTGGTGCCGCAACGCAGCAGCTCATCGATAAAGAAGGTGGCGACATCCTTGGCGTGGGCCGGATCGCTGAACTTGCGTTCGGTCGGGAAAGTGTATTTTTCGAGCCATGGCAGCAGCCCCGGCGACGGCGAGGCGATCATGTCAGTTTGCGGGTAATGCAGATGGGTATCGATGAAACCGGGCATGATGATCTTGCCGCGGTAGTCCTGGATCTTCAGTTCGCTTTTCAGCTCGGCGCGTAATTGCACCGACAAGTGTTGATAATCGCCAGCCGCCACCACCTTGCCGTCGGCGACCAGCAGCAAGCCGTCTTCGTGCCATGCATAAGCGTCGGCATGATGCGCCGGGTCAGCGTGGAAATGAAGAACGCTGGCGCGGTATGCCTGCAATGCGGATTGGTCGAGGTTACTGAAACTGATGGCTGCCATGAAACTATCCTTGAATGAATGCGCGTGCAAACGCTGCAATGAATGACTGATGCTAATTAGATTGTGCTGAGCAGCTGCGGCCGCAGATGCGGCGCCGCTGTCTGCTGCTGCCTGGCGATCTGTTCCCAGACCTGCAGCAGCTGCGCGGTGACCGAGGCGGCGATGACCGCCGGCTCCTTGCCGACGATGCCCGGAATGCCGATCGGACAGACCATGTCGGCCAGCCGCTCAAGAGGAATGCCGCGTTCATGCAGGCGATGCTCGAACTGCATGCGTTTGCTTTTCGAACCGATCAGGCCGAACCAGGCGACGCCGTCGCGCTGCAGGATCTGCGCAGAAAGGCGCTGGTCGAGCGCGTGATTATGCGTCATGACCAGGAAACTGGAGCCGGCCGGAGCGCCATCCACCAAGGCTTCCGGCGTATCGGTCGCCTCCACGCGGACGTTGGCCGGCAATTCGTCCGGAAACATTTCTTCGCGCTCGTCGATCCAGACCACCCGGCACGGCAAGTCGCCAAGCGCCTTGACGATGGCCGCGCCGACATGGCCGGCGCCGAACAGGAACAATTGCGGCCGCGGCGCCAGGCAGGCATCGAGCAGCCAGCGCTTGCCGCTATCGTCGCGCAGGACCAGGCAGGCGCCGAGGGCGTTGACCGAAGGCGTCGACAAGGATGGCAGGGTCGGCAAGCGTCCCGGCCCGTGGAGGCGTTCACCATCGCCGTCGCACAAGGCCGGCGGCGCGGCATCGTCCAGGGCCACCAGGCGCCAACTGTCTTCCGCTTCGCGCAAGCGGCGTTGCAGGAAACTGAAATAATCGGCCGAGGCGGGCGTCACCCGTTCAAACGCCAGGTGCACGACGCCGCCGCAGCATTGGCCCAGCGACGGTCCTAAAGAAAAACGCTGCAAGCGGCGCTCGCGGCTCAGCGACAGGCCTTCGTCCAGCATTTCACGGGCGATCCTGACCGCCTGCAATTCCAGGTGGCCGCCGCCTATGGTGTCGAACTGCCCGACCACGGTCACCATCATCTTGGCGCCGGGCTCGCGCGGACCCGAACCCTCGACCTGGGCCACGGTGACCAGGATCGCCGTGGTGGTTTGCGAGGGTTGCGTAATCAGCGTGGTGAGTGCATCCAGCCAGTTGCTCATGATGAGTCTCCGAATATGCCTGAATCAGGCCCCGCGTGACATCGCACGCACGGCATCGACCGACTTCAGGATGGCTTCGCTGGTCGCCGGCGCATTCAGTGGCGGATTGAAGCGGTTGCCGCCGACGCTGGCGACGGCGTCGCGGATCGCGAAAAAGACCGAGAACGGCAGCAGCAGAGGCGGTTCGCCGACCGCCTTGGAGCGATGGATGCTATCTTCGACGTTACGGTTCTTGAACAGCTTGACGCGGAAATCCTGGGGACAATCGGAAATGCCGGGGATCTTGTAGGTCGACGGCGCATGGGTCATCAGCTTGCCGTCCTTGTTCCACCACAGCTCTTCCGTGGTAAGCCAGCCCATGCCCTGGATGAAGGCGCCTTCCACCTGGCCGATATCCAAAGCCGGGTTGAGCGACTGGCCGGCATCGTACAAGGCGTCGGCGCGCAGCAGCCGCCATTCGCCAGTAAAAGTATCTACAACCACTTCCGACACCGAGGCGCCGTAGGCAAAATAAGAGAACGGGCGGCCAGTCATGGTTTTCGGATCCCAGTGCAAGCCTGGCGTCGCGTAGAAACCGTCGGACCACAATTGCACCCGCGACAGATAAGCCTTCTGCGCCAAATCGCCAAACGCCATGCTGTGCTCGCCCAGATGGACCGCGCCCGCAGCAAAAACCACCGCCTTGGCGTCGCCGCCGTGCAATTTGGCGAAGAATTCCGCCAGGCGCTGGCGGATCGTATGAGCCGCATCTTGCGCCGCCTTGCCGTTCAGGTCGGCGCCGGTGGATGCCGCGGTGGCCGAAGTATTGGCGACCTTGCTGGTGTCGGTAGCGCTGACGCGCACCAGTTCCAGCGGAATGCCGAGCTCATGCGCCACCACCTGCGCTACCTTGGTGTTGATGCCCTGGCCCATTTCGGTGCCGCCGTGATTGACCAGCACCGAGCCGTCGGTGTACACGTGCACCAGCGCGCCGGCCTGGTTGAAATGGGTGACGTTGAAAGCGATGCCGAATTTGACCGGCGTCAGCGCCAGGCCCTTTTTCAGCACCGGGCTGCTGGCGTTGAAAGCTTCGACAGCAGCGCGTCGTTGCCGGTATTCGCTGGTGGATTCGAGTTCGGCCACCAGCTCATGGATCACGTTATCGACGATTTTCTGGCCGTACTGGGTAACGTTGCGGCCCTCTTCATCGTTGCGGCCGTAGAAATTCAGCTTGCGGATATCGAGTGCGTCGCGGCCCAGGTTGCGGGCGATTTCGTCGACGATGTATTCGATCGCAATTGCGCCCTGCGGGCCGCCGAAACCGCGGAAGGCGGTGTTCGACTGGGTATTGGTCTTGCCGCAGCTCGCCTTGATGTCGACATCGGACAGGTAGTAGGTATTGTCGAAATGGCAGACCGCGCGGGTTGCTACCGGCGCCGACAGGTCGGCCGAGAAACCGGCGCGGCTCACCATGTCGACTTTTGCGGCGACAATCCGGCCGGCATCGTCGTAGCCGACTTCGTAATCGTAATAGAAGCAATGGCGTTTGCCGGTGACCATCATGTCGTCGTCGCGGTCGGCGCGCAGCTTGACCGGGCGCTTCAGCTTGGCCGCGGCAATCGCCGCCACCGCCGCCCACAAGGCCGATTGCGATTCCTTGCCGCCGAAACCGCCGCCCATGCGCCGGCATTCCACCACGATGTTATGCGAATGCACGCCCAGCGCATGCGCCACTACGTGCTGCATTTCGGTCGGGTGCTGGGTCGAGCACAGCACCAGCATGCCGTTCTGTTCTTTCGGGATGGCGTAGGAAATCTGGCCTTCCAGGTAAAACTGTTCCTGGCCGCCGACATACAGTTGACCGCTGGCGCGGTGCGGCGCGGTCTCGAAAGCCCGCTGCGCATCGCCGCGCGCCAGGCGCATCGGCGGCAAGACGTAGGATTTGGCCGCGTGCGCCGCTTGCGGCGTCAGGATCGCTGGCAGTTCTTCGTAGTCGACGACTACCTTGCGCACTGCGCACCGTGCATTGTCGTGCGTGTCTGCGATTACCGCGAAGATCGGCTGGCCGACATATTCGACCAGGCCGTCGGCCAGGATCGGATCGTCGTGGATGATAGGGCCGCAATCGTTGGTGCCGGGAATATCGGCTGCGGTGAAAACTGCCACCACGCCACGAGCGCTGCGTACGGCATCGAGGTTGATCGAACGGATCCGCGCATGGGCTTTTTGCGACATGCCGAGCGCGGCGTGCAAAGTGCCTTGCGCTTCCGGGATGTCGTCGGTGTAAGTGGCTTCGCCCAGCACATGCAATATCGCCGATTCGTGCGGATGCGATTGACCGACTTCGGCCCAGGCGGATTTGCTACCTTGCGGCGCGGGTTTCATAAAAACTTCAGTTTGCTTATTCATGATGTCAACTCAGGCACACACAAAAGGATTTACCTGGTCGCTGCGCAACGGCGCATCGACGCGGGTCTCCAGCCAGAAGCGGCGCAGCAGGTTTTGCGACGTCTTCATCCGGTACTCGCTGGAGGCGCGCATATCGGACAGCGGTTTGTAATCGTCCGTCATCAGCGCTACCGCATTTTCCAGCACGCTTTCGCTCCAGGCCCGGCCGCGTAATGCCGCTTCAGTCAGCGCAGCGCGTTTCGGCGTTGCCGCCATGCCGCCGAAAGCGATGCGGATGTCGCTGATCTTGTGGCCATCGAGAGTCACCGAGAACGCGGCGCAGACGGCAGAAATATCCTGGTCAAAACGTTTTGCCAGTTTGTAGGTGCGGAAGCGTTGCCCGGCATGCGGCAACGGAATGCGCACGGCTTCGACGAATTCATCAGCCTGCATGTCTTTTTTCATGTAGTCCAGGTACAGCGCTTCCAGCGGCATCACGCGCTGGCCGGCCGGGCCGCGCAGCACGACTTGCGCGCCAAGGGCGATCAGCCATGGCGGCGAGTCGCCGATAGGCGAACCGTTGGCGACGTTGCCGCCCAGGGTACCGGCATTGCGGATCGGCAGCGAGGCAAAGCGTTGCCACATTTCCGACAGTTCAGGATAGTGCTTGCAGATTTCCGCGTAAGCGTCGTTCAGCGTGACGCCGGCGCCGATTTCCAGTTGTCCTTCGCGCATGGCCACGGCGTTCAGCTCGCTTACCTGGCCGAGGTAGATGATGTCGCCCAGGTCGCGCATCTGCTTGGTCACCCACAGGCCGACGTCGGTCGATCCGGCCAGGATACGCGCGGCCGGATTGGCGGCGCGCACTTCCACCAGCTGCGCCAGCGTGCGCGGCGCGTAGAAAGTCTGGCCGTCATGTTTGTAGACGAAAGTGTCGTCGCGTTGCAAGGGCTGGAGCGCCTGCTGCAAAGCCTGGCGGTCGAAGCCGACCGCCGGCAGTTCGCCCATCCGGTGCGCGGCGTCGATGATGGGCCGGTAGCCGGTGCAGCGGCACAGGTTGCCCGACAGCGCGATATCGATCTCCTTGCGCTGCAATGGCTGGCAGGCTCCGGCTCCGGCTGAGCCGCAGGCAGGCGCCTGGCTGCCGTCGTGTTTCAGGTACAGGTCCCACAGCGACATCACGAAACCCGGCGTGCAGAAACCGCATTGCGAGCCGTGGCATTCCACCATGGCTTGCTGCACCGGGTGCAGGGCGCCACTGTCCTGTTTCAGGTCTTCGACGGTATACAAAGCCTTGCCGTCCAGCGTCGGCAGGAACTGGATGCAGGAATTGACCGATTTGAGCGTGACGCCGTCGGGCCCCTGTTCACCGATGACGACGGTGCAGGCGCCGCAATCGCCTTCGGCGCAGCCTTCCTTGCTGCCGGTGCAGTGCAGGTCTTCCCGCAGGTGCTGCAAGATGGTGCGGGTCGGCGCGGCCTGGTCCACTGTGTGGATTTCGCCACGGTAGTAGAAACGGATGACGCTATCGGCCGTGGAATGAGGTGCGGGCGTAGACAAGGCAATCTCCAATATGGTTTAGCTGCTGTTGCAAAAACCATGCCTCTGGATCGTATTGCCGCTTTCGCCTGGGTGCGGGTTACGTAGGACTAGGCTAGGCTTTGCAACGGCCTATTAATTATGAGCCCAGATTAGCATTTGCGCCGCCGCTTCATATAGCGAAACGGCTGATGTCAGGTATCTCAAAAATGGAATAGAGAATGCGTATGTAATTCCATTTGGCAAATACAGCCATGGCGAACGGAATATTTCCTGCTAGAAATGTATTTGACGGTTTTTCCGGTTTTCAAGAATGAGAAAATCTTTGGCTGGGGCAAATGCAGGACTATCAATGCGGCAGCGGGAGCGGTTATCATCTCGCTGGAATAATTGATATTTAGCCTGGAGCATACTTGTGACCCCATTCTGTAACACATTACTTTGCCAGAACTCCGTTCCAAACGGAGCAACGCGGCAGCCAGAAAACCAAAAACAACAATAATCACGGAGACACAACAATGCAACTGCTCGAGAATTTCTTCAAACTCAAGGAAAACGGCACGGATGTCCGCACTGAACTGATCGCCGGGCTCACCACTTTCCTGACGATGGCTTACATCATCTTCGTCAACCCTGCCATCCTGGGCGACGCCGGCATGCCAAAAGGCGCTGTCTTCGTCGCAACCTGCGTGGCGGCCGCCATCGGCACCCTGATCATGGCCCTGTACGCCAACTATCCGATCGCGCTGGCGCCCGGCATGGGCCTCAACGCCTACTTTGCCTATGCGGTGGTGAAAGGCATGGGCGTGTCCTGGGAAGTGGCGCTGGGCGCGGTCTTCATTTCCGGTTGCCTGTTCGTCATCGTCAGCCTGGTCGGGATACGCGGCATGATCGTCAACGGCATCCCGCCCACGATAAGGATTGCGATTACTTCCGGTATCGGCCTGTTCCTTGGCTTCATCGCGCTCAAGAGTTCGGGCCTGGTGGTCGCCAACCCGGCCACTTTCGTGCAGATCGGCGACCTGCACCAGATCCCGGTGATCCTGTCGATCATCGGTTTCCTGCTGATCGTGGTGCTGGACCACCTGAAGGTCAAGGGCGCGATCCTGATCGGCATCCTGACCGTGACCGTGCTGAGTTTCCTGGTCGGCGGCAATACCTTCACCGGCGTGGTCGCGATGCCGCCGTCGATCGAGCCGACCCTGTTCAAGCTCGACATCATGGGCGCGCTGTCGATGGGCATCCTGAATATCGTGCTGGTGTTCTTCCTGGTTGAAATGTTCGACGCCACCGGCACCATGATGGGCGTGGCGAACCGCGCCGGCCTGCTGGTCAACGGCAAGATGGCGCGGCTTAACAAGGCGTTGCTGGCGGACAGCACGGCCATTGTGGCCGGCACCCTGCTGGGTACTTCCAGCACCACGGCCTATGTTGAAAGCGCCGCCGGCGTCCAGGCGGGCGGCCGTACCGGCCTCACTTCGCTGGCGGTCGGCATCCTGTTCCTGGCTTGCCTGTTCATTTCGCCGCTGGCCGGCGCCGTGCCGGCCTACGCTACCGCGCCGGCGCTGTTCTATGTCGCCGGCCTGATGCTGCGCGAGCTGGTGCACCTGAACTGGGAAGACAGCACTGAAAGCGTGCCGGCCGTGATCACCGTGCTGATGATCCCGTTCACCTATTCGATCGCCAACGGGATTGCCTTCGGTTTCATCTCCTATGCAGCGCTGAAACTGTTCACCGGCCGTGCCAAGCAAGTGCCGGTGATGGTCTGGGTGATTGCCGCGATCTTCCTGTTCAAGTTTATCCACCTGGGCGGCGACTGACGGCAAGGCTGGCTGACGCTTGCGCCAGATTGAAAAGCCTCGCTTACAGCGGGGCTTTTTTCATGGACGGACGCGAGGTGTGATCAGATATGGCCGGGAAACTGCAGGCGCAGCGCTGCGGCGAATTTTTCTGCAATTTTCCTGAATCCGGCCGGGTAGGGATGCAGTTCATTGGCCCAGTCGGCGGCGGCAAGCGTGCCCTGGGTTTCAACCAGGATGAAATTGTTGGCGGGAACCGCGGCCAGTTTGCGCAACCTCGCCGCCAGGCCCTCCAGCGCCTGGCGCACAATCGGGATGCCGTCGCTTGCGGTCCAGCCGCAGTAAGCCAGCGACGGCAGCAGCCACGGCCCGGCGCACAGCGGATGGGAACCGTTGGGAATGGCAAAGTCATAGCAGTGGCCGAAAATCGGCACGCCCGGCGCGTACCTGTCGCGAAATGCAAACAGGTCGAGGTAAGAGGCTTCAACCATTTCCAGCAGCTTGGTGAAGCGCACCAGGTTGAGGCCGTCGCTTGCGCTGTCGGCATAATCGAGCAGGATGCAGAACTTGTCGCCGGCGATATCGTTGCCGCCGCCGGAAAACAGGATGGCGTCCGGTTGGTCGCCGATCCAGTTGTTGCTGTCGCGCAGTGCGGCGATCAGGCGTTGCTGCTTGGGCAGCGCCATTTCGTCGGAGCTTGAATCGCCGTTGTGGGAAACGTTCAGGATCGAAGGAGGGATGGCGCCGGCGGTTTGCAGCTGCGCGATGACATCGGTGCTGTGCAGCGACAGCGCATTGCCGTCCAGCGGATAGTCAAACCAGGAATCGCCATGGGCCAGCAGCACCAGCGGCCTGGCGGCGCTCGCCGCATGGCTCGCCATCCGGTTTGGCGCCGGGCTTTTCAGCGCGGCGATTTGCGCCTGGTGCTGTTGCGTACGTGCGGCAATTTCAGCCTCTATCGTCTGTTGTAATTGCTGCTTCAGCTGCAGGCTGCGACGCATGCCGGTTTCCTTTACAGGTTGGGCGCCAGCCAGCGTTCGACGTCGTCCTTGCTGGCGCCGCGCCGCGCCGCCATGTCGCTGACCTGGTCGTCGCCGACCTTGCCGACCACAAAATACTTCGATTCGGGGTGGGCAAAATAAAAGCCCGACACCGCGGCGCCCGGGAACATGGCGAACGATTCGGTGAGCTGCATGCCGATCTCCTCGCATTGCAAGAGCTGGAACATGTCGGCCTTGACCGTATGTTCCGGGCAAGCCGGATAACCGGGGGCAGGGCGGATGCCGCTGTAGTTTTCCTTGATCAAGGCTTCGTTGGACAGGCTTTCTTCAGGCACATAACCCCACAGGTCCTTGCGCACCCGCTCATGCATGTATTCGGCGAAAGCTTCCGCCAGGCGGTCGGCCAGCGATTTCAGCATGATCGAGGAATAATCGTCATGCGCATCCTCGAAGCGCTTTTCGTATTTCTCGATGCCGATGCCGCTGGTGACCGCGAACAGGCCGATATAGTCGGCAATGCCGGACGATTTCGGCGCGATGAAATCGGACAGGCATTGATTAGGGCGAGGAACGCCGTCGATCACCGGTTTCACAGTCTGCTGGCGCAGGCCGTAATAGGTGAACGCGATTTTTTCGCGTGTGTCGTCGGTATAGACTTCGATATCGTCGTCATTCACCGTGTTGGCCGGCATCAGCGCGATGACGCCGTTGGCGGTCAGCCAGCGGCCGTCGATCAGTTTCTTCAGCAGCGCCTGGCCTTCTTCGAATACCTTGCTGGCGGCTTCACCCACCACTTCATCCTTGAGGATGGCCGGATACGGGCCGGCCAGGTCCCAGGTCTGGAAAAACGGACCCCAGTCGATGTAGCGCGCCAGCGTGCCGAGATCGACGTTCTTGAAGACGCGGCGGCCGATGAACTTGGGTTTGACCGGAGCAAACTGCAGTCGTGTGCGATTCTCGCGCGCAGCCGCCAGCGTCAGCAAAGGCACCGCCTTCTTGTTGGCGTGCTGTTCGCGGATGCGTTCGTAGTCGACCGCGATGTCATCGATGTACTGGTCGCGCTGCTCCGGCGTCAGCAAGGACTGCGCCACCGAAACCGAGCGCGAAGCGTCCGGCACGTAGACCACAGGGCCTTCGTAATTCGGCGCGATCTTCACCGCGGTATGGGCGCGGCTGGTGGTGGCGCCGCCGATCAGCAAGGGCATCTTGACGCTGCGGAAGTACGGATCGCGCTGCATTTCCTTGGCGACGTGCGCCATTTCTTCCAGCGACGGCGTGATCAG
>NZ_JAQGLV010000062.1 GCF_028292705.1 Collimonas fungivorans | reverse complement strand
CATGTCAGCGGACGATATCAGCAGAGCAATGCAGGCAACTTACGATCATTATTATCTCAGCGAGGGATACCGCCGGCGCTACCCGGAACCGAATATTGCAACCATGGCCTATCTACTGCAGAACGGGTTGGCTGAGGCCGGCCAGATCCTCGACTTTGGCTGCGGAAACGGCCGCTATTCACTGGCTTTGCTGGAAAAAACCAAGGCGCACCTGACCGCCTACGATATTTCCGCCGCCTCTTTGGCGGAGTTCGAATCGCAGTTGCGCAGCACGCCTCATCGTGAGCGCGTCAGCTTTGTGCATGACAACCTGGATGGCTTGAACAAGTACACCTGCTACGATGCGATCCTCATGCTGTTCGGCGTCTTGTCGCACGTGGTCGAGCGCGACTTGCGGCTGCAGACCCTGCATAAAATGCGCAGCCTGATCCGGCCCGACGGCAAGCTGATCTTGTCGGTCCCGTCGATTTTCCGGCGCAGGCCGTGGGAATTGCTCAAATACGGCCTGGCGCGGGCCATGGGATATGCCGGACCACCCCAGGATGAAGCGGGCAATATCCGGTTTACCAGGCGCATTGAGGGCCGCAACCTGACGTTCTTCTATCATCTCTACTCATTGCGCACCCTGCGCGAGGAATTGGCTGAAGCGGGATTCGCCATCATGGAGTGCCAGCCTGAAAGCGTGTTTCCGGAATGGCTGGTGACGCAATCGAGACTGGTGCGCTGCATCGACCGGCGCCTGTGCTCCTGGATTCCGGCGCAGCTCGGCTACGGCATGCGGGTGCTCGCGGATCCCGTATGAGGCAGGGTAAAACAAATGCGCGCCCCTGCCTGCAAGCGGGTCGTGCCTGCCTGTTTGCGTTCATCTTGGTGGTCGCCAGCGCGGCGCATGGCGAAAGCCGCATGGATCAGATAGTGAAGCGCGGCGTGCTGGTGGTGGGAGTCAAGACCGACTACCCGCCTTTCGGCATGCTCTCGGCGGACGCCACGCCTCAGGGTTTTGAGCACGACCTGGCGCAGGACCTGGCGCATCGCCTCGGCGTCGTCCTGCACAAGGTGGCGGTGACGGGCGCCAACCGCATGCAGGTGCTGGATGAGGGCAGGATAGACGTCATGATCTCGACCTTGGGCGATACCTACGAGCGGCGGCAAATTGCCGGCCTGGTCGAACCGAACTACTATTCTTCCGGCGTGACGCTGATGACCAGGCCGGACAGCAAATTGAGCGCCTGGACCGACTTGCGCGGCCAAAAGGTCTGCGCCACCCAGGGCAGCTACTTCAACCGCGCCATGGCCACACGCTACCTGCTGGATTTGCAGGTGTTTCCAAGCGGCCGCGACGCCAAGCTGGGAGTGCGCGACGGCCGTTGCGCCGGCTGGCTGTTCGACAACACCGCGATCGCCGGCGATTTGTTGTCGAGCGAATGGAAAAACTACAAATCCACTTTGCCGCCGCAGCTGCTGACGCCGTGGGCTATCGCCATTGCACGTTCTGAAAAAGGCGGCGCATTGGAAATGTTTATCGGCGATACCGTGGCTGACTGGCATCGACAGGGCGTCTTGCTAGACCTCGAAAAGAAATGGCGGCTGCCGCCTTCCATGTTTCTGACCGAGATGCACACCTTGTGGAATAAAAAAGACGAGAAAGGCGCATTCATTTGCCGGCGCCTGGCGAACGGTCAATGGCCGCTGGCATGCCGCAATCCCGTTTTCATTACCTCTACTGAAACCACCGGCTTGCAGCAATGGGGATTGCTGCTCAAGGAAAAAACCGGCGTCAATCTCACCTTCGTCTACGACGAGTATGAGCGCGATCAGTTTTTACGCGCTTTATGCATCACCTTGGCGCTCACGGTTTCTTGCGTATTCGGCAGCCTCGCCAGCGGCACGATCCTGGCGCTGGCCGTGGAACGGAAAATCCTGCTGCTCAGCCGGTTTCTCAAGGGATTGGCCTTGATCGGCAGGCTGACTCCGCCTCTGCTGCAAATTTATGTACTGGTTTTCGGCATAGGCAGTTTGCTGGCCGCGAGCTGGGGAGTGCAGTTGAATTCCTTCCTGGTTGTCGTGCTGTGCCTGTGCTGGTACACCGGCTCATGCCTGCTGCATATCCTGGAAAATGCCGGCGACAAAGAACGTTTGCGCAATCCCGGGTTTCGCTTGACGTTGCGCACCTTGCGGCCGCTGGTGAGCCGTTGCTCCACATCGATATTGGCGTGCCTGGTGAATGTGACAAAAGCCACCATGATGGCCAGTGCCGTCGCAGTGCCCGAATTGCTGTCGGTATCCACCTCGATTATCGCCGAGCATGGGGCCGTCGCCACCGTGATGAATACCTTGATGCTGCTGTTCCTGCTTTTGGTGTTCGTCGTGCTGCGTTTATTGCAATGGATGGAACAGAGGTGGTGTCGTGGAATGGATTGAAATCACAAAAAAGCTGTTTGAATGGACTCCCTTTTTGGCAACCGGATTCCTGTGGAACATCCTGATTTCCGTACTGGCGTTGGGTATCGGCACGGCCGGCGGCGGACTGCTGGTCTTGCTGCGGCTGTCCAGCCACCGGAAATGGGCTCTTGCGGGTTCAGGCCTGACCGAACTCATGCGCAACGTGCCGACGTTTGTTTTCCAGTTTTACCTGGTATTCATGCTGCCGGAATCATTGACGTTGCCGTTTTCGAGCATCAGCCTGCCTTTCCCGTCCTGGTTGAAAGCGGCGCTGGCGCTGGCGCTGTCCGTGGCGGGTTTTGTTTCAGATAACCTGCTAAGCACCATCCTGGAATGGCGGCGCGGCAGATGCCAGGACGCGCTGCTGTTCATCTCGAACCTGGGAAATTTTTGCGTGATCATTGTCATGGCGTCCTCTGCGGCTTCGGTGATAGGAGTGCCTGAATTGCTCAGTCGCTGCAACACCGTAATTAACGCCAGCGGCACCACGCAGATCATGTTGTGGGTTTACCTGTATGCGATGGTCTGGTTCTTTCTGTTTTCCTACATGGTGACGGCCGGGATAAAGAAATTCAGTTCCGGCATCCAGCGGCGCATAAGAAGTTAACCGGGATTTCCAGCAACCGGAAAAGCGGACATCGAATTGGACCATCCGTTTGCCCGCTGGTATTGGCAGCTGGTTTTAGCTGAGGGCAGGCAGATAATGCGTCAGTTTGTCATAACCGTTGTCTTTCAGGGCCTTGACGGCATCTGTTCCCTTTTTTCCCCACGTAAAAACATCGCCGTGAAGATCAACATAGATCCAGTGCAGCAGGCCGTACCGGTAGTTGCTTTGATTGTCTTTTTTTCCTAAGCCGTAAATCGCGTTTTTATACGGTAGTGGTTTGTCGAGATTCAAGCTGTTGCTATTCGCCGTTGTAGCATGAAAGTCATAGTTCAGGAAACCCAGGTCTTTGCACAGCAGGCTGACCGCCGCCGCCGTCATCGCAATGCCGACCTGCGCATCCATGGCGTGGTTGCCACGCATTCTGTCCGTGACGTCTTGCAGGCTGCGATAAGCATATACATTTCCGAAAACCTTCGAGAAATCCAGCAGCTCTGCAGATCGGTCCGCATGGTTCCGGCAAAAATTCTCGATCAGGGGAAACAAGGTGGCATAGGTATCGGCCGCAATGACCCCTCCTTTTTTTTGGTTCAGGTTGGCCGCCTGGATAGCCGCGACAAAACCGCATACTCCCCAGTTGTTCTGATTCATGTCTTCGATTTTCATGCCGATTCCTTTTCATGTAGATGCGTCGTCATGCCATTCATTCAGGTGGGCTGTCGCTGTCGCCTGCCAGGCGGAAAGCGGCCGCGCGTATCTTTTTTTCCTTCATCCGCGACCCGAGCATCGCAAAGATCGTAAAAAGAATAGGCTCGGCATCGGCCGGGAAACTGACGATTGCTGACATGGGGCAGGCGCCGGGTGAGATAAAAAGCCCGTTGCGGTGGTGTACAGGTGTCGGCGATTGGCTGAACTGGCTGCTTATATGCCCTTTCATCGGCCAAATGAAAAACGGGGTTTCATGGCCAGATGTCGGTGGATTTACATCCAAGGCTGTATTGTCTGGTTGTATGGCGCGTCCGCAACCGAATCTCATCCCGGCGCAGGGCCATGTTCCTCAGAAAACTATAGAAAATGTCATGAATTGTCATGATAACAGTATTTCCATGGGCCAACATGTGGCTATGAATCTACTTTGTTGGGGCAAAAAATGATGACGTTGCTTCTCCTGAAAGATGACACGCGAAATGAAAATGAGATCTGCGATTTTTTCAGCAGCGCTGGTTATCAGATCAATTGGAGCGAGACGTCGGCCACATTGCTGGCGGGGCAGAGTCCGAACGAGCAAAACAGGTCAATCACCATTTTGCAAATGGATCACACGCATCCGTTCTCGCCCGATATTGCCAACCTGACGCGTGGCATTACGCTGCCTTGGCGGCTGTCTATGCACCAGCGCACCTTGACTGCGCCGAACAATAACCAGATTAAGCTCACCAGCCTTGAATTCACCTTGGTCAAAACCTTTGCCATGCTGGAAATCGGCCAGGTGGCGTCCAGAAGGAAGATCATCGATGAATTCGGCGAACATTACCTGAGCTACGACCAAAACCGGCTGGACACCATGATCATGCGCTTGCGGAAAAAAATCCGGCACGGGCTAGGGATGGCGCTGCCCTTGAATACAGTAAGGGTGCGCGGATTCAGCTTTGACGATTTGCTGATCCTCGATCATTGAACCCGGCGCCGGCGCAGACGGTTGCCCGGCTTGTCATGGCCCGCCTTTAATCCGCCAGGGCGGCACCGGGCCGAACTGCCGCAGCGCATACTCGATGAATTTCTTCGCGCGCGCCGACATGCCTTTGCGCTGCGGCACCAGCGCGATGACGTCGGCCGGCGCGATATTCCATTGAGGGAGCAGCGCCACCAGCTTGCCGCGCCGGATGTTTTCCGCGACGTCCCACTCGGAACGGATCATGATGCCTTTCCCCATCAGCGCCCATTGGTGCACCACTTCGCCATCGTTGGAACTGAGGATGGGATCGACCCGCACGCTGTGGCTGAGCGTGCCTTTGGCAAACTTCCACAGGCCTACGTCTTCATCGTTTTCCTGTAATACCAGGCACTGGTGCCCGGCAAGCGATTGCGGATCGGCCGGCGCTCCCATGCGCCGGATATAGGATGGGGCCGCACACAGGATTCTTGCATTGGCGCCGATCTTGTAGCGCACCAGGCTGGAGTCGGCCAAAGCGCCGATGTGGAATGTGATGTCAGCCTGATGCGCTTCGCCGGCGCTAATGCGGTCGAGCAGGGTCAGCGAAACCTTGACGCCAGGATGGTCGCTCTGGAATTGCGCCGCCAGCGGCGTCAGGTAGCGGCGGCCGAAGCCGAATGGGGCGTTGATGCGCAGATGTCCCGCGACAATGCCTTGCCGTGCTTTCAGCATTTCAAAAAGAGCGTCGTTGCGCTCGCAAATCGCCGCGCCTTCTTCCGCCAGCAGCTGGCCTTCGTCGGTCAGGCTCATATTCCGCGTGGAGCGGTCGATCAGGCGCACGCCCAGCCTGGCTTCCAGCTGCTGCAGGCGCTGAGTCACGGCGGAAGCGGTCACGTTGATCTCACGCGCGGCGGCGGCGAGGCTGCCGGTTTTCACCACGATCATGAAAAAACGGATATCGTCGACCGGGATCATTATTAAGTAAAACTTAAGTTAGTCATGCGTTTCATTTAACCACAATCTTGGCAATACCATCGATAATTCAGCCATACCAACTGGATCGGGGCTGACATGGCGCAAAAATATCAGGCAATCTTGTTCGATCTGCTGACTGCATTACTGGATTCCTGGACGGTCTGGAACCATACCGCCGGCTCGGAGCAGGCCGGGCGCGCCTGGCGCGCCGAATACCTGCGGCTGACCTACGGTTGCGGCGCCTACCAGCCTTATGAGGAACTGGTAGCGCAGGCGGCGCAGAACGTCGGACTGGCGCCAGAGCTCGCGCAGCAGCTGGACCGCAACTGGCGCAGTCTCCAGCCGTGGCCGGAGGTGGTCGCAACGCTGGCCCGCTTGCAACAGAATCATCGGCTTGGCGTAGTGACCAACTGTTCCGTCAGGCTGGGCCAGCTGGCGGCCGACCGGGTGGGTGTTCCGTTCGAGGTGGTGGTGACGTCGGAGCAGGCCGGGTTTTACAAGCCTGACCCGCGGCCGTATCGGCTGGCGCTGGAGAAACTGGACTTGCCGGCGGAGCGCGTGCTGTTTGTCGCCGGGTCCGCCTACGACATGTTCGGCACTGCGCAAGTCGGCCTCGATACCTTCTGGCATAACCGCATCGGCCTGGCAGCGCCAGCCGGCGCGCCGGCGCCGTTGGCGGAGTCGGCACATATCTCGGACCTGCTGCAGTTCGTCGAAACCAGATAAACCGAGGAAACGACATGAATGATTCCACACGCAATCCGGTGCGCCGCCTGGCCGACCTTGAAACGCCGGCCCTGGTCCTTGACCAGGACCGCATGCAACAGAATATCGCCCGCATGCGGACCAGCCTGGCCCGTTTCGACGTGGTGTTCAGGCCGCACGTCAAGACCAGCAAGTCGATCCAGGTCGCGCGCTCGACGCTAGGGCAAGCCAGCGGGCCGATCACCGTCTCGACGCTCAAGGAAGCCGAATATTTCGCAGTCGATGGCTTCACGGATATCCTGTATGCAGTCGGCATTGTTCCCGGCAAGTTCGATCATGTGATCCGGCTGCGGCGGCAGGGGGTAAGGCTGACGCTGATCCTGGACAGCCTGGAGATGGCTCAGGCCTTGTGCGACAAAGGCCGGCAGGAAAACATGCGTTTCGACGTGATGATCGAGATCGACTCCGACGGCCACCGCTCAGGCGTGCTTCCCGATTCGCCGGAGCTGCTCGAGATCGGCCGTTGCCTGGTCGCCGGCGGCCAGCATCTGGCTGGCGTCATCACCCATGCCGGCAATTCCTATAACTGCCGTTCGATACCGGCCATCAGGCAGATGGCGCAGCAGGAACGCGATGCCGCGGTTGGCTGCGCAGAACGCTTGCGCGCGGCCGGCATCGCTTGCCCGGCGGTCAGCATCGGCTCGACGCCGACCGCCATGTTCGCCGACAACCTGGATGGCGTCAGCGAAGTGCGCGCCGGCGTGTTTGTGTTCGGCGACCTGGTCATGGCCGGCCTGGGCGTCTGCCGCCAGCAAGACATCGCGCTGTCCGTGCTCACCACGGTGATCGGGCACCAGAAAGAAAAGGGCTGGATCATTACCGACGCCGGCTGGATGGCCATGTCGCGCGACCGCGGCACCAGCAGGCAGCCGCAGGACCAGGGTTACGGCCTGGTCTGCGATCTCGGCGGCGAACTGCTGCCGGACCTGCTGATGGTCGACGCCAACCAGGAACACGGCGTGATCGCGCATCGTTCCGGCGATCCTGCGCAAACGCCGGACCTGCCTATCGGCGCCATGCTGCGCATCCTGCCGAACCACGCTTGCGCCACCGGCGCCCAGCATTCCCGCTACCATGTAGTCAAGCGAGAGTCTTCGGATATCCTGGAGGTCTGGGAACGCTTCCGCGGCTGGTAGGACAGGTTCGGCCCATCATTTACCCTTGTCACGCAAAGAGACCATGAAAATCATACATACCCCGGCCGTGCCGGCGCCGCGCGGGCACTATTCGCAAGCGGTCGAACAGAACGGTTTTGTTTTTTTGTCAGGCATGCTGCCGGCTTCCGATACGATCGACCCGGCCTCGCATGATTTCCGGCAGCAGTGCGAAGCAGTGTTCCATCAATGCCAGCAAGTCTTGCAAGCCGCGGGCTGCGGTTTTGGCGACGTGGTGCAGGCCACCGCGTATCTGGTCGGAGTTGAAAACTGGAGTTTGTTCAACGAGATCTACGCCAGCTACCTGGGCGCGCACAAGCCGGCGCGCGCCGTGGTGCCGGTGCCGGCCTTGCATCACGGTTATGCGGTAGAGCTGCAGCTGATTGCTTGCGTTCCCGGCGGGGTTTAGTCATGCTAAATTAGCGTTTCGCAATCCATGCCTCCTTAGACAACAGGGAAAAATCATGTGGACTCATGAAGAGAGCATAGAAACAAGCGCTACGCCGGCGCGGATCTGGCAGTTGTTTGCCGACGTGCAGGGCTGGAAAAAGTGGAACAAGGGAATTGATAATATCCAGATCCACGGCGCATTTGTGGATGGCGCCACATTTACAATGCAACCGCCCGGCGAGGATGTATTTACCACCACCCTGATCGACGTCAGGGAGAACCAAAGCTTTACCGATGAAACGATCATCGACGGCACCCGCGTACTAGTGCACCACAAGATCGTGCCGCTGGCGTCCGGCGGCAGCAAGGTCATCTACAGCACGGAAATCACCGGGCCGGCTGCGGCGGATTTCGGGCCGATGGTGACCGCGGATTTTCCGGACGTGCTAAGCGCGCTGAAAAATATCGCTGAGCTCAGCTGA
>NZ_JAQGLV010000047.1 GCF_028292705.1 Collimonas fungivorans | reverse complement strand
CGGTAAATCCGCTCCTGCTTGCCGTCAATCGTCCTTGGCGCCGGCTATGCCCAGTTCCTGGATCTTGCGCGTGATGGTATTGCGGCCGATGCCGAGACGTACCGCGGCATCGTTCTTGCGCCCATGCGTATGGCGCAAGGCAATCTTGATCAAGGCCGATTCGAACTGCCGTCCCAGCACATCCATGACGTCGGCGTCGCCATTGCTGAGCATGTGCGCCGCTTCAACCTCGAGCAAGGCAATCCAGTTTTGTTTTTCACCGGCGGCTTGCATCGCAGGCGCCTGGATTTCGGGATAGTGCGCGGCGGCGGCCGGCGCCGCCAGGTGCGGATCAAACGCCACCGGCCGGCTGGCCGGGCTTTCCAGCTGCATGCTTTGATCGCGGCCGCCGACCAGGTCTTGCGGCAGATCCTTGATCTCGACCGTCTGGCCGGGCGCCATCACGGTGATCCAGTTGCACAGGTTTTCCAGCTGGCGCACATTGCCTGGCAGGTCGAGGCTGCTCATGAAACGCATGGCGTTGTCGGAGACCCGCTTGCTTTCGACGCCCAGCTGCTTGGCGCTCTGGCTCAGGAAATAACGGGTCAGGATCGGGATGTCTTCGCGCCGTTCACGCAAGCTCGGCAAGCGCAGCCGGATCACGTTCAGGCGGTGATACAAGTCTTCCCGGAACAGGCCTTCGCGGACCCGGGTCTCGAGGTTCTGGTGGGTCGCGGCGATGACGCGGACGTTGGCTTTCAAGGACTGGTGGCCGCCGACGCGATAGAAATGGCCGTCCGACAAAACCCGCAGCAAACGGGTCTGCAAATCAAACGGCATGTCGCCGATTTCATCGAGGAACAGGGTGCCGCCTTCGGCTTGTTCAAAACGGCCGCGACGCGAGGCCTGGGCGCCGGTGAATGCGCCGCGCTCATGGCCGAACAGTTCCGACTCCAGCAAGTCCTTCGGAATCGCCGCGGTATTGAGGGCAATGAACGGCTGCGAAGCGCGCGGGCTGTGCTTGTGCAGGGCGCGTGCAACCAGCTCCTTGCCGGTGCCCGATTCGCCGGTGATCAGCACCGTCACGTTCGATTGCGACAGGCGGCCGATGGCGCGAAACACGTCTTGCATGGCCGGCGCCTGGCCCAGGATTTCCGGGGTCTCGGCGGATGCCTGCTCGACATTCGCTTCGCGCAAGCTTTCTTCCAGCGCGCGCCGTATCAGTTCGACGGCCTTGTCGACGTCGAACGGCTTGGCCAGGTATTCGAAAGCGCCGCCCTGGAACGCGGCAACCGCGGAATCGAGGTCGGAAAAAGCGGTGATGATGATCACCGGCACGCCGGGAAACTTGGCCTTGACGGTTTGCAGCAGCTCCAGGCCGGAAGCGCCCGGCATGCGGATATCGGAGACCAGCACTTGCGGCGTGCTCGATTGCAGCGCTTCGATCGCATCGCGCGCATTGGAGAAACTCTTGGTGCTCAGGTTTTCGCGGGCCAGCGCTTTTTCAAGCACCCATCGAATCGATTCGTCGTCGTCAACAATCCAGATTGGTTTCATGTGTTTTGTGCTGCGCCAGAAGCGCAGTCCGTTAAACTATTTATCATCGCCATGACGGCCTATCTACTGCTTGCACGCAAGCATCAGGGCAGAGGTATAAGAATCCTGAAATCTGTATATCCCGGCCGGCTCTCACATTCGATGACACCCATGTGCTGTTGCACAAAGGTTTGCGCCAGCGTCAGACCCAAACCGCTGCCGCCGTCGCGTCCCGATACCAGCGGATAGAAAATGCGTTCTTGAATCTCGGCCGGGATGCCAGGTCCATTGTCGATGATATGCAAGTCTAGTGCCAGCCGGTAACGGACCTTGGCCAGCGTCACCTGGCGCACTACCCGGCTCTGGAAAACCAGTTCGGCGTCGCCCGCCTTGATGCGCTCCTGCAACGCTTGCGCGGCGTTGTGGGCGATGTTCAGGATTGCCTGTATCAGCTGCTCCTTGTCGCCGCGGAATTGCGGGATCGACAGGTCGTAATCGCGCTTGATGCTCAGGCCGCTCGGGAATTCGGCCACGATCAGGCTGCGCACCCGCTCGCATACCTCGTGGATATTGACGTCGCCCACGATCTGCGCCAGCCGGTGCGGCGCCAGCAGGCGGTCCACCAGGGTCTGCAGGCGATCGGCTTCCTTGATGATGACTTGCGTATATTCGCGCAATTCCTTGACGTGGCGCTCCGGCAACTCGAGCTCCAGCAGCTGGGCGGCGCCGCGGATGCCGCCTAGCGGATTCTTGATTTCATGGGCTAGGTTGCGGATCAGCTCCTTGTTGACCTGGCTCTGGTCGATCAGGCGCTCCTCGCGTTCCAGCTTGAGCTGCTGCACATTCTCGCGCAGCTCGATCAGCACCGGCATGTCGGGATTGTCGAGCGCGGTGACGATGGTGTCGACCCACAAGGGCTCGCGCCCCACCCGCTCCAGGATCAGATCCTGGCGCGAATCGTCGAACTGATGCTGCAAAGCCTGCGCAAAGATCGCCAGCAGCTGGTCCGGATTCAGGAACAGGTCGGACAGCGTCTGCTGCTGCAGCAGGCGGCTGGAACTCTCCAGCAGGTTTTCCGCAGCGGCGTTGGCGAACACCAGGCGTCCGTGCTGGTCCAGCACCAGCACCGCTGAGGCCAGCAGATCGAGGCTGGCGAGCGCGTTCCGTTCGGCGGTTTTTATTGGCATCCTGGCATCCTTGTTAACAAACCTGGTCCAGGCAAAGCGAGGCGAGGCACATCGGCGCCGGCGCCAGTGAGACTGTCGGTATGATTGAAATAGTGCATTTTCCGAGCATAACAAGCTTTGTAAGCAATGTCGGTGGGTAATATGCCGGATCGCCACATTATGGTGCGTCCGGCCCTGCTCTATCTTAAACCGGGTAGGCAAAAATAAAGGCCGCGAAGGCGGCCTTATGCATTAAGCAAGGTTGATACCATGCTGGCGACTACTTGAGATTCGACAGTTCCCGGTTGAGTGCGTCGACATTCTTTTCGCTGCGGGAAATGTCTTCTTTCATCGACGCCACCCGTTCCTGGTACTTGGCGTAGTTTTTCTCATTGCCTTGGCGTTCCGGCGTGCCGTCGTTATAGTCTTTCTTGAGATCGGCCAGGCGCTGCTGCTCGTTCCTCAGTTCATCCTGCAGGATCTGGCGGCGGTCGTTGTCGCGCGCCTTTTGCGTGCCGTTGTCCACTTTCGGGAAGTCGGTCGGGGTGGAAGCTGCCGGCTTGCTGGCGGCACCTTCACGCGCCGGCTTGCTGCCGGACGAAGTCACGGTCAGCGGCGGCAGACTGACCCGCTTGCAGCCTTTGGTGTCGCCCGTGTTCTTGTATTCCTTGACGCCGTTCTGGTCCACGCACAGATACACCTCGCTTTGGGCGTGAGCAGTGCCTGCGGCGATGCTGACGGCCGCCAATAGCAGAAATCCTGGTAAAAGACGCTTCATAGACTTTCTTCGCAAGTGCAATTCAATCGAGCCGCTAGTTTATGTCAAGAAACATCCAATGACAAACCATCCCGCACAATATAGTTTGCGATGTGCGGAAGGTTGAAACAAGTATGCCAAAAAAACAAAAGGACAGGGAAATCCCTGTCCTTTATCTTTTCAGACTTGCGAACTAACTTAGACCGAATAGTACATGTCGAATTCGATCGGGTGAGTCGTCATGCGATAGCGCTGGACTTCCTGCTTCTTCAGGTCCAGGTAAGCATCGATCATAGTGTCGCTGAATACGCCGCCGCGAGTCAGGAACTCGCGGTCCTTGTCCAGCGCTTCCAGTGCTTCTTCCAGCGAAGCGCAGACGGTAGGGATCAGCGCGTCTTCTTCCGGCGGCAAGTGGTACAGGTCTTTCGACGCTGCTTCGCCCGGATGGATCTTGTTCTGCACGCCGTCCAGGCCTGCCATCAGCAATGCCGAGAAGCACAGGTATGGGTTGGCCAGGGGATCCGGGAAACGGGTTTCGATGCGGCGGCCCTTTGGATTGGCCACGTGCGGAATGCGGATCGAAGCCGAACGGTTACGTGCCGAATAAGCCAGCTTGACCGGTGCTTCAAAGCCCGGAACCAGGCGCTTGTACGAGTTGGTGCCTGGATTGGTGATCGCGTTCAGGGCCTTGGCGTGCTTGATGATGCCGCCGATGTAGAACAGCGCGAATTCGGACAGGCCGGCATAGCCGTCGCCGGCGAACAGGTTCTTGCCGTCTTTCCAGACCGACTGGTGCACGTGCATGCCGGAGCCGTTGTCGCCAACGATAGGCTTAGGCATGAAAGTGGCAGTCTTGCCGTAGGTGTGGGCAACGTTCCAGACCACGTATTTCAGGTTCTGGGTCCAGTCGGCGCGCTCGACCAGGGTCGAGAACTTGGTGCCGATTTCATTCTGGCCGGCGCCGGCCACTTCGTGGTGGTGCACTTCAACCGGGATGCCCAGCGATTCCAGGATCAGGCACATTTCCGAACGCATGTCCTGGAAGCTGTCGACCGGCGGCACCGGGAAATAACCGCCCTTGACGGTTGGACGATGGCCGGTGTTGCCGCCTTCGAGCTTGGCGCCGGAGCTCCATGCAGCTTCTTCCGAACCGATCTTGACGAAACAGCCGGACATGTCGGCGCCCCAGCGGACGTCGTCGAAAATGAAAAATTCTGGTTCCGGACCGAAATAGGCGGTATCGCCCAGGCCGGAGGATTTCAGGTAGGCTTCAGCGCGCTTGGCGATCGAACGCGGATCGCGGTCATAACCCTTGCCGTCGGATGGCTCGATCACGTCGCATTGCATGAACAATGTGGTTTCTTCCATGAACGGATCGATGTTCGCGGTGTTCGGATCCGGCATCAACAACATGTCGGAAGCTTCAATACCCTTCCAACCAGCAATAGAAGAACCGTCAAATGCATGACCCGACTCAAATTTATCGATATCGAAATGAGAGACAGGGACAGTTACGTGCTGTTCCTTGCCTTTGGTGTCAGCGAAGCGAAAATCAACGAATTTGACTTCGTTGTCTTTTGCCATTTTCAAGACTTCTGCGGCCGTCATTGCCATGTGAATCTCCTAAATATGAAAGGTACTGCAATTTTTAAATTGTGCGCCCTGCTCAAGATCTGTTGCGCGCAGTTTTCAGCGTCGCAGTAACATCATGATGTACAGGTAGTGAGCAAACTATGACCGGACAGCAATTCAGTACGACCAGAACTCAGTGCAGGATGATAGCAGAATCCATGCCACCATCCTTTCATCGCGGCGTGCTTATTCGATCCTGTAATTAGCTTGTGTAGAACGCTGTATCAGCCTTTTTTGGAGTTGCCCTCGTTATCGAAAATCACCATTATGGTGCAACGAAAAATAGGAGCACCTTTTTTGTGCGATGGTCTTGGTAAACCGAGGATTATCACCACAATGGTGCGACCAGACATTAAATAACCACTTGTTGAAAAAACCATCATTTTTGGAGATGCCCATGCCCACCACCGACGAACTCCTGACCACCGCCCGGCAACGCGGCCAGAACGACCACCTGCCTTATGCCGGCGCCGTCACCCCGAGCGAGGCGTTTGCCTTGCTGCAGGCAGACGTCGCCACGATCCTGGTAGATGTGCGCACCAATGCCGAACGCGACTGGGTCGGCCGGGTTGCGATCCGCGACCCGC
>NZ_JAQGLV010000350.1 GCF_028292705.1 Collimonas fungivorans | reverse complement strand
GCGTCGACCACGATTGCGCGCTGTTCGATGTCGGGCTGGTTCTGCGCCAGCGCCGGGACGGCGATGCGGGCCGGTTCATGCAGCATCCTGGTGGCGAGTGTGTGTACCGCGCTCGGAAACGTAGCCGAGAAAAACAGGTTCTGACGCTGCTTGGGCAACAGCGCCAGGATGCGGCCGATCTCGTCCGTGAACCCCATGTCGAGCAGGCGGTCGGCTTCATCCAGCACCAGCGACGATACCGCCGCAATGCTGAGAGCGTTGTGCTCGATCAGGTCGAGCAGGCGACCGGGCGTCGCCACCACGATATCGGCGCCGCCGCGCAGGTCCATCATTTGCGGGTTGATCGAGACGCCACCGAACAGGGCGGCGATCTTCAGCGATTGCGGAGCAGCTTGCGCCAGGAGCCGGATAGCTTCGGCAGTCTGCTGCGCCAGTTCGCGGGTGGGAACCAGGATCAGCACGCGCAGCCGGCGCGGTTTTTCGCCGGGGCTGTCTTGCAACAACTGCAGCAGCGGCAGCGCGAACGCCGCGGTCTTGCCGGAGCCGGTTTGCGCCGCCGCCAAGACATCGCCGCCACGCAGGATTGCAGGAATCGCTGCGATCTGGACTGGGGTTGGCGTGACATAGCCGCGTTCGGCAACGGCTTGCAGGATGGCGGGGGACAGGCCCAGGGAGGAAAATGGCATAACGACGGGCCTTGACAGCTTGTGGGGCTGCCATCTTACCATTTGCACCGGCTGGTAATCCCAGGCACTTAATTAGGATCAGAGTCGAATATTTTAATATTCGACTCTGACCCTAATTAACTGACCCTAATTAATGCTTAGGCCAGCGGCGCCAGCAGCAGCTGCAAATCTTCGCTGCTGAACTTGGTGGCAAGCGCTGCATCGCTGCCCAGCACGCCTTCGGCCAGCGCCGCCTTGCGCGCCTGCAGTTCGATGATGCGTTCTTCTATGCTGCCTTCAACCACCACTTTATAGATGAACACGGTCTGGTCCTGGCCGATGCGGTGGGCGCGCGCCGTGGCTTGTTCTTGTACGGCCGGGTTCCACCACGGGTCGATGTGGATCACGGTGTCGGCGGCGGTCAGGTTGAGGCCGACGCCGCCGGCCTTGAGGCTGATCAGCAGCAGGGGCACCGTCTTGCTTTGGAACTCTGCTACCAGCGCGCCGCGTTTTGCCGGCGGGGTTTTGCCGGTCAGGGCCAGCCACGGCAGTTGCATGGCATCGAGTTCGGCGGCGACCAGGTCCAGCATTTCGGTGAACTGGGAAAACACCAGGATGCGCCGGCCTTCGGCCACCAGCGCCGGCAGCATGTCGCGCAGCAGCTCCAGCTTGGCGCGTTCGATGGCGGCCGGATGCTCCATGCCTTTCAGCAGGAACGGATCGCAGCATACTTGCCGCAGCTTGAGCAAGGCGTCGAGGATCGTGATCTGGCCGCCGCTGAAGCCTTTGCGCTTGAGGACGCGGCGCACCTGTTCATCCGCGGCCAGCCTGACGCTTTCGTACAGGTCGCGCTGCTGTCCTTGCAATTGCACCAGCTTGACGGTCTCAGTGCGCGGCGGCAATTCAGTTGCGACCTCGTCCTTGCGTCGCCTCAGGATGAACGGCCTGACCCGTTGCGCCAGCAATTGCGCGCGCAGGGTTTGGCCGCCGATTTCGATCGGCTTGCGCCACAAGCGCGTGAAACTGCGCATGTCGCCGAGGAAACCCGGCATCAGGAAATCGAATTGCGTCCACAGTTCGCCCAGGTGGTTTTCCAGCGGCGTGCCGGTGATGCACAGCCGGTGCCGCGCGCGCAGGCGCCGCACGGCGCCGGCGCTGCGAGCGGTGGCGTTCTTCACGGTCTGCGCTTCATCCAGGATCAGCATGTGGAAGGGCTGGGCTTCCAGCGCCGCACGATCGCGCCACAGCAGCGGGTAGGTGGTGAGCAGCAGGTCGTATTCGGCCATGCGCGGGAAATCGCGATGGCGTTCCGGTCCTTGCAAGGCAAGCACGCGCAGGCCGGGCGCCATGCGCCTGGCTTCCGCCTGCCAGTTGAATATCAGTGAAGTCGGCAGCACTACCAGCGCCGGCAGGTCGAGGCGGCCTGCCTGTTTTTCTATCAGCAGGTGGGCCAGCGCCTGCGCGGTTTTCCCTAGGCCCATATCGTCCGCCAGAATGCCGGCCAGGCGATGCTCGCGCAGGTATTGCAGCCAGGCGACGCCGTGCAATTGATACGGGCGCAAGGTAACGCCGAGGCCGGCCGGCGCGCTCACGGCTTGCGGTGTGCCGGCGCCTTGCAGCCGGTGCGCCAGCGCGCGCAGGCCGGCGTCGCCCTGCAATTGCCAGGCGCCGTGGACACCGGCGCGTTCGCGCTGCGTGTCGAGCAAGCTCAGGCGCATCGTTTCAAGGCGATAGGCATCCCAGGAGGAAAGCAGCAGCGGCCCTTCCTTGCGCAAGGGATCGGTCAGCAATTCCAGCATGCTGCCGACGATGGCCTTGAGCGGCGCCGCCAGGGCTTCGATCCGTTTGCCGCCGGGCGCTCGCAGCATGATCAAGGCGTGGTCGTCGATCAGGGCGATCTGCCTGGCGTCCAGCCAGCGGCCGTCGCGTTGCAGCAGGTGCGCCAGCAACGGCACCAGGTCCACCAGTTCGCCGTCGATTTCGATGCCCAGGGTGAGCAGCCAGGAGCCTTCGCCGGCGGGCAGTCCGAGGGCCGTCACTGCCTGTTCGCGGCCACGCATGCGGGTTGCGACTTCCTTGCCCAGCAGTGCGCCGGTTGCAGGGTTGACGATCAGGCGCCAGGCATCCACCGGCACGCTCTCGTGCGCAAAACCGGGACGCACCACGATCGCCCAGCCCTTGGCCTGCAAGCCGGGCAATTGTTCGGCCCAGAAATCGCCGAAGAAATCTTCCTGCACCAGGGTCCAGAGCGAGTCCAGTGTTTTTGCCGCATCCTGTGCGGCGCTGTCGGTGCGCCATTGCAGGGTGTCGGCCGGCAGCGGATATAGGCCCAGTTCCCATACCAGGTCCAGCGCATCGGCCTCGGCTCCCAGGTCGCGCAGCAACAGGCGCTGGCCTTTTTCGTCTTCCACCGTTTGCGACGATGCTGGGCGGCGGTTCAGCAAGGCAGTGGGGGCGGCGGTTTCCCACTGCAAGCCGTCGTCGGTGACATAGGTCCAGCTGATCTGGACCACAGTCACATTTGGCCCGCGCGGTCCGAACGGGCCGGAAGGCCGCATGCCCAGCAAGCCTTCGCCGCGGCCCAGGGTTTTTAATGTCAGGCGCGGCCGGAAACGGCCGACGGCGCTTGCGGCAGAATTCATCTCGGGGTGAAGCGGACGGTCAGCTGGCCCAGGTCGCCATACCGGATGGCGATTTCCTGCGTCACCGGCAAGCCGAAGCTGCCGGCATAAGAACCGGTGATGACGGCCTGGCCGGCTTGCAGGCCCTGTCCGGCGGCACGCAGGAATTCGGCCAGCCAATATAGCGGAGCGCGCGGATTGACGGCGGGATGGCGGCCGTGCAGCTGCTTTGTCTTGCTTGTGTCGCCGCTGTCGACCTCTATCGCCAGTTCGGCGGCATTGCGCGCGCGTTCTGCGTCTACCTGCGGCCCCAGGTACAGCCCCTGGTTGAGCAGTCCGTCCGCCAGGTTCTCAAGAAAATCGGCTTCGTCCGGATCGCTGTAACGGCTGTCTATCAGTTCGAGCGCAAGGTGGGTGCGGGCGA
>NZ_JAQGLV010000344.1 GCF_028292705.1 Collimonas fungivorans | reverse complement strand
CATCGCGACTGGGAAGAAAAAGTCTGCGCCCAGGCCGGGTTGCAGGCCAGCCTGCCCTTGTGGAACCAGCCACGGCGCCGGCTGGTGGATGAATTCCTGGCGCTCGGTTTCAAGGCGCTGGTGGTATGCGTCCATGGCAAGCATCTGCCGCAGGATTTTTGCGGGCGCGAATTCGACGCCGCCTTTCTCGCCGACCTGCCGCCAGAGGTGGATGCCTGCGGCGAAAACGGCGAATTCCATACCTTCGTCTATGACGGCCCGGCGTTCGCCCACGCGGTTCCGTTTCGCCGCGACCGCATCAGTCCCTATCATTCGCCGCCCGAACTGGGCTCGACCACTTACTACTTTCAAGAATTGCTGGCGGCCTGAACCGCCGGCCATATGCACGTCTTGAGCATCAGGCGCGCCGCTTATGCGTAAAATGCTGGATGTTGTTTAAATGCGCCTGAAACAAGTATCAAAAACATAACTGAAGACCGGCGCCGTTTCCCCACCTTTTTACAGACCCACACCATGCAAGCAGGAATGTTCTACGCGATCGCCTCCTACATCCTGTGGGGCTTGTTCCCGATTTACTTCAAGGCGCTGGAAGCCGAGATTCCGCCGGTCGACATCGTCATGCACCGGATGCTGTGGTCGTTCCTGTTCCTGGTGATCGTGCTGACCGTACGCAAGCAATGGGCCTGGGTCGGGCCGGTGCTGCGCCAGCCGCGCGTCATCGGCGGTTTCATCGCCAGCGCGCTGCTGCTGACCGCCAACTGGACTACCTATATCTGGGCCGTCAACAACAACCACATCGTCGAAGCCAGCCTCGGCTACTTCATCAACCCGATGGTCAGCGTGGCGCTCGGTTTCATCTTCCTGCGCGAACGGCTGCGCCTGCTGCAGTGGCTGGCGATCGCGCTGGCCGCCGCCGCCGTGCTGTGGCTGACCTGGCAAGCCGGCCACCCGCCCTGGATTGCGCTGACCCTGGCTGTGACTTTCGGCAGCTACGGCCTGCTGCGCAAGACCGCCAGCCTCGGCGCCCTGCCCGGCCTGGCGCTGGAAACGGCGCTGGTGCTGCCGCTGGCGCTGGCTTACCTGGCGTATACTACGGTGCAGGACCACAATACCTTCGTCAGCGCCTCGACTTCCACCAAGTGGCTGCTGGTCGCCGCCGGCCCGATCACCTCGATTCCGCTGCTGATGTTCGCCGCCGGCGCCCGCCGCCTCCCGCTGTCGCTGGTCGGCGTGCTGCAATACATCACGCCGTCGCTACAGCTGCTGCTCGGCGTCTGGCTATATGACGAGGAACTGGACGGCGCCAGGCTGGCAGGCTTCATCGTCATCTGGGTGGCTTTGGCCCTGTATTCGGCTGAAGGCCTGTGGCGGACATTTACAACGCGCCCCGGCGCTTCGACTTAAGGGTCGACATCGGTTATTCTTGGCAGTCTGGCTAGTTTTTACTGCTTCTCCATTCACTTAATCATCATTGCTCCTCATGGCCCAATACGTCTACACAATGAACAAGGTCGGCAAGATCGTGCCGCCCAAACGCCAAATCCTGAAAGATATCTCGCTGTCGTTTTTCCCCGGCGCCAAAATCGGTGTGCTGGGCCTGAACGGTTCCGGCAAATCGACCCTGCTGAAAATCATGGCCGGCATCGATACCGATATCCAGGGCGAAGCAGTGCCCATGCCTGGCCTGAACATCGGCTACCTGCCGCAGGAACCGCAGCTCGATCCTGAGCAAACGGTGCGCCAGGCGGTCGAAGGCGGCCTGGGCGAAGCGTTTGAAGCGCAAGCCAAGCTGGATGCGGTATACGCCGCCTATGCCGAAGAAGGCGCCGATTTCGACGCGCTGGCGGCGGAACAGGCGCGGCTGGAAGACATCCTGGCCACCGCCGGCGACGGCAATCTCGACCTGCAGCTGGAAATGGCGGCCGACGCCTTGCGCCTGCCGCCCTGGGACGCCAAGATCGGCGTGCTGTCCGGCGGCGAGAAGCGCCGCGTCGCGCTGTGCCGCCTGCTGCTGTCGAAACCCGACATGCTGCTGCTGGACGAACCGACCAACCATCTGGACGCCGAATCGGTGGACTGGCTGGAGCAGTTTCTGCAGCGCTTCCCCGGCACCGTGGTCGGCATCACCCATGACCGCTACTTCCTCGACAACGCCGCCGAATGGATCCTGGAGCTGGACCGCGGCCACGGCATCCCGTGGAAGGGCAACTACAGCTCGTGGCTGGAACAAAAGGGCAACCGCCTGAAGCAGGAAGAAGCCACCGAATCGTCACGCCAGAAAACCATCGCCAAGGAACTGGAATGGGTGCGGCAGAATCCGAAAGGCCGCCAGGCCAAGAGCAAGGCCCGCCTGGCGCGCTTCAATGAACTGAGCGAACACGAATACCAGAAGCGCAACGAGACCCAGGAAATCTTTATCCCGGTAGCCGAGCGCCTGGGCAATGAAGTGATCGAATTCAAGAACGTGTCGAAATCGTTCGGCGACCGCATGCTGATCGACAACCTCAGCTTCCGCATCCCGGCCGGCGCCATTGTCGGCATCATCGGCCCTAACGGCGCCGGTAAATCGACCCTGTTCAAGATGATCACCGGCAAGGAACAGCCGGACAGCGGCGAAGTGGTGATCGGCGCCACGGCGCGGGTATCGATCGTCGACCAGTCGCGCGATTCGCTGTCGGACCAGAAGACCGTTTTCGAAGACGTCTCGGGCGGCGCCGACATCCTCACCGTCGGCCGTTTTGAAATGCCGTCGCGCGCCTACCTGGGCCGCTTCAACTTCAAGGGCGGCGACCAGCAGAAGATCGTCGGCAACCTGTCCGGCGGCGAACGCGGCCGCCTGCACCTGGCCAAGACCCTGCTGCAAGGCGGCAACGTGCTGCTGCTGGATGAACCGTCCAACGATCTCGACGTTGAAACCCTGCGCGCGCTGGAAGACGCCTTGCTGGAATTCGCCGGCAGCGTGATGGTGATCAGCCATGACCGCTGGTTCCTGGACCGCATCGCGACCCACATCCTGGCCTTCGAAGGCGAATCGCAGGTGTCGTTCTTTGATGGTAACTACCAGGAATATGAAGCCGACAAGCGCAAGCGCCTGGGCGAAGAAGGCGCCAAGCCGAAGCGGATCCGCTACAAGCCGGTGACGCGCTGATTGCGCAGTAGATTGAAGTATCCAAGGCGGACAGCGCTCGCTGCTCCGCCCTGGATATCAGTATTCAGATATGCAGCCAGGCCAGCGTGCCCAGCACCACGCTGACCGCCCCGGCGCCATACGCCATCTTTTTCAGCCACTCCTTGCGTGTCAGCAAAGTAATCGCGGCCAGCGAAATCGCAATCTGGATTGCCGTCATCGCCTGCGCCCAGCGGTGATGCTGGTGCAGCGCCAGCTCTGATTTTTCATCCCATTCCCTGGCCTCGGTTTCGAGCGCTTCCGCCTTTTTCTGCACCACTTCCTTTTCACTCTTGTAGCGCGCTGCTTCAGCGCTGTAGTGGGCAGCGTCGACGCCGGGGATATGGGTCGCCAGCTCGGCCAGGTTCTGGCGGCTGGACTTGGCCTGGTAGTAATTCCACTGGTTGGCCGCCTCGGTCTTCTTGATGGCGGCGTCGTTCTTGTTCATCGCCGCGGCGCTCTCGGTAGAGCCGGCCTGGTAGCTGAACAGGGCGCCGACGGTCGCCATGAGCGCCGTCATCACCGCGATCTTGCCGGCGAAATTGTCGCCGCTGCCATGGGCATGTTCAGTGACATGCTCGATATGATGCTCGTGCGGGCTGGGGACTTCGAATTCTTCGGACATGGCGTTTGATCCCTGAAAAAATTGTTTAGCGATTGTATCCGGCGGCGACCCGGTTGCCGATGCCGCAGACGTAAAAAAGCCGGCTGAATCAGACAGGATGATTCAGCCGGCTTTTTACCTGCCAAGGCGACAAGCATCGCCTCGGCTCACAGCCTGTGATCAGTAGGTGTAAAACATGCGCTGGATTTCTTTGGTGTTATTGGTCTTGGTCAGCGCCAGCATCAGCAGGATGCGCGCTTTTTGCGCATTCAGCGTATCGGCCACCACGAAGTCCAGTTCGTCGTCGTTGGCTTCGCCGTTGCGCGCCACGATGCCTTGGCCTACGCGGCTGGCGCGGACGATGATCACGCCCTTCTTGCGTGCTTCGACCAGAGGCGTTTTCATCTGCGCGGCAATGCTGCCGTCGCCGACGCCGGCCTGGATGATGCCCTTGGCGCCGGAAGCGACTTGGGCGTCGAGCGCGGCGCGGGTCATGTTGGCGTAGCCGTAGATGATGTCAACCTGCGGCAGCACGTCCAGCTTGCTGACGTCGAATTCCGTATCGACCGTGTTCTTGCGGGTCGACTGGCGGTAGAAATAGGCCTTGTTGCCCTGGATGTAGCCCAGCATGCCGAGTTCGGTCGACTTGAAGGTGTCGGTAGTCGACGTATTGGTCTTGCTCACTTCGCGCGCAGCGTTGATCTGATCGTTGAGCGACACCAGCACGCCCTTGCCGATGGCGTCCTTGCTGCCGGCCAGCAGCACGGCGTTGTACAGGTTGATCGGGCCATCGGCCGAGATCGCGGTCGAAGGACGCATGGCGCCGACCACCACTACCGGCTTGCGGCTCTTGACGGTCAGGTCGAGGAAATAGGCAGTTTCTTCGATGGTGTCAGTGCCGTGGGTGATGACGATGCCATCCACGTCCGGCTGCGCCAGCAAGGCATTGACGCGCTTGGCCAGCTTCAGCCAGTGGTCGTTGGTCATGCTTTCGCTGGCGATCTGGAATACCTGCTCGCCTTTGACATTGGCGACTTTCTTCAGCTCAGGAACCGCTGCGATCAGTTTTTCGACACCGACAGTGGCTGAGGTATAGCCGACCGTGGTGGTGCTGTCTGCGCCGGTGCCGGCAATGGTGCCGCCGGTGGCCAGGATCATCACGTTAGGCAGTTTGGCCTGGCTGTCCTGCGCATGCGCCACGGAAGTGGACAGCAACAAGGCGCCGAACATCATCAATGCGTAGGAATTGAGGGTACGCAGTGTAAGTTTGCGGGTAGACATAAATCTCCTGATCTGTTGATTGTTGTGGACCGCTGGCTGAGCCGGAAAGCGGTCACGCGGCATTTCAACGTTCTGCAACGCGCTGCCGCGCCGCGGAACTGTAGCTAAAGTCGGCAAAGCGATCTAATGCCATTTATGCATAGGATTATGCATAATTATTATAGCCATCGTTCCCGGTAAGGAATGGCTTAATCGGATCGGTTTCCTGCCAAAAAACCAACTAGCAAGAACCACGCCTGTCACGCGGCAAGCTTGGCTTCCGCCTCGCGCGTGATATGCAGTTCGCGCATCGGGAACGGGATCGAGCAGTTCACCGCCGCCAGCGTGGCTTGCACTTTTTGTGCAATCGACCAGCGCACGTCCCAGTATTGGGAAGTCGTGGTCCAGGCCCGCAGGTTGAGCATGACCGCGCTGTCGGCGTGGTCGGTGACGACCACGAACGGCGCCGGCGTCGCCAGGATGCGCTCGTCCGCCAGCAGCAGTTCCTTCAGGGCCTGGATCGCGACCGCCGGATTATCCTTGTAGCTGATGCCGATCGGCATGTCGATGCGGCGCGTATTGTTGCGGCTGAAGTTAGTCAGCGCGCTGTTCCACAGCTGGTTGTTGGGCGCGAACAGGCAGATGCCGTCGGCCTTGGTCAGCTTGGTGGCAAACAGGCCGATTTCATCGACGGTGCCTTCGATGCTGCCGTTGGAGATGTATTCGCCGACCTGGAACGGCCGCAGCAACAGCAGCATCATGCCGGCCGCGATGTTTTGCAAAGTCCCTTGCAAGGCCAGGCCGATCGCCAAGCTGGCGGCGCCGAGGACGGCGATGATGCTGGCGGTCTGCACGCCGAACTGGCCGAGCACGGCCACCACCGTGATCAGGCGCACCAGCCACAGCAGCACGCTGCGCAGCACCGGGCGCAAGGTGGCGTCCAGGCTGGCGCGCACCATGACGCGGTCGAGCGCATTGGCGAAACGCGACGACAGCCACCAGCCGACCGCCAGCGTGAAGATTGCCAGCACCGCATTGAGGCCGTAGTGCAAGGACGATTCGAGCAGGAAATTCCAGATCGAAGAGAGTTGGTTGACGGCTAATATGTTCAAGGGCAGCTCCTGTTGCTTGTATGAAATAACGCGGACTAATGGACGGTAACAGCCGATTCGATCCGCGTATCGAGCCCTCTATGTTACCAGTTGCTCCCGGCACAACCCGCGAATCCCAGCCAGACCGCGCCGGGTTTGCTACCATATGGCTGATTCGCCAACCCGCGCAGCCGCAGTCCTTACCTTCTTTAGCGACACAATGAGCAAATTCTGGAGTCCCATCGTCAGCCGCCTGACGCCTTACACCCCCGGCGAACAACCCAAGCTGAGCAAGCTGGTCAAGCTCAACACCAATGAAAACCCGTACGGCCCGTCGCCGCTGGCGCTGGAAGCCATGCGCAGCGAGCTGGGCGACAACCTGCGGCTGTATCCGAACCCGGACGCCGAGCCGCTCAAGCTGGCGCTGGCCGAACAGAACGCCGCGCACGGCATCACGCCGGCCCATGTGTTCGTCGGCAACGGTTCCGACGAGGTGCTGGCGCATGCCTTCCAGGCCTTGCTGCAGCATGAGCAGGCGATCCTGTTCCCGGACATCAGCTACAGCTTTTACCCGACTTACTGCGGCCTGTACCAGGTCGCCTACCGGACCGTGCCGCTGGCCGCGGACTTTACGCTGCGGGTCGACGACTACCTGGACACTGCCGCCGGCGGCATCATCTTCCCCAACCCGAACGCGCCTACCGGCTGCCTGCTGCCGCTGGCCGAAGTCGAACGGCTGGTGGCCGGCCAGCCCGACTGCGTGGTGATCGTGGATGAAGCCTATGTCGACTTCGGCGGCGACAGCGCGATCCCGCTGGTGGCGCGCTACCCCAACCTGCTGGTGGTGCAGACCTTGTCCAAATCGCGTTCGCTGGCCGGCTTGCGGGTCGGTTTTGCGATCGGCCAGCCGGACCTGATCACGGCGCTGGAGCGGGTCAAGAACAGTTTCAACTCCTATCCGCTGGACCGCATGGCGATCGTCGGCGCCACCGCGGCGATCAAGGACCAGGCCCATTTCGAGCAGACCCGGCAGGCCGTCATGGCCAGCCGCGAACACCTGGTCAGCAGCCTGGCCGCGCTCGGTTTCGACGTCCTGCCGTCGGCCGCCAACTTCGTGTTTGCCCGCCATCCGCGCCACGACGGCGCCAAGCTGGCGGCCCGCCTGCGCGCCGACGGCATCATCGTGCGCCATTTCGGCAGCGCCCGCATCGCCCAGTTCCTGCGCATCACCGTCGGCACCGA
>NZ_JAQGLV010000400.1 GCF_028292705.1 Collimonas fungivorans | reverse complement strand
AGCGTGTTTCCCATCAAGATCATGGGACCGACCCATGACGCTTTCGCGGAAACCATCGTCGGCGTGGTGGTGCAGCATGATCCTACTTTTCATATCGACAAGCTGGAAGTGCGGCCATCGTCCAAGGGCAATTACACCGGCCTGACGGCCAACGTGTATGCCGTCAACCGCGAGCAGCTGGATAACCTGTACCGGGCCCTGTCGTCGCACCCTATGGTCAAGATGGTCCTGTAAAGCGAATTACGGCTCGGGCTCTCCGGGCCATTCGCTTTGCGCCTTGAAAGTCTTCACCTCGTCCAGCAGCCAGCGATGGAAAGCCTGCACCTGCGGCTTGCTCATCGCTTCCTTGGTGCAGGCGAAATAATACGATAGCGGACAGCGCGCGACGACGTCGAACAAACGCACCAGCTCGCCCGAAGCAATCTCCTGCAGCGCGATCGCGTGCCGGGTCAGTGCAATCCCCAAGCCATCCGACGCCGAGCGCAGCAGCATCGAGGCATCCTCGATCAGCAAGCCGCCGGTAGGCTCCACCAGGTCGACTCCCGCCGCCTCGAACCACGGCAGCCACGACGATTCGGTATCCATCCGCAGCAGGCTGCACTGCTCCAGCTCCTGCGGTGTTTTCGGCAGCTTGCCGCCGCGGTAATTCGGACTGGCCACCGGATAATAAAAATCATCCATCAGTTTTTCCACCACCAGGCCCGGGTAATGGCCCAGGCCGTAACGCAGGCCGACATCGATAGGCTCGCGCTCGAGGTCGTTGAGGTGGTTGCTCGATTGCAGCACTACTTCGGTATCCGGGTGCAGGTCGATGAACTTCCACAAGCGCGGCGCCAGCCAGCGCGCGGCAAACGAGGGCAGCGCGGAAATCGTCAGCCGCTTCTGCTTGGCGTCCATTTTCAGGGCTTCGGCCGCAAACGCGATTTCATTCAGGGATTTGCGGATGACGGCGGCAAAACGCTGCCCCTGTTCAGTGATCGTGATGCGCTTGCCGTGGCGGCTGAACAACATGATGCCCAGTTCCTGCTCCAGGGCCCGGATCTGGTGGCTGATCGCGCCCGGCGTCACATAGATTTCCTCGGCGGCGCGCGAGAAGCTGTCACTGCGGGCGGCTGCCTCGAAGGCGCGCAGGGCGGAGAGATTCGGCAGTTTTCTGAGGTCGGCCATTTTATGTGAGATAAATTAGCAAGGCGGAGGAAAATTACTCGTTTTGCAACGGCCCGCTGCTTGACTAGAATAACTCTGTAGAAACAAGGAATGTCTATATCAAGCGGTTTAGCGGCTGATGTGACATCCAATATACCAGCAGTTTCAAGGAGTGACATCATGAGAAAATTATTAGCTAACGAATCGTTGTCCATAGGCGCCGGCCAAGCCATGTCGGTCACAGCACCGGTGGCCCAGACCCTGCAGATCATGCAAGGCCATGTATGGGTGACGGTAGCAGGCCAAGGCGACGACTATTGGCTGCATGCCGGACAGTTCCTCAACGTTGCCGCCGACAGCCATGTCGTCATCGAAGCTATCAAGGGCAACAGCGTGGTGCAGGTCCAGCGGCAATCGAGCCGCCTGCCGGCTTCGAGCGCACGCGCCGGCCTGGGCAAGCCGCTGGGCGCCCGTCCTGCAGCCTGCTGATCCATGCAGGACGAGATCACGCTTTACGGCAACGCAAATTCGGGACACGCCTACAAGGTCGCCTTGATGCTGGCGGTCAGCGGCGTGGTCCACGATTACCAGGCCATCGATATCGACCAGCCGCACACTCAGCGGCCGGAGCCGTTTCGCAGCCTGGCCAGGTTCGGCCAGGTGCCGTTGCTGGTGCACAACGGCCAGCCGTACGCGCAATCCGACGCCATTCTTTGCCACCTGGCCCAGCACACGGGCGGCTTCGGCGCCGAATCGGCGAGCCGCATGGCGCGCGTGCAGGAATGGCTGTTTTGGGAAGCCAACCGGCTCGGCATGTGCTTGCCGCAGTTGCGCTGGGCGCGCAGCTTTGCCCCGCAGGAATACCCAACCGGCGCCGTCAGCTGGCTGCAAGGTCGGTTTGACGTGGATATCGCCAGACTGGAAGCGGAGCTGGCCGACGGCCGTGCTTTCATCATCGACGAGCTGCCGACCGTGGCCGATTTTTCCCTGTGCGGCTACCTGTTCTGGGCCGACGCCGCCAAAGTCACGCTGCCGCCGCATGTCGCTGCGTGGCTGCAGCGCATCAGCGAGTTGCCGAACTGGCAATCGCCGACAAGTTTACTTGGTCCCCTGAGGTCCTGATCGCGCGCCGGCGTGCCAGCCGTTTCTGCACGCCGGCCGCTTTTTTTCGCTACACTTGCGCTTATGTCCAGTGTGCAGCAGTTCCGTTCCCCCGATCATCCGCCCAGCCCCCAGATTGTCCAGCGCGGCGTCGAGCCGTACTCCGTCAGT
Organism: Collimonas fungivorans; assembly: GCF_028292705.1. Taxonomy (GTDB): domain Bacteria; phylum Pseudomonadota; class Gammaproteobacteria; order Burkholderiales; family Burkholderiaceae_D; genus Collimonas; species Collimonas fungivorans_B. The sequence continues at coordinate 4,001 of NZ_JAQGLV010000400.1, read as the reverse complement.
TTTGACGCGATGCGCGCGTTCACCGATTCCCGTTCCGCAGATACTCCTGACCAGCTGTGGATCGTCGAGCATCCTCCGGTGTTTACGCTGGGTTTGGGCGCCGATCCGAGCCATGTGCTGGCGCCGCATGCGATCCCGGTGATACAGACCGACCGCGGCGGCGAAGTGACCTACCACGGACCCGGCCAGGTAGTGATTTACCTGCTGCTGGACCTGCGCCGCCGCCGTCCCGCGGCCCGTCTGTTCGTGCGGGAATTCGTGCAGGGCATCGAGCAGGCGGTGATCGACACGCTGGCAGCGTATAATCTGGCCGGTGAACGCAAGGCTGGCGCGCCCGGGATTTATATTGCCGACGGCGCCTGGCAAGGTGCAAAGATCGCCGCCCTTGGCTTGAAAGTAAGGGGCAGCGGCTGCACTTACCATGGTGTGTCGCTCAATGTCAGCATGGACCTGGAGCCTTTTTCCTGGATCAATCCATGCGGCTACGAAGGCCTCGCCACCGTCGATATGAAAACACTGGGCGTTGATATAGCTCTCTCTGAGATGCAGTTAGCGCTTGCTCACAAACTGATTGACCGTTTTAACTGAGTCCCTTTCCGGGACTGCCGCAAGGAAACGCCTAGACCATGACCACAGAAACCACGCCGTCGCTGCCTGCCGAAACCACTGTTGCCGCCGCCAGCTACAATCCGTCCGAAAAGCAAAAGGGCGCCAGCAAGACCTCGCGCATCCCGATCAAGATCATCCCGATCGAGCGCCTGCAAAAGCCGGACTGGATCCGCGTCAAGGCCGCCTCGCCGTCTTCGCGCTTCTACGAAATCAAGGACATCCTGCGTGCCAACAGCCTGGTCACGGTGTGCGAAGAAGCCAGCTGCCCGAATATCGGCGAATGTTTCGGCAAAGGCACGGCCACTTTCATGATCATGGGCGACAAGTGCACCCGCCGCTGCCCGTTCTGCGATGTCGGCCACGGCCGTCCCGATCCGCTCGACGTCAATGAGCCGGAAAACCTGGCCAAGACCATCGCTGCGCTGAAACTGAATTACGTCGTGATCACCAGCGTCGACCGCGACGACTTGCGCGACGGCGGCGCCGGCCACTTTGCCGAATGCATCCGCCACGTGCGCGCGCTGTCGCCCAACACTCGCATCGAAATCCTGGTGCCTGACTTCCGCGGCCGCATGGACCGCGCGCTGGAAATCCTCAACCTGGCGCCGCCCGACGTGATGAACCACAACCTGGAAACCGCGCCGCGTTTGTACAAGGAAGCGCGGCCAGGTTCGGACTACGAATATTCTCTGAACCTGCTGAAGCGTTTCAAGGCCCTGCACCCGAACACGCCGACCAAATCCGGCATCATGGTCGGCCTCGGCGAAACCGATGAAGAAGTCCTGCAAGTCATGCGCGACATGCGCGCCCACGATGTCGACATGCTGACTATCGGCCAGTACCTGATGCCGAGCGGGAACCATCTGCCGGTGCGGCGGTATGTGCATCCTGACGTGTTCAAGATGTATGAAGTGGAAGCTTACAAGATGGGCTTTGCGCACGCTGCGGTGGGCGCCATGGTGCGCAGTTCCTACCATGCCGACCAGCAGGCGCATGACGCCGGCATGGCAGTCAACGGCCAGTAATAAAAACCGGCTTGCCCTTGGCGGGCAAGCCGGCCTGATCAGAGATTGATCATCTCCAGCTCCTTTGCGCCATAACGTTCGCCGACGATTTTTTCATCCGGCAGCGCGGCGCGGATGGCAGCCAGTTCGTCGGCCCGCAGCACGATATCGGCCGCTGCCACATTCTCTTCCAGATGCTTGATTTGCCTTACCCCGGGGATAGGCATAATCTGCTCGCCTTGCGCCAGCAGCCAGGCCAGCGCCAGTTGCGCCGGCGTGCAGCCGCGGCGGTCGGCGAGCGTCACCAGCGCATCGAGCAGGATCCGGTTGCTCTGCATCGCCTGATCCTGGAAACGCGGCAGCGTGCGGCGGTAGTCGTCGGCCGCCAGTCCTTGCGTGCTGTTGAGTTTGCCGGTCAGGAAACCGCGGCCCAGCGGGCTGTACGGCACAAAACCCACGCCCAATTCGACGCACGCCGGCAGCACTTCACGCTCCTGGTCGCGGCTCCACAGGGAATATTCAGACTGCACCGCGGCAATCGGATGCACCGCGTGGGCGCGCCGCAAGGTAGCGGCGGAGACTTCTGACAAGCCCAGGTGGCGCACCTTCCCGGCGCGCACCAGGTCGGCCATGGCGCCTACCGTGTCCTCGATCGCCACTTGCGGATCGACCCGGTGCTGGTACAGCAGGTCGATGGTTTCCACTCCCAGCCGCCTGAGCGAATCCTCGACGGCATTCCGCACATGTTCCGGCCGGCTGTCGACGCCGGCCATGCGCGCCACGCCTTCGCCATGCGGCGAAATCTTGAAACCGAACTTGGTGGCGATGGTGATTTGTCCGCGCACAGCCTTGAGCGCGCGTCCGACCAGTTCTTCATTGGTATAGGGGCCGTAGACTTCTGCGGTATCGAAGTGGGTGACGCCCAGCTCGACGGCGCGCTGCAGCGTGCGGATGGACTGCGCTTCGTCGGCGCCGCCATAGCCGAAACTCATGCCCATGCAGCCGAGGCCGAGTGCGGAAACTTGCAGGCCGTTGCGGCCTAATGTGCGGGTTTTCATTGGAATGGCTCCTTTGTCAGTGATCATGGGAACAGTATCCGCCGCATCATTGCCATTGATAAGCCATGTTATATTCAGTGAAATGCTGAACAAAATTCATGAATGAACAAACCCGACCTCAGTGAACTGGACGCTTTCGCCTGCGTCGCCCGCCACCGCAGCTTCAAGAAAGCGGCGCTGGAATGCGGCGTCTCGGCATCGGCCCTGAGCCATGCCATGCGCACCCTGGAAACCCGGCTCGATGTGCGACTGCTGAATCGCACCACGCGCAGCGTGACGCCGACCGAAGCCGGCGAGCAGCTGCTGCAGCGCCTGGCGCCGGCGCTGCGCGAGATCAGCGATGCGCTGGACCAGATCAATGACTTTCGCGATGTGCCGCGCGGAACCCTGCGCCTGAACGTGCCGCGGCCGGCGGCGCGGCTGTTGCTGGCGCCGCTGTTTGCGCGTTTCCTGGCGGCTTATCCGCAGATCCGGCTGGAAGTGGTGACCGACGACGGCCTGGTCGATATTGTCGCCGGCGGTTTTGACGCCGGCATCCGTTTCGGCGAGAGCCTGGCGCAGGACATGATCGCTTTGCCGCTGGGGCCGCCGCTGCGCCTGATCGTGGTGGCTTCGCCCATGTATGCAGCGCGCCGCGGCCTGCCGCAGCAGCCGCAGGAACTGAAACAGCATGCCTGCGTCGGCCGCCGTTTTCCGAGCGGTGCGGTGTACGCCTGGGAGTTCAGCCAGGGCGGCGCATCGCTGGCGATCGCGGTTGACGGCCCGCTTCTTCTGGATGACGATGACCTGATACTGCGCGCGGCGCTCGACGGCATCGGCCTTGCCTATGTCTATGAGGCGCAGGCGCAGGAATCGATAGAGCAGGGCCGTTTGCTGCGCGTGCTGGATGCGTGGTGCCCGCCGATGTCGGGTTTTTTCCTCTATTACCCGAGCCGGCGCCAGATGCCGGTCAGCTTGCGCTTATTCATCGCCATGCTGCGTGATAGCGGGTATCAGTGAATCAGATATTTCCATGAGGTAAGTTTCGCGGTATTCTTGGCTGCGCCCGGCATCGATTGCCGATCCATTGGAGGTGGTCATGATTCGCATCCGTCTGTTACCGTTGATTGCAGTCGCTTGCTTCAGCGTTCCCGCTGCAGCGCTCGCCCAGCAGCAGGCATTCACCAGCAAGAACGTCAACCTGCGCGCCGGCCCGGCGCGCGATTATCCGCTGGTGGCGCAGCTGCGGCCCGGCACTCCGGTAACGGTGGCCGGCTGCATCAACGGCTATAGCTGGTGCGATGTGTCGCTGCCCGACGGCAACCGCGGCTGGGTGTATGCGCAGAACCTG
>NZ_JAQGLV010000390.1 GCF_028292705.1 Collimonas fungivorans | reverse complement strand
CTGCCTGCTCGCCGCCCATCACCGAGATGCGCGCATTCGGCCACATCCACAGGAAGCGCGGCGAATAGGCGCGGCCGCACATGCCGTAGTTGCCGGCGCCGAAGCTGCCGCCGATGATGACGGTCAGTTTGGGCACCGCAGTGGTCGCCACCGCGGTCACCATCTTGGCGCCGTTGCGGGCGATGCCCTCGTTTTCGTAGCGGCGGCCGACCATGAAGCCGGTGATATTCTGCAGGAACACTAGCGGGATCTTGCGCTGCGAGCACAGTTCGATGAAATGCGTGCCCTTCAGAGCCGCTTCCGAAAACAGGATGCCGTTGTTGGCGACGATGCCGACCGGCATGCCATAGATATGGGCGAAACCGCAGATCAGCGTGGTGCCGTAACGCGCCTTGAATTCGTCGAATTCGCTGCCGTCGACGATGCGCGCGATCACTTCACGCACATCGAAGGGCTTGCGGGTATCGAGCGGGATCACGCCGTACAGTTCCTGCGCCGGGTACTTGGGTTCGGTCACCGGGCGCAGCAACGGCCCTTGCGGTTTCTGCCGGTTCAGGTTGGAGACGATGGTGCGCGCCAGCGACAGCGCGTGCATGTCGTTCTGCGCCAGGTGATCGGCCACGCCTGACAGGCGAGTGTGGACATCGCCGCCGCCCAGGTCTTCGGCGCTGACGACTTCACCGGTAGCGGCTTTCACCAGCGGCGGTCCAGCCAGGAAAATCGTGCCCTGGTTCTTGACGATGATCGACTCGTCGCTCATCGCCGGCACGTAGGCGCCGCCGGCGGTGCACGAACCCATCACCACGGCGATCTGCGGAATGCCCTTGGCCGACAGGTTGGCCTGGTTATAGAAGATGCGGCCGAAATGGTCGCGGTCGGGGAACACTTCATCCTGGTTGGGCAGGTTGGCGCCGCCGCTGTCGACCAAGTAAATGCAAGGCAGGTTGTTCTGCTCGGCGATTTCCTGCGCCCGCAAATGCTTTTTGACGCTGAGCGGATAGTAGGTGCCGCCCTTGACCGTGGCGTCATTGCAGACCACCACGCATTCCTGGCCGGCGATGCGGCCGATGCCGGTAATCACGCCGGCGGCCGGCGCGGCGTCGCTGCCGTCCTTGTCCTTGTAGACGTGATAGGCAGCCAGCTGGGAAAATTCCATGAACGGCGTGCCGGGATCGAGCAGCATCTGCACCCGTTCGCGCGGCAGCAGCTTGCCGCGCGCCACGTGCTTGTTGCGCGCGGCTTCGCCGCCGCCTTCGGCGATCTGCGCGACTTTCTGGCGCAGGTCGTCGACCAGCAGGTTAAGTGCGTTGGCATTTTGCTGGAATTCTTCGCTGCGTGGATTCAGCTTGCTTTCTAACTGGGGCATTGCGATGTCCTTTGTCTCTTGTTTTTGGAACGATTTTTACGCAGTGTGGATGTCATTGAGCTCCAGCTCATCTTTCATCGCTTCACGGATCTTGAATTTCTGGATCTTGCCGGTCACCGTCATCGGGAAAGTCTCGACAAACCGGATGTAGCGCGGCACCTTGTAGTGGGCGATCTGGCCCTGGCAAAAATCGCGCACGGATTGTTCATCCGCGGTCTGGCCGGGGCGCAGGATAATCCAGGCGCACAGTTCTTCGCCGTATTTCCGGTCCGGCACGCCGACTACCTGCACATCCTGGATCGCCGGATGGCGATACAGGAATTCCTCGATCTCGCGCGGGTAGATATTCTCGCCGCCGCGGATCACCATGTCTTTCATGCGGCCGACGATATTGACGTAGCCTTCGCTATCCATGGTCGCCAGGTCGCCGGTATGCATCCAGCCTTCGCCGTCGATCGCTTCACGCGTCTTTTCTTCATCGCCCCAATAACCGTGCATCACCGAATAGCCGTGGGTGCACAGTTCACCGGAACTGCCGATCGGCATGATCGATCCCGATTCGGGATCGACGATTTTCACCTGCAGGTGCGGCTGCACCTGGCCGACGGTGGAGACGCGTTTCTCCAGCGGCGTATCGGTCATGCTCTGGCAGCTGACCGGGCTGGTTTCGGTCATGCCGTAGGCAATCGTGATCTGCTCCAGGTGCATGTCGCGCACTACCCGTTTCATGACCTCGATCGGGCACGGCGAACCGGCCATGATGCCGGTGCGCAGCGTCGACAGGTCGAATTCGGCAAAACGCGGATGGTCCAGCTCGGAGATGAACATGGTGGGCACGCCGTGCAAGCCGGTGCAGCGTTCTTCCTGCACCGCCTGCAGCACCGACAGCGGCTCGAAGCCGTCGTTGGGATAGACAATCGTCGCGCCATGCGTCAGGCAGGCCAGGTTGCCGAGCACCATGCCGAAGCAATGATATAGCGGCACCGGGATGCAGAGCCGGTCTTGCGCCGTGAGCTTCATCGCCTCGCCGATGAAAAAGCCGTTGTTCAGGATATTCCGATGGGTCAGCGTCGCACCTTTCGGAAAACCGGTGGTGCCGCTGGTGAACTGGATGTTGATCGGGTCGCTGGCCTGCAGGCGCGCGCCGATCTCGGCCAGCCGCGGATCGGCGGCATCGCCGCTGGCGATCAGGTCGGCGAAACGCAACATGCCCGGCGCCTCGTCGCGGCCAAGCTGGATCACGGTTTTCAGGGTCGGCAGGCGCGCCGCCTGCAATGCTCCCGGCGCAGCGTGCTGCAATTCCGGCGCCAGTGTGCGTATCATTTCCAGGTAATCGCTGGTCTTGAAGCTGGTCATCGAAATCAGGGCCTTGCAGCCGACATTGTTGAGCGCGTACTCCAGTTCGCTGACCCGGTAAGCCGGATTGATGTTGACCAGGACGATGCCGGCATAGGCCGTGGCCAGCTGCGTCAGCAGCCACTCGGCATTGTTGTGCGACCAGATGCCGATGCGGTCGCCCGGCTGCAGGCCGAGCTGGAGCATGGCGCTGGCCAGCTGCCGCGCCTGGCTTTGCAGTTGCCGGTAGCTGAGGCGGATCTGCTGGTGGCGCGACACCAGCGCGTCGTTGGCGGCTACCCGTTCCACCATTTCGTCGAAAAAACCGCCGATAGTCTGTTCGATCAGCGGCGTATCCTGGCTACCGCGATCGATGCTGGAATTCAGTTGTCTCATCATCTTGTCTCCTGTTATGGCTCTCGGTGTTTTCCGTAGCGGTTTTTATTTTTCCGGAAAACTGCCATCGACATAAAACCAGCATGGCCGGTTCTCTGTTCCAGTTTCGCTCTCGCGCACAAAGCGGCTGATCTCGTGCAAACGCTGTGCACGGCCGTCGATCTTGTAGCGCGCCACGAATTCCACCGTGGCGCTGTCGCCCTCGGCCTGGTGCTTGCGCACCTCCAGGCCCAGCCACTTCAACCCCGCTTCGGCGGCGACCGGCTCGGGCGGCCGGCTGCTGCGGTGCCATGTCGCCTGCAGGTACGCTCCCTTGTCCATGACATAAGCGCTGTAGCGCGAGCGCATCAGCGCCAGCGCGGTCGGCGCCGTTTCTGCGCCGCTGTGATAGCGGCCGCAGCACAGCGCGTAACTGCCGCCGCCGCAGGGACACTCGATTGCCTTCTCTTTCAAATCTTGCCATCCCTCAGGAATGCTTCGAGCTGGTCGAAGCGGTCGAAACCCCAGAACGATTCGCCGTCGACAATCACGAACGGCGAACCGAACACGCCGCGCGCCATCGCCAGGTCGACTTCCGCCTTCAGCTGGTTCTTGATCGGCTGGCTGTTGATGCCGTCGCTCAGGCCGGTGGTGTCGATGCCGCTGTGATGGCCGATCTCCAGCAAATGCATTGGTTCGCCGATATTGATGCCGTCGACAAAATAAGCCTTGTAAATCTGCTTGGCGAATTTGATGGCCTTGTCTTCGCCTTGCTTGCCGCGCACCCACAGCACGGCGCGCGCCGCCGCCTGGGTGGAAATCGGGAAAGCGCCGGGACGCTTGTAGGGAATGCCGTGAAAACGCGCGCTGCGCTCGAAATCGTGGAACGAGTAGTCGCCCTTGATCGGCACCTGCGCCAGCGGCGCCGAGCCGGTGGTCTTGAATACCGGGCCCAGCAGGATGGGATGCCACTCGACATCGCGCTCGTACTTTGCCGCCAGCTCATCGATATGGGTCGCAGCGAAATAGCCATACGGAGAGGAAAAATCGAAGTAGAAATCAATTGCGGCAGCCATCTTCTTATACCTTGTGTGAAATGGTAAGAACACATGCGAATTGCGCCGTAGGTAAAACCCGTCCTACTTGTTTAAATCATAATTCGCGAAGACCAATAACAAAGATCAGCGGGAATCCGCGGAAACTCCGCGAAAACCGCTGATCCATTTGATGCCTGCTACCGAGTTGCGTTAGCGCTTGCTGCTACTCATCACACCAGTTCGACTGCGATTGCCGTGCCTTCGCCGCCGCCGATGCACAGCGATGCCACGCCGCGCTTGCCGCCCTTGGCTTTCAAGGCGCCCAGCAAAGTGACGATGATGCGCGCGCCGGATGCGCCGATAGGATGGCCGAGGGAACAGGCGCCGCCGTGCACGTTGATCTTGCTGTGCGGGATATCGTGTTCTTTCATGACCGCCATCGGCACCACGGCGAACGCTTCATTGACTTCGAACAGGTCGACATCGCTGTTCTTCCAGCCGACTTTCTTGTACAGCTTTTCAATCGCGCCTACCGGTGCGGTGGTGAACCATTCCGGCTCTTGCGAGTGGCTGGCGTGGCCGAGGATGCGGGCGATCGGCGTGCAGCCGAGTTTCTTGGCGGTCGATTCGCGCATCAGCACCAGTGCTGCGGCGCCATCGTTGATCGACGACGACGAAGCGGCGGTGATGGTGCCGTCTTTCTTGAACGCAGGACGCAGCGACGGGATCTTTTCCACCTTGGATTTTTGCGGGCCTTCGTCCTTGTCGATCACGGCTTCGCCGGCGCGGCTGGTGACGGTCACCGGCGCGATTTCCCATTTGAAGGAACCGTCGGCGGTTGCCGCCTGCGCGCGCTGCGCCGAGGCGATGGCAAACGCATCCTGGTCAGCGCGGCTGAAATGGTATTTGGCGGCGCACTCTTCGCCGAATGTGCCCATCGAACGGCCGCCGCCGTTTTCCAGCTTGGAATAAGCGTCTTCCAGGCCGTCCAGCATCATGTGGTCGAGGATCGTGCCGTGGCCGACACGGTAGCCGCTGCGGCCCTT
>NZ_JAQGLV010000384.1 GCF_028292705.1 Collimonas fungivorans | reverse complement strand
ACTACTGTAGCGAGGCGCCGGGCGTTTATCTGTGCGCTGACTAACATAGAAAAATTTATATTTGCGGCAGCGACGGGTCCCAACCGCCGGCGCCGGCTCTTCCTTGTGTCCTACGCGGATATCGGCAATCCGCTGATAGCGTACCGGGTGGCGGTTTATTAAGATTCGACCATGGCAATAGATATCGGATTTGCGATTTTCAAGACAGATATGCCGTCGAAATCCCGGCTGTTGCCCCAGATAATTCATAAGGAGAGCTGTCATGGGTAAATATTTATTGGCCTGGCTTCTTGGCGTGCCGGCAGTAGTGTTGGTCGTGATCTATCTGCTTGTGCATTGATCCGGGCTCGGCAACAGTTTTTTCATTTTTTCGTGCTGCTGTGGATTCTCTACCAGGAAAACGCGGCAGGTCTAGCAGGTCTCTCAACCAGATGGAGAATTAAACATGAACAAGGACCAGGTCAAAGGCGTCAGCAAGGATATTGCCGGAAAAATCCAGGAAGAAGCGGGCAAACTGGCAGGCAACAAAGAACAGCAAGCCAAGGGCCTGCAGAAGCAGGTCGAAGGCAAAATCGAGAAATCGCTGGGCGACGCCAAAGAAGTCGCCAAGGATATTGCTCGTAAGTAGCCGATGCGAAGCCTGCTCTCGCCAGCCGGCGGGAGCAGGTTCGCCAAACAGTGCAACAAGCCGCCTGCCGCGGCTTTTTTTATTGCCGGCTGCCTGGAACCGGCATGCCGTTTATTCTTGGGATATGCTTGCAGCGGGCGCTATTGGCCTGCAGACTTTATCGATAAGAGAGCATATGTTCACCTTCGACCCCAATCACTATCCTTACACTTCCCGCCGCAGCGCGGTCTACGCCAGGCGCGGCATGGTCGCCACTTCGCAGCCGCTGGCGGCGCAAGCCGGGCTGGCGGTGCTGCAGGCCGGCGGCAATGCCATCGACGCGGCAATCGCCGCCGCCGCCGCGCTGACCGTGGTCGAGCCGACCGCCAACGGCATAGGCGGCGACGCCTTTGCGCTGATCTGGCACAAGGACGAACTGCACGGCTTGAACGCCAGCGGCGCCGCGCCGCAGGCGATCACGATAGACAAATTGCACGCCGCCGGCCACCGCATCATGCCCAAATACGGCGGCTTGCCGGTCACCGTGCCCGGCGCGCCGGGAGCATGGGCCAGCATGGCCGAGCGCTTCGGCAAGCTGCCGCTGCAGCGTTCCATGGCCGGCGCCATCGCGCTGGCGCAGGACGGTTACCCGGTATCGCCGATGGTGGCGTTTGCCTGGCAACAGGCCTACAAACTGTTCCGGGATGAGCTGAAGGATGGCCATTTCCAATCCTGGTTCGATACCTTCAGCGTCGACGGCCGGGCGCCGCGCGCAGGTGAAATCTGGCGCGCGCAAGACCATGCCGATACGCTGCGCGCGATCGCTGCCGACAACGGCGCCAGTTTCTATCGCGGCGCCCTGGCGGAAAAGACCGCTGCTTGCGTGCAAGCCGCCGGCGGCTGCCTGGACAGCGCTGACCTGGCGGCATACCAGCCGCAATGGGTGGCGCCGATCAGCAGCAATTACCGCGGCTACCAGGTATGGGAAATCCCGCCTAACGGCCATGGCCTGGTGGCCTTGCTGGCGCTGAACATCCTGAAAGGCTTCGACTTTGCCGAACGCGATACCTTGCTGACCTATCACCGCCAGATAGAAGCCATCAAGCTGGCTTATGCCGACGGCCTGGCCCACATCGCCGACAGCGGCCACATGCGGGTCGCGGTGGAAGATTTGCTGTCGGAGGCTTATGCCGACGAACGGCGCAAGCTGATCGGCCCGCGTGCGGTGTTGCCGCTGCCCGGCCAGCCGGCGCGCGGCGGCACCGTGTACCTGAGCACCGCCGACGACGAAGGCAATATGGTGTCCTTCATCCAGAGCAACTACATGGGCTTCGGCTCCGGGCTGGTAGTGCCGGGGACCGGCATCGCCTTGCATAACCGCGGCAACAATTTCACGCTCGACGCCGCCCATCCGAATTGCCTGGCGCCGGGCAAGCGCCCTTACCACACCATCATTCCCGGGTTCCTGAGCAAGGACGGCAAGGCGGTCGGCCCGTTCGGCGTGATGGGAGCGTTCATGCAGCCGCAGGGACATGTGCAGATGGTCATGAATACGGTGGATTTCGCGCTCAATCCGCAATCCTCGCTCGACGCTCCGCGCTGGGAATGGGAAAGCGGCAATAACGTCAGCATCGAGCACACCAACGCCGAGCACCTGTTCCGCGGCTTGCGCGGGCTGGGGCACGAAGCTTCGTGGTCGGCCAACCAGCTCGGTTTCGGCCGCGGCCAGATCATCTGGCGCGACCGCCACGGCGTACTGTGCGGCGGCACCGAGCCGCGCACCGATGGTTGCGTGGCGGCCTGGTAAGCAGCTGCGGAAATCATGAAATAGTCTCCTGCACGAGCCATAGACAATAGTGCAGGCAGTTGCGGCGCCTCGGGCTGTTGCCTGCGCCTTGGTTTGACAATGATGAATCGACAAGGGAAATGATGATGTCTGAACCGGTTGACCTCAAGAATATTTTCCCGGTGATCATGACGCCTAGCCATGACGGGAAATATTTCCAGAACTACGTGATGTCCTTATTGAATTTTACTATTCACGCCGAACGTGCCGGCATGCCCATGCAGGTAGTCATGCACCAAGGGGAAAGCCTGGTGACGCGCGCGCGCAACAATTGCGTCGCCGACTTTCTCGCCTGCCCGCAATGGACCCATCTATTCTGGATCGACGCCGACATCGGATTTTCCGCTGAAGCCGCATTCCGCTTGCTGCGTTCCGGCTACGACATCGCCGCCGGCGTATATCCGCTCAAGCGTGAAAACTGGCCACAGCAGGGCCTGCCGGCAGGCACCACCCAGCTGCAGTTCGAGGCGGGGTACACACGGTACACGGTGAACGCAAAGGCTGCCGGCGACAGCAACCAGATCAAGCTGGAGGTGCAGGCCGACGGCTTCATGCGCATGGAAGAAGCGCCGACCGGGTTCATGGTGATCAAGCGCAGCGTGTTCGAACGGCTGATCGCCAGTTATCCCGAGCTGAATTACGTGCCCGACTCCGCAGGGATTCCCGACCAGGGGCTGCACTACCGTTTCTTTGATGTCATGGTCGACCCGGTCAGCCGCCGCTACCTGTCGGAAGACTATGGGTTTTGCCGGTTATGGTCCGGACTGGGCGAATCGATTTACATCGACGCCAACTCAAACCTGAGCCACCAGGGCTCCAAGCTATACAAGGGAGACTTTGCGAATTCCTTGCTCACGTCCTTGCCGCATGCGGTCGGCGGCCCGGTGGGCATGCAGATGCAGCTGACCGGCGAAGAGTACTTGCAGCCGAATCCGCCGCCGCTTTGAGTTGTTCCTCGTTTGCAGGTGCAGACGGGCTGGCGCTTGCCAGCCCGTCTCTCATGGCGCCCCAGGATTACAGCTGGGTGCTGGTGGTAGCGTTGAACTTGGTGTTCAGGTTGCTCTCCAGGTTGCCGATCGCCTTTTCCAGGACACTGAAGATCTGCGCGCGGTTGGCGGCGTTGCTCAAGTCCAGGGTAGCGCCGGCAGCGACCCCGGCCGTGGCCAGTGCGCTGTTGAACGCAGTTTGCGCCTGCGCCGCCGAAATATAGGCCGATTGCCCCGAGCCGTTCACATACGCCAGGGTCTGGAAGACATTGGAGAACACGGTTTCCAGCGCCGTGACACTGAAGGCGACGTGGTTGGCGGGCGTGACGAAGGTGGTGGCGCTGGTGGTCGGGATCGGGTTGTCATACAGCTGGTCGAGGTAGTAGCGCACCTGATACGGATATTGCTTGTAGGTGTCGGTCGCACCCCATACCGAACTGTAGGCATTGACGCTGGCTACGGTCGACGCGGTAGCGGTCGCCGCCAGCTTGCTGTAGCTGCTCATCAGGGTGCCGTAGAAACCCTGGTTGTAGGCGACGTTCAGCAGCACATCCAGGAAATTGTTCGGCAGCTTGGTGAAGTTGACCAGCGCATTGTCGTAATCCGGCTGCCACGGCGTGGTCCAGCCGCCGGTGCCTTTGCCGGTGACGATCAGGGCGACAAAGTCGTTGTAATGGAAGTAGGCGGTCAGCATCGGCCCGTAGTACTTGTTGTTGAACGACGGCGGCGTCGGCTTGCTGTACTGCTGGGCCGCGTTAGCCATGGTGTAGCCGATGTTTTTCTGGATGGCGACGTAGTTGATCAGCGAATGGCCGGCCGGTGCGTAAGAACCGGACACCATGTCGGCGGCGTAATTATTGATCTGGTATGGACCGCCTTGGCCGGTGGCCATCACCGCCTGCTGGTCGGGCGACGGGTCGATCAGGTTGCCGCTGCTGACGTACAAGCCGGTGGCAATGTTTTCCTGCAGCAGCTGGCCCAGGATCGAACCGTACAGGTAGTCTTTCTGGAACTGCATGCCGGGATAGTATTGCTGCAGCAGGTGCCCATACATGACGCCGGCGACGATGTTCGACATGATCAGGTCGTTGTAGTTGCCGCCGTCCAGCAGCAGCTGGTCCTGCGCCGAGCCCGCACCCAGCAGCAGATGAAAATTGATGGTTCCGGTGGTGGCGCCGGGAGGTGGCGTGACAGGGGGCGGAGTAACCGGCGGTACTGCGTCGCCGCAGGCGCCGGCGGAAGTCCAGGGTTTGCCGCTGCCGATGGGGCCGCTCTCGGTTGACGGGTTATTCCCTTGGGTCCACCAGTTGGCGGTGTAGTTGACGTTGCTGTAGCTGGCGCTGTTGCCGCCGGTATAGATGGCGCTGGCAACCCAGGCGGCGGCGCAAGCCGGGGCGCTGGCCTTGGCCGAAACCTGCTGCAGGCTTGCGCTCGCAACGTCGGACGAGCCGCCGTCGCTGCAGGCGGCCAGCATGGCGCCTGCCAGGCCCAGCAGCAGGGCATTGGATACGATTGTTCTCATGTCTCTCTCCTCGATCAATTGATGATGTAAGAGGAGCGAGCCAACCACCAGCTTGCGCACACTCCCAAAGCTGGGACTGAGGATGCTGCCGTGAAAAATGAGCGTCAAGTGGTTTAAAAAATCTGCCGACGGCACCATACCACTTCAAAATTTGCGCGGCCCCAGCCTGAAAATCGCTTCAGCTTTGAATTGCCGGCGATATGCCTCGGCAGTTATTTGTTTCCTTGTGGAAATAAAATACGAGCCAGGTTCATGTCGATAAAAAGAGAACGTTCATGGCGTATCCAGAATAATAGAGGGGCAGGCAGAGGCCATACCACTTTCCACTATTGCCTCATGTGGTCTTAGCCGGAACGACGTGCAGGCCATGCCCTCGATCACAACTCTTCCACCGAAATAAATATTGTCTAAAAAATATTCCGTTGCACCAAAATTGTGAAACTACATCGCTCAAGTTTTAAAACTACATTTATTCTATTTGAAACATGTAGTTTGACTTCTTTTTTATGATGTACGAGACTGTAGTTACCTGATTCGCAAGATGTCGGGAATACATTCAAAAACCTAGAAATGGAGATACTCATGCTGACAAGCAAGAGTGGCCGCAAGCACGCGGCCATGACTACACTCGTCTTGAGCGCGGCGACCGTGGCGATATACGGCTGCGGCGGCGACAATGGAAACCAGGGCAAGCAGGCGGATATCAAGAGCATGACCGGCAACCTCATCACGGTAGACGGCCTCAGCTTCAAAGACCTCAACCATGACGGCAAACTTCAACCTTACGAAGACTGGCGCCTGGCCCCCGAAGCCAGGACCAGCGACCTGCTGTCGCGCATGACGCCGGTGGAAAAAGCCGGCGCCATGGTCCATGCGACGCCGCCCAGCGCAGGCACGGTGCCCGGCGGCGGCTCGAGCTGGGACATGGCGGGGCTGGGACAAATGATAGGGCAGCAGGGCATCAATTCATTCATCAACCGCCTGGCCGGCCCGGCTGCATCGCTGGCCGACCAGGCCAACCAGGCGCAGATCGTCGCGGAAAAATCTCGGCTGGGGATTCCGGTGTCGTTCAGTTCGGATCCGCGCAACCATTTCCAGACCACGGCCGGCGCCAGCGTCGACAGCAGCGGTTTTTCGCAATGGCCGGAAACCACCGGGCTGGCAGCCATCGGCGATGCCGACCTGATGCGCCGTTTCGGCGACATCGCGCGCCAGGAATACCAGGCAGTCGGCATCCAGATAGCGCTGTCGCCGCAAGCCGACGTGTCGACCGAACCGCGCTGGTCGCGCATCAATGGCACTTTCGGTGAAGACAACCAGCTCACCAAAAAACTGGTGCAGGCGTACATCGAAGGCTTCCAGAACGGCGCTGACGGCATCGGCCGCAACAGCGTGATTGCGGTGGTCAAGCACTGGGCCGGCTACGGCGCCGAAACCGACGGTTTCGACGGCCACAATTACTATGGCCGTCACCTGACTTTCCCGGGTAATAATTTTGAATACCACCTGCTGCCGTTTACCGGTGCGTTTGCTGCCAAGGCTGGCTCAGTGATGCCGACTTATTCCATGCCGCCCGCCGGGCTGCTGGTGCAAGGCGTCACCGGTCCGCTGGAGCAGGTCGGGGCGGCCTTCAGCAAGCAGATGCTGACGCAGTTGCTGCGCGGTCGTTTCGCGTTCGACGGCGTGATCCTGACCGACTGGGCGGTGGTGGAAGATTGCGACAACGCCTGCATGAACGGTACGGCAGCCGGGGTGCCGCCTTCGTTCATCGGCTTCGGCACGCCGTGGGGCGTCGAGACCCTGGCAAAGAGCGACCGCTTCCTCAAGGCCCTCGATGCCGGCGTCGACCAGTTCGGCGGCAGCAATGAGCCGCAATATATCGTCGACCTGGTGAATGCCGGCAAAGTCAGCGTCGCCAGGCTGGACCAGTCGGCATACCGGATCTTGCTGCAGAAATTCAAGCAGGGACTTTTCGAAAATCCTTACGTGGATACCGCTAAAGCGACGCAGGTCGTCGGCAACTCTGGGTTCCAGTCGGAAGCACTGGACGCGCAACGGCGTTCGCTGGTGCTGCTGCAGAACCAGGGCGCGGTGCTGCCGCTGAAGACCGGCGCCGGCAAGAAGGTTTACCTGTACCAGGTAGCGGCCGACGTCGCGGCGCAGTACGGTTTTACCGTAGTTGCGCGGCCGCAGGATGCCGACGTGGCGATCGTCCGCGTCAGCGCGCCGTACCAGACCTTGCATCCGAACTACGTGTTCGGCGCCATGCAGCATGAGGGCAGCCTGGCCTGGACGGACGGCCAGGCCGACTATGAAGCGATCAAAAGCATCAGCAGCGTGGTGCCGACCGTCGTCTCGGTGTACATGGACCGGCCGGCTGTCCTGACCAATGTGGTGGACAAGGCCAAGGCCGTCGTCGCCAACTTCGGCGTCAGCGACAAAGCCTTGTTCGACGTGCTGACCGGGGCCGCCAAGCCGCAGGGCAAGCTGCCGTTCGAGCTGCCGTCTTCCATGGACGAAGTGCTGGCGCAGAAATCCGATGTGGCGAGCGACACGGCGCATCCGTTGTTCCGCATGGGATTCGGACTGGGGTACTAAAATTATTTGCCAGCCTGTGGCCAGTCGCCATGCTGGTCGCAGACTGGCAAAGCAATGATCGATGGAGGAATGTGGCAATATCTCGACATATTCCTCCAGGACGCCCCCTTTTTATGAAAGCTGCATTTATGCGACCAGCGCTGCGTAACATGTTTTGCATGATGTTCCTGCTCGTGTGCGGGACTGCTTCCGCGCAAAGCACTTACCTCACCTCTGGCACATGCGACGGCTTGCCGCGGCTGGACCTCAAGGTCGCCAAGGGCATGTGCATGGGGCTGGTTGCCGAACACCTCGGTTTCGTGCGCGGCGTGGCCGCCATCGGCCAGGATATCTATGTGCTCGACATGGGCGGCTGGGCCAGCAACCGCGGCCGCCTGCTGCGCCTGAACCTGAAGCAGGGCGGCAAGCCGGAAGTATTGCTGAGCAAGCTCAACATGCCCAACGCGATTGTCGTGACGCCGGACAAGCGGCTGCTGGTCAGCATGCAGGGCCGTATCGTGCGCATCGATCCCGCGGCCAAGGATATCGCCGCCAGCATGCAGGATGTCGTGACCAACCTGCCTGGCACCGGCCGCCATCCGCTGACAGCGATGGTGCTGGGCGCCGACGGCTCGTTATACATTAATGTCGGCTCGGCTACCGACAATTGCGAGATCAAGCCGGACCAGCCCGGCAAAGCGGTTTCTCCTTGTCCTGAGATCGGCGAGACGCCGCCGCGCGCCAGCGTGCTGCACGCCAAACTGCCGGCGAACGGCGCCGCGCTCGACGCCCGCACCATACCGGTCCATGCGCGCGGCTTGCGCAACAGCATGGCGCTCGCGCTCAGCCCGAACGGCGCACTGATCGCCGCCACCAATTCGCGCGACAACATCACCGTCGCCGACGCCAAGCTGTCTGACGCGGAGCTGCCGCACGACACCCTGAGCTGGCTGGTTGCCGGCGCCGATTACGGCTGGCCTTATTGCTTCGACAAACTCAGGACCAGCCCCGAATATCCGGGATTCGACTGCAGCAGAAAGACCGCACCGGGCCGTCTACTGCCGCCGCATGTGGCGCCGCTCGGCGTGCTGATCTACAGCGGCAAGACCATGCCGGCATTAACCGGACACCTGGTCATCGGCTATCACGGCTATCGCGCCGCCGGCCACAGGCTGGTCAGCCTGGCGTTGGATTCGAATTATCAGCCGGTGGGAGAACCGAAGGACCTGGTGTCGGGCTGGAATTTCCTGGCGGGTAAACATCCCATGGGCGCGCCGGTGGGATTGGCGACGCTGGATGACGGCAGTGTGGTGATTACAGAGGAC
>NZ_JAQGLV010000380.1 GCF_028292705.1 Collimonas fungivorans | reverse complement strand
CCGGCATCGAAAAGATTTCGTTCACCGGCGGCACCGCCACCGGCAAGAAAGTCATGGCCAGCGCCTCCAGCTCGACCTTGAAGGACGTGACCATGGAACTGGGCGGCAAGTCGCCGCTGATCGTGTTCGCCGATGCCGACCTGGAGCGGGCCGCCGATGTCGCCGTGATGGCCAACTTCTACAGCTCGGGCCAGGTGTGCACCAACGGTACCCGCGTATTCGTGCACAGCTCGATCAAACAAGCGTTCGAAGCCAAGGTGCTGGCACGGGTCGCGCGCATCCGTCTCGGCGATCCGCTCGAGATGAACACCAATTTCGGTCCGCTGGTCAGTTTCCCGCACATGGACAGCGTGCTGTCTTACATCGAATCCGGCCTGGCCGAGGGCGCGCGCCTGCTGATTGGCGGCAAGCGCGAAGTCAGCGGTGCCTATGCCAGCGGCGCTTATGTGCAGCCGACCGTGTTCACCGACTGCCGCGACGACATGAAGATCGTGCGCGAAGAAATCTTCGGACCGGTGATGAGCATTCTTTCTTTCGATGAAGAAGATGAAGTCATCCGCCGCGCCAACGACACCGAGTACGGCCTGGCGGCAGGCCTGATGACGGAAAACCTGAGCCGCGCGCATCGCGTCATCCATCAGCTGGAAGCCGGCATCTGCTGGATCAACACCTGGGGCGAATCGGCGGCAGAGATGCCGGTCGGCGGCTACAAGCAATCCGGCGTCGGCCGCGAAAACGGCTTGACCACGCTGGAACACTACACCCACATCAAGTCGATCCAGGTCGAGCTGGGCGCGTATACCTCGGTGTTCTGAGCGCCGTTCTAACGCCAGCACCTGTGTCTCACAACGATGCCGCCGAGCCGGCATCGGCAAGGAAGGATCATCATGCAGCAAGCAAAAGAATACGACTACATCATCATCGGCGCCGGTTCTGCCGGCAACGTCCTGGCTACGCGCCTGACTGAAGACGCGGACACCAGCGTGCTGTTGCTGGAAGCCGGCGGCCCCGACTACCGCTTCGATTTCCGCACCCAGATGCCGGCGGCGCTGGCGTTTCCGCTGCAAGGGCGGCGTTACAACTGGGCCTATGAAACCGATCCCGAACCGCACATGAACAACCGCCGCATGGAGTGCGGCCGCGGCAAGGGCCTGGGCGGTTCGTCGCTGATCAACGGCATGTGCTACATCCGCGGCAATGCGCTGGATTACGATCACTGGGCCAAGCGGGAAGGGCTGGAAAACTGGTCTTACCTGGATTGCCTGCCGTACTTCAAGAAAGCCGAAACGCGCGACATCGGCGGCAACGATTACCACGGCGGCGACGGCCCGGTCAGCGTGACCACGCCGAAGAGCGGCAACAACGTGCTCTACCATGCGATGGTGGAAGCCGGCGTACAAGCCGGTTATCCGCGCACCGACGACCTCAACGGCTACCAGCAGGAAGGTTTCGGTCCGATGGACCGCACCACCACGCCGCAGGGGCGGCGCGCCAGCACTGCACGCGGTTACCTGGACCAGGCGCGGGCGCGACCCAACCTGACCATCGTCACCCACGCTTTGACGGACCGCATACTGTTTTCCGGCAAGCGCGCCGTCGGCGTCGCCTACCTGCACAACGACCAGCCGCAGACCGCGCAAGCGCGGCGCGAAGTGCTGCTCTGTTCCGGCGCGATCGCTTCGCCGCAAATCCTGCAACGCTCCGGCGTCGGTCCGGCTGCGCTGCTGCGCCAGCACGATATTCCGGTGGTGCTGGACTTGCCCGGCGTCGGCGCCAACCTGCAGGACCACCTGGAAATCTACCAGCAATACGAATGCAAGCAGCCGGTCTCGCTGGCGCCGGCGTTGAAACCGTGGAACCAGCCGCAAATCGGCGCCGAATGGCTGCTGATGGGAACCGGCATCGGCGCCAGCAACCAGTTCGAAGCCGGCGGATTCATCCGCAGCGACGACAGTTTCGAATGGCCGAACATCCAGTATCACTTCCTGCCGGTAGCGATCAACTACAACGGCAGCAACCCGATCAAGGTGCACAGCTTCCAGGCGCACATGGGATCGATGCGTTCGCCCAGCCGCGGCCGTATCCACCTGCGCTCGAAAGATCCGCGCCAGCATCCGAGCATTCTGTTCAACTACATGTCGACCGAACAGGACTGGCAGGAATTCCGCAACGGCATCCGCATCACGCGCGACATCATCGCGCAGCAGGCGTTGTCGGCCTATGCCGGACGCGAGATTTCACCGGGCGTCCAGGTACAGACAGACGCCGAACTGGATGCCTTCGTGCGCCAGCACGCCGAAACCGCTTTCCATCCATCCTGCTCCAACGCCATGGGCTACGACGAAATGGCGGTAGTGGACAACCAGGGACGGGTGCACGGTTTGCAAGGCCTGCGGGTGGTGGATGCGTCGATCATGCCGTTGATTACCACCGGCAACCTGAATGCGCCGACCATCATGATCGCGGAAAAAATCGCCGACTGCATCCGCGATCGGCAACCGCTGCCGCGGCTGGAAGTGCCTTATTACGTCGCTGGCGACAATCCGGCGCGGCAAGGCTGAAGCGGGCGCTTGCGCCGGGATATGAGCAAGATGCCGGACGCGGTGGAACAACTTCCGCTTTGAATGGCTAAGCGATATTATCGCTGGCCAAGTAATTCTTGCTTAACAGATGCCAGTATCTCGTCGGACAAGGATTGGACACTGCGGCTGGCGCGCGCCAGCGTAACCGCGCCTATCATGGTCGCGGTGATTGCAAGAGCCCGCCGTCTCGCCTCATCTGGAGCGAGTGCCGCGGGCAAGCTTGCCTGCACAGTGCTGATCATGCCTTCCAGTCCATCCGTGAACGTCTCCTGCAACTCATCTCCCTGGCGAAAGACTTCACCCGCATATGCCGCCATGGGGCAACCCGTCGCACCGTCACGATTGGTTTTGGAAATGTAAAAGTCAATATAGGCTTTGAGGTCGTCGCCGGATGTGCCTTTCAGCGCCAGGAAATGCCCTTGGCTCCCTTGCTGCAGATAGCGGTTGGCTTCAGCCGCCAGCGCTTCCTTGGACTTGAAATGCGCATAAAACGCGCCTTGCGTCAGTCCCGCAGTCTTGCTTATCTCCATTACTCCCACGCCGTCAAATCCGCGCTCCCTGAATAGCCTGGCGGCCGTTTCAATCAGTGTCTGCCTGTTACGGACATTTTGTTCCTTGCTTACTTTCATATGTCACCTTGATTGATAGCAACTTGTTACGTAAATCCTGAATCATTTTAATGATAGTGATCGCTACTATTGATTTTTAATAGCGAACGCTATTATTATAACCTTGCAGCGGATCGGCCACTGCCGGTTCGGCATATAGGAGCATGCAATGATGAAAGCAGTCCAAGTAATCGGGTACGGCGATGCGGTTGAAAATCTTGAAGTGCGCGATATCCCTGAGCCAGCCGCACCTGACGCAGGAGAGGCCTTGGTGGGTGTTGAATATGCGCCAATCAATTTCAATGACTTGATGGTTCCATGGGGGATTTACCTCTGGAAACCGGAACTGCCAGCCACAATCGGGAACGAGGGCGCAGGCATAGTTCTCGCGGTCGGTGACGGCGTGACGGC
>NZ_JAQGLV010000341.1 GCF_028292705.1 Collimonas fungivorans | reverse complement strand
CCAACTGGATATGGCTGCTGACCCGCAAATGAGCCGGCTGCCGCAAACGCTGCGCAGCCGGTCAATTTTTTCAGCCGCGGTTGCGCGAGAATTTTGCGGTCAGCTGGTTCAGTTTTTCCGCATGCTGGCGCGCTGCTTTTTCGGCGGCTTCCTGGGCCGCTTCGGCGGCGCGCTGGGCCTTGCGCTGTTCGGCGTTTTTCTTGAAACGTTCGCGCAGCGTCTCGGTGGCATGGGTGCGATGGACTTCCGTCACTTCATCCGTGCTGTTGCCTTCAAGGTCGAACCGGTGCGTCGCTTTTTCCATCCCCTTGAGATAGCGCAGCGAGTTGGTGTGCATGCCGAGCGCTATGCGCAAAGTCTTGCGGTTGAGTTCAGGCGTCAGGGCGATGAGCTGCTTGTCGATGCCGATCGCGAGCGGCTGGTAATCGCGGAATACCGCGAATTTTTCCTGGAGTTCCTTGAGCAGAACGCGAGCGGTTTGAACAGGGTTGGGAGTGGTTGCAACAGCAGGTGTATTCATTGACAACAAAAGCGTTATGTTTTAGAACGCTCAGGATATCACGGAGATGCCTTGAAACTCTTGCCGGGGCCGTGTTTTCCGGGCTCAGGCGCTGTTTTTCTGCAGCTTGTTGTTCTGCGGAGAACCGCGAAGCCGCGAATCTACATCACAACCACTCTATCGTGCATTGCATCATCGACATACTGTCAATATTGCGAGGCAGGGCTCTAATTGCCCGCCAGCGCCAATAATCTTTGCGCGCAAATCCTGACGGCATCGCGCAATTGCGGCGGATGGCGGATTTCGAATGCGAACGGCAGCCGCGCCAGTTGCCTGGCAAACCAGTCGAGATCGTCCGACTGGTTATGGACCAGCACGCCATCGGCGGTCTGCTCGAAGATGCCGATGGCGTCGAACAGGTGGTCGCGCGCCGACTTGAGATCGGTCTTGAGCAACACCTCTATCGCAAACGTGCGCGGCATGGTGGCGACCGAAAACGCCAGGTGGGCCAGGGCGTCGAAACCGGCCGGGCGGATAAAACTTTGTTCCAGCAGCTGTACCTGGCGGATCCGGTCCAGCCGGAACGAGCGCAGGTCCTTGCGCAGATGGCACATGCCCGCCACGTACCAGCGGCCGCTGCGATACACCAGGCCATAGGCGTCGAAATCGCGCTGGCTGTCGTCGCCGCCGGCGCTGCGGTAATGCAGATGCACGCGCTGCCTGTTTTGCGCCGCCGCGCTCAGCGCAACCAAGGCGGCGTTGTCGGCCGGCGAGACCGCTTGCGACAGGTCGAGCTTGACCGTTTCGTCGACAGCGCTGACACGGCGCTTCAGGTTGGCGGGCATGATCCGTTCCAGCTTGGCCTGGGCGCTCGCCACCGCCGGTGCCGCTTCCGCCAGGCCCAGGCTACGCGCCGCCAGCAAGCCGATCGACAAGGCCAGCGCTTCGTCGTCGGTAAACATCATCGGCGGCAGCTTGAAGCCGGCAATCAGCGCATAACCGCCGTGGCGTCCGCGATCGGTGGTGATCGGAATCCCCATTTCTTCCAGGGTCACGATATAGCGGCGCAGCGTGCGGCCGTCGACCTCCAGGCGCGACGCCATCTCGGCTCCGCTCATCCGGCCATGGGTTTGCAGCAGTTCCAGCACTGCCAGCACGCGTGTGGTTGGGTGGTACATGCTTTGCAGGATAATTTATATATAGGGCGGATTGTGTCCTAAATACACTTTATCTTCGGTTCCAGCAACAAAAATACAAATAAACCCCAATGCGCAAGGAGCCTCCCAATGAACCAATCCGTCAATCTCTGGCTGTATTTCATGATCGTATTCGGCGTCATCATCCTGCCCGGGCTGGACATGGCTTTCGTGCTGGCCAGCGCGCTGGTCGGCGGCCGACGTTCGGGCCTGGCGGCGGTGGCAGGGATTGTCGCCGGCGGCGTCTGCCACATGACCATGGGTGCGCTGGGCCTGGCGGTGGTGCTCAAGCTGTGGCCGAGCCTGTTCAACCTGGTGCTGCTGGCCGGCGCCGCCTACATCGCCTGGATCGGCTGGTCGCTGTTGCGCAGCGAGAGCGGTTTCCGTTTTGCCTCGACGTCGCCTGAGCCGGCCCCGGCCAAGGCGCCTGCAACCACCTTTTACCAAGGCATGCTGACCAGCCTGCTCAACCCGAAAGCCTACGTCTTCATGCTGGCGATATTCCCGCAGTTCCTGAAAATCGATGCTGGCCCGATCTGGAGCCAGGCGCTGGTGCTGTGGATAATCACCGCGCTTACCCAGGCAGGCGTGTACGGTTTCATCGCCATCCTGTCCAGCCGCACCCGCAGCTGGTTCGACGCCAATCCGCGCGGCAGCCTGGTTACGGCGCGGGTGGTTGGCGCATTGCTGATAGCGGCCGGGATCTTTACCGGGATCGAGGGCTGGCAGGCGATGTAGCCGCCGTGCTGGCCTCCGTACTTGCGCCGCACCGAAATAGAATGCGGCGCACCATCTTCAGGCAAAAATCCCGCGCCACGCGCCGCAACGGCGCGGCAGGCGAGTTTTTCTCGATTTGAAAAACAAAGAAACTGTTTTTAATCAATAGCTTAGCTTGATGGCACGACGTTTGCTCTGAATCAGGTCACAGGATCAACGACGATCCGACCTCTTCTGATGCAGGTCCAACGATGGATCTGTTGGACAACGGCGTCCTCTTGGCTCAACCGCTCTATGGTTGGGTCGAGAGGACGCCTTTTTGTTTTTAAAGACAAAAAATGGCAAACAAAGCAACCAGCATCGAACTCTTCAGCCTGCGCACGCCGCAGATGCGCGCCTTCCACCTGACCTGGATGGCGTTCTTCGTCTGTTTCTTCGCGTGGTTCGCCTGCGCGCCGCTGATGCCCCTGATCAAGGGCCAGCTCGGGCTGAGCATGGCGCAGATCGCCAATATCAATATCGCCGCTGTCGCCGTGACGATACTGGTGCGGCTGCTGGTCGGGCCGCTGTGCGACCGCTACGGTCCGCGCAAAACTTATACGGGGTTGCTGCTGGTCGGCGCGCTGCCGGTATTCGGCGTGGCGCTGGTGCAGAGCTACGAGAGTTTCCTGTTCTTCCGCCTGTGCATCGGTGCGGTCGGCGCCAGTTTTGTCATCACCCAGTACCACACCTCGGTCATGTTTGCGCCCAATGTGGTCGGCACCGCCAATGCCGCTTCGGCCGGCTGGGGCAATACCGGCGGTGGTGCGGCGCAAGCGCTGATGCCGTTGCTGGTGGCGGCCTTGCTGATGCTGGGCGTGAGCGAAACCATGGGCTGGCGCCTGGCGCTTTTGGTGCCTGGCGTGTTCATGCTGGTCATGGCGGCGCTGTACTGGCGCTACACGCAGGACTGCCCACAAGGGAATTACGCCGAATTGCGCGCCCAGGGCGTGGCTGTAGAAGGCGGTAAAAAGGGCGGCTGGGCCAGCTTCCGCGCCGCCAGCGGCAACTACCGGGTGTGGCTGCTGTTCGTTACCTACGGCGCCTGTTTCGGCGTCGAGATATTCATCCATAACATTGCCGCCATTTATTACGTCGATCATTTCGGCCTGTCGCTGAAGGGCGCCGGCATGGCAGCCGCCAGTTTCGGTCTGCTGGCTCTGTTTGCGCGCGCACTGGGCGGCTGGCTGTCCGACAAGGCGGCGTTGCGCGGGAACCTGGACAGCCGCGCGGTCCTGCTGTTCGTGCTGATGCTGGGCGAAGGCCTGGGCTTGCTGTGGTTCGCCCATGCCGGCAGCGTTGTGCTGGCGGTGGCGGCGATGCTGACCTTCGGCCTGTTCACCCACATGGCTTGCGGCGCCACCTATGCGCTGGTGCCATTCATCGACCGCAAGGCGCTCGGCGGCGTGGCCGGCATCATCGGCGCCGGCGGCAATGTCGGCGCAGTGGCTGCCGGTTTCCTGATGAAAGGCCTGGGCGACACCCAGCAGACGCTGACCATGCTCGGCGCGCTGGTGACGATTTCAGCCCTGTGCGCCATCGCCGTGCGCTTCAGCCCGGAGCACAAGGCGCAGGAACAAGCGTTGTACGACTTAGCCGCCAGAAGCGCATAAAGGACAGCACCATGAAAATCATCGTCATCGGCCACGGCATGGTCGGCCACAAGTTACTGGAATGCCTGGCCGACGCCGGCACGCCAGGCATGGCAGTCACTGTGCTGTGCGAAGAACCGCGCCCGGCCTACGACCGCGTCCACCTGTCGGAATTTTTTTCGGGCAAATCGGCGCAAGACCTGTCGCTGGTGGCGCCCGGTTTTTTCGAAGGCAACAGCCATATCGAACTGAAGCTGAACGCCAAGGCGCAACTGATCGACAGCGTCGCCAAGACTGTCACGGTGAATGTGAGCGGCGCCATCGAAATCCTGCCGTACGACAAACTGGTGATCGCTACCGGCTCCTATCCGTTTGTGCCGACCCTGGCCGGCAACCAGCGCAAGGATTGTTTTGTCTACCGCACCATCGAAGACCTGGAAGCGATGCTGGAATGCGGCAAACGGTCGCGCAGCGGCGTCGTGATCGGCGGCGGCCTGCTCGGGCTGGAATGCGCCAAGGCTTTGCGCGACATGCAGCTGGAAACCCATGTGGTCGAGTTCGCGCCGCGCCTGATGGCGGTGCAGGTGGATGAAAGCGGCGGCCGCATCCTGCGCCAGAAAATCGAAGAACTGGGCGTCACTGCGCATACGCAAAAGAACACCTTGGAAATCGTCGACGGCAAAAGCGGCACGCATCGCATGAATTTCGACGACGGCACCCATCTCGATACCGACATGATCGTGTTTTCGGCCGGCATCCGTCCGCGCGACGAGCTGGCGCGCGATAGCGGCCTCAAGGTCGGCGAGCGCGGCGGCATCGTGATCGACAACAGCTGCCGCAGCTCCGATCCGGATATCTATGCGATTGGCGAATGCGCCCTGTGGAACGGCCGCATATTTGGCCTGGTGGCGCCGGGTTACGACATGGCGCGCATCGCTGCAAAGCACATGCTCACGGTTGACAGCGGCACGGCAGTTCCTGAATTCACCGGCGCCGACATGAGCACCAAACTCAAGCTGATGGGCGTGGACGTCGCCAGCATCGGCGATCCGCACGGCAGGGAAGCCGGCAGCCGTTCCTACCAGTTCACCGACGAGCGCAAGCAGATCTACAAGAAGATCGTGGTGTCGGAATGCGGCAAATACCTGCTGGGCGGCGTGATGGTGGGCGACGCCAGCGAATACGGC
>NZ_JAQGLV010000360.1 GCF_028292705.1 Collimonas fungivorans | reverse complement strand
ATTTCCGCGCGCGCGACATGATCCAGCAGCATGTGCTGCCGGACGGCCAGCCGATAGACTTGCCGGGCATCGTGCCGAAACTGTCGGCGACGCCGGGCCAGACCAACTGGGTGGGGCCGGAACTGGGGCAGCACACGGCGGAGGTGCTGGCCGCTATCGGCAGGAGCGCGGAGCAGATTGAGCAGCTGCGCCGGCAGGGCGTGATCTGAGCATTGCCGGCATCAGACCGGGATCTGGACAATGACCTTTAATCCGTGGGGTGCGGCGCTGCGCGCATGTTGCAGTTCAATCTTGCCGTGCAGCCGGACCACGATCGACTTGACGATCGAAAGACCCAGGCCCGAGCCGTCCTGGTCGCTGCCCAGCACTCGGTAAAAAGGATCGAATACCCGTTCGCGCTCGGCTGGTTCGATCCCCGGGCCGCTGTCTTCCACCTCGATCGACACCAGGCCGGGCTGCAGGCGTGCGCGCAGCTCCACATTGCCGCCCTGCGGGGTATAGCGGATGGCGTTGTCGATCAGGTTGCGCACCAGGGCGACGATATCGACTTCCTGCGCCGCCAGCGTGATCTCGGTATCGGCTTCGATGCCGATGTCGATCTGCCTGGCTTGCGCCAGCGGCAGGCTGTCCTCCATCACCCGCCGCAGCACGGCTTGCAAGGAAACCTGGGTGAGCTGGGGTGCACCGGTATTTTGCGAGCGGGCCAGCGTCAGCAGCTGCTCCAGCAAGGCTTTGCTGCGATTCAAGCCTTGCCGCAACGGCAGCAGGCGTGCTTTCGATGCCGGCGAAAGGTCGGTGGCGGCGAGATTTTCCGCCTGCAGCGACAATGCCGTCAGCGGCGAGCGCAACTCATGTGCGGCATCGGCCAGGAAGCGGCGCTGGGTGTCCATGTTATCGGCGACCCGCCGCAGCAGGCGGTTGATGGAGCCGATCAGCGGCCGGATTTCATCCGCCACCTGCTGTTCCGCCAGCGGTCGCATGTCCTGGTCGTCGCGCCGGTCGACTTCCTGCGACAGCCTGGCGATCGGCCGCAGCATGCGGCGCACCAGGAAACTGACCAGCGCTATCAATACCGGGATCAGCACCATGAACGGCATCATGGTGCGCAGGCCGCTGTCGCGCGCGATTTCGTCGCGCACCGCAGTCTGCTGGCCTACCGCCAGGCGCTGGCCGGAAGGAGTCGTCTGTACGAACAGACGCCAATGCACACGGCTCGCCTTGAATGTCTGTATGCCGTCGGGCAGATCGGCGGGCAGCCGCAGCGCGTCGTCATCGCCCTTGGCCGGCGCGGCCGCAGCCAGGACCTGGACGATGACCTTCGATTCCTCGTCCTTCATTTTTCCGATCGCATGGCGGTCCGGCGTGGCCGGCGGCAGGTCGCGGCTAAGCACCAGCGCGGCTACCTGGCGCAGCTGGTCGTCCTGCAGGTCGTTGGCTTCATGGAAAGCCGAATAAAAGGAAAACACGCCGGCCGGAACCGCCATCGCGAGAATCACCAGGGATAGCCACAGCGATAGCCGGAACTGCAGCGAACGGCCTAATCTTGCTTGGAAACCATCCATCCCAGTCCCCTGACATTTTTGATTGACGCCGCGCCCAGCTTTTTACGGATCGAATGAATCAGGAATTCCACCGCATTGCTTTCGACTTCTTCGTTCCAGCCATAGATGCGGTCTTCCAGTTCCTGGCGCGACAAGATCGCTCCCGGCCTCAGCAGCAGTGCATGGAGCAGGGAAAATTCGCGGGCCGACAAGCGGGTTGCGATGCCGTCCGCGGTTACTTCGCGCGTGCTGGGATCGAGGAACAGGGAGCCATTGCTCATCACCGGATTGGCGTTGCCGGCCTTGCGCCTGACCACGGCGCGCATGCGCGCCAGCAGTTCGCCCATCTCGAACGGCTTGACCAGGTAATCGTCGGCGCCGAGGTCGAGGCCGCCGATGCGGTCTTCGACGGCATCGCGCGCCGTCACGATCAGCAAGGGCAGGGCGCTGCCTTGCTGCCGCAACTGGCGCAGCACAGCGAAGCCGTCCTGGCGCGGCAGGCCGAGGTCAAGCAGCATCACGTCGTAGCTTTGGCTGGCTGCCGCGCTCAAGGCTGCAGCGCCGTCATGCACCCAGTCGACGGCGTGGCTGGCGTCGCGCAATGCCATCTGGACGGCGTCGCCGATCATGCGGTCGTCCTCTACCAGCAGTACCCTCATTGCGTTCCTCTCCATGCGCCGGATTGCTTCTCTCGCTGATTCTACCTTGCACCCGGCTTATTTCAATATCCAGCCGCGCCGGATCCACGGCGCGAACAGGCGCCTGTGGATGAGCGAGAGCGCCGCGAACAGCGGCCCGATGAACCATTTTGCGCAGCCAAAGCAGAGCCCTGCGCTGAGCGCGGCGACCAAGACCGCGCCCAGCATGTCCAGCGGGAAGTGGACGCCGAGGTAAATCCGGGCCCACGCCATGGGCAGGCCGAGCAGGCTCAAGGCCAGGCCGAACTTGCGCAGCCGGCGATGCAGCAGGAAACTGAAAGCTGCCGACCATTGCAAGGTCAGATGGTCGCTGGGGAACGAGGAATCGGCGGCATGCTCAAGGAAATTCGTGCCAAGGCCGATCATGAACGGGCGCGGATGCGGCCACAGCGTGCCGATCAGCATGCTGGCCGACAAAGCGACGATGCCGCAGACGGCAGCCTCCAGCATCAGCTTGCGGGTCTGTTCGCCGCCGCGCAGCCAGCCCAGCAGCAGTCCGGCCGGGATCAGGAAAATCAGCCATTCCGCGCAGGCCAAGGCGGCATGCAGCAGGAACGGGGAGGGATGGGTGCTGGCGTTAATCAGCAGAAACAGCGAGTGATTCAATTCTTCCATGATGCCCTTTGACAATATGCGACCACACCCCGGGATCGGGGCCGCAGTCTATGACATTGGGTAAGCAGGATAGTTACCGAGACTTAGCTGTTACTGAGGGGATGCCGGACGGATGCTGCAGCCGGCTGCGCGCAATGAAAAAGCCGGCGCTGACGTCAGTCCGGGCCGGCTTCGCCTGCTGCAGGAATAAAGAATCAGAAACGGGTGCGCATGCCCATGGCGAATTCAGTCTGGTTCTTGAAGCCGTTGGCCGATCCTACGCGATAGCCGTCGTCCAGTTTCATGTAGTCGGCAGCCAGGTACAGTTCGGTGCGTTTCGACAGATGGTAGAAGGTCGAACCGTACAGCGTTTTTTTCTTGCCGCTGCCGGCCGCGGTCGAGCCGCTTGCATCTGCATAGGCATTCAAGGTGCTGGTGCCGGCCGCGTTGTAAGCCGCATTGTCAGCTTTCATTACCTGGTAGCCGATTTCATAGTCGAAGGAACCCTGCGGCGTGAACTTGGCCGATACGGTATACGCGTCGTCCTTGCGCTGGCCGAGCGCACCTTGCTCTGCCGTGTAGTGGAAATAACCTGCATTCAGGCGCACCAGGTCGAACATGTAGCTGCCGCCCACCGAATAGGATTTGTGCTTTTCGAGACTGGTGTCGATTCCGTTGCCTACGTCAGCCTGGTTGATGAAGGCGGAAACGATGAAATTCGAACCGTTGTACCCGATCGCCGCCGATTTGGTGGTGTTGCGCGCGAACTGGCCGGCGGTTTCGCCGAACTGATAGCCGAGGCCCGCCACCACGCCGTTGCTGAACACTTTCTTCCAGACCAGGCCGTTGTCATAGCGCGTGCCGGTGGCGCTGCCCGAGTAGAAAATCAGTTGCTTGAAATTGTTGTTGTTGGTGTAGCCGCCTTCTTCCAGGCCGAGCTTGGAGCCGTAGGCGTCGCCATAGACCTGGGAAAAATCGCGCGCCAGGGTGTTCTGGCGGCCCAGGGTGACCTGGCCGAAGGTGGTGTCTTGCAATCCGACCCAGGCGTCGCGGTTGAACAGTACGCCCGGTGTGTCCATTTCACCGGTGCCGACCACGAACTCGGCTTCCAGCTTGAAAATGGCCTTGAGCCCGCTGCCCAGGTCTTCGGCGCCGCGGAAGCCGATGCGGTTGCCGCTGAACCAGGCGACCGGGATGCCGGTCAGGCGGTCGCCGTTCTTGTCGGCATGGTTGATAGTGCTGATGGTGGCGTCGATCAGCCCATAGACCGTGACATTGGTCTGTGCATAGGCGGCGTGGGCACATGTCCCCAGGACGGCTAGCGCTAGCAGCGATTTTTTCATTTTGTCTCCAGATATTTTTTAGTTGGATTTGCCGATCGTCTGGATCGGCGGTCCAACTATAAAATTCGCAAGCTTACTAACTGCTTTCAGGAAGCCAAATGGCTGGCTTTCGGCTGTCGGTTTTGCGCCACAGCGAGGAAAAATAAATTCCGTTTTTGAAAGCTGTCAGTAAGCTTTGCCGGAGAACGCTGCCGGCTGCAATGCCGGTGTTCCTGCGCCCGGCACCGACGGGAAACTGACCGTGACGATCAGCCCGCTGCCCGTCGCCGGGCTGGACAAGGCGACCGCAGCCCTGCTGGCGAGCGCAATCTCGCGCACGATGGCCAGGCCGAGGCCGCTGCCGTCCGAGCGTTCTTCGTGCAGGCGATAGAAACGCTCGAATACCCGTTCCCGTTCTTCCTCCGGGATACCGGGGCCGTTGTCTTCGACGTGCAGCAGGGTGGCCTGTCCCGCCGTCGTGACCGCGACGGTGACGCGGCCGCCGGCAGGCGTGTAGCGCAATGCGTTATCGACCAGGTTGGCGACCAGCTCTTCCAGCATCGACGGCGTGGCATGGACCGTCACCGGCGCGCCGGCAAACTCGAAACCGAGATCGATCTTCTTGGCCTGCGCCAGCGTCGCCAGTTCTTCCAGCACGCGCTGCACCGCTTCGACCAGGTTGACGTCGGCCTGGCGCAAGGGGTGGCCGACGCCGGTTTCCGCATTGGACAGCGTCAGCAGCTGGTTGACCAGCCGGATCCCGTGCTGCACGCCGTTATTGATCGCGCGCAGTGCCGCATCCTTGGCGCCGATGTCGTTGCTGCGCAAGCCGTAGTTGACCTGTGTGTTGAGCAGCGTCAGCGGCGTGCGCAATTGATGCGAAGCATTGGCGATGAAGCGGCCGTGGGCCGACATATGGTCGTCCAGCCGCTGCACGTAGTCGTTGATGGCATGCACCAGCGGCGCCAGCTCGGTCGGCACCGGCGCCGTGTCGAGCGCTTCCAGGGCGCCCGGCTTGCGGCGCCGGACCCGGTCCCGCAAGCGCATCATCGGCGCCAGGCCGTGGCGCAGTCCCAGCAACAGCAGCAGCACCACCAGCACCAGTATCGCCAGCTGTTGCTGCACCGTGTGTTCCCACATGCGGTCTGACAGCGTCTTGTAGGAATGCTGGGTTTGCGCCACTTCGATCAGCACCGATCCCTGCGCGGGAACGCCAAACACTGGCTGCGAAAAGGCGACGATGCGCACCGGATCGTCGCGAAAGCTGGCGTTGAAATAAACCGATTCCTCATTGCGCGGCATGTGCGGCGGGCCGGGCAAATCGGGCTGCCCGGCCAGCAGCTTGCCGTTGGCGGCTACCACGCGGTAATACACCCGGTCGTGCGAATCGGACTGGAACAGCTCCAGCGCGGCGGGCGGGATCACCACCTGCAAGGTGTCGTCTTCGTAATGTATCTGTTCGCCGATGATGCGCGCCGAGCCGAGCAGCATGCGGTCGTGCACCACGGTCGCCATCTCGATCGCATTATGGTAGGTGACCCAGATGTTGACGCCGACGAACAGCACCAGCGGCACCAGCAGCCACAGCAGCAGCTGGGTGCGCAGGCTGCTAGACCTCATGCTGATGCTTGAGCAGGTAGCCCAGTCCGCGCAAAGTGATGATGGCGGCGTCGCCATGTTCCAGTTTCTTGCGGATGCGGTGGATGTAGACTTCGATGGCGTCCTGCGATACGTCTTCCGCCATCGCGTACAGGCTCTCGGCCAGGGCTTGCTTGCTGACGGTTTTCCCCATTTTCATGATCAGGGTTTCCAGCACGGCATGTTCGCGCCGGGTCAGGGTGAGGGCGACGCCGTCGATGGAAAAGATCAGGCTGTTGCTGTCGTAGCTCAGCGATCCGCATTGCAGGATCGGGTTTTTCTGCTGGTTGGCGCGGCGCAGCAGGGCGCGGATGCGCGCCTCCAGCTCATTGACGTCGAACGGTTTCGCCATGTAGTCGTCGGCGCCGGTATTGAGGCCGACGATGCGGCCTTCGACCGAATTGTTGGCGGTCAGGATCAGCACCGGCACGTTGTTGTGGCGCGCACGCAGGCGCTTGAGCACTTCGCTGCCGTCCAGTTTCGGCAGGGACATGTCAAGGATGATCAGCTCGTATTGCTGCGTGAGCAACAAATGATCGGCGTCGGCGCCGTTGTAGACGCAATCGACTGTGTATTTATTGCGGTGCAGGGTTAGCGCCAGCCATTCGGACAGTGGCCTGTTGTCTTCTACCAGCAAGATTCGCATAGTTGTTTCCGTCTCGGGGACGCCGTTATGACCGCATTCGGCGATGAGGCGGATTATGAAAGGCATGTCCGGAATTGGCTATCGATAAATCGCGGCGCGGGAAATTTTCAATTGCCTTGCGAAAATTGCACATGATAGTATTGGTCCATCCAATGGACCTTTCGCCGCATCTGCCGGCCATGCCAAAGATACCGATCCGAGACCAACAATATGCCTGACGACATGCCTGACGATATGCTTGATACGGCACCGGCCCCCATGCGCATCGATGCCCATCAACATTTCTGGCTGCTGGCGAACCGGACGGGGCAATGGCCGCCGCCGGAACTGGCGTCAATCCATCGCGACTTCCTGCCGGACCAGCTGGAGCCCTTGCTGCAGCAGCACGGCATAAGCGGCAGCGTGCTGGTGCAATCCCTGCCCAGCATGAGCGATACCTTGTTCATGCTCGGGCTGGCTGAGCGCAGCGCATTTATCCGGGCAGTGGTGGGCTGGGCCGATCTGAAGGCAGCCAACGCCGAACCGCAAATACAGCTGCTGGCCAGCCATCCGAAGATGCGGGGCTTGCGCCCCATGCTGCAGGGCCTGGCCGACGACTGGATCTGCGATCCGCAGCTGGCGCCGGCAATCGCCGCCATGCAGCGCCACCGGCTGAGCCTGGACGCGCTGGTCGTGCCGCGCCAGCTGCCGTTTTTGCTGGAGTTCGCCGAGCGCTATCCGGACCTGCCCATCGTTATCGACCATGCCGCCAAACCGCTGATCGCCAGCGCCGCAATGGAACCCTGGCGGACATCGATGAGCCGCCTGGCGGCGCTGCCGCAGGTGTATTGCAAGCTGTCGGGGCTGGTGACCGAAGCGGCAGCCGGCTGGCAAGTGGGCCAGCTGCAGCCGTATGCGTCTCACGTGCTGGAGGTATTCGGCGCCGAACGGGTGCTCTGGGGCAGCGACTGGCCGGTAGTCAACCTGGCGGCGGATTATGGGCGCTGGCTGGCGGCTACCGATGTTTTGCTGGCTGGTCTCGATCCTCTGCAGCGGCAGCAGGTCATGGGCCTGAATGCGCAGCGCTTTTACCGTCTATAGCGCGAGCGCGCTTAACGAAAAATTACGCAAAATTAACGCAAAAACACCTTGTTCATGATCTGTGTGACCGGGTAGGCCACCATCGACTGCACCGCAGGCGGCAGGTCCAGCGGCCGCATGATCATCTTGATCGTCATGTCGGGCGACAGGTGGCTGCGTATGGTGGTGTTCATCTTGCTGTGGATCTGCTGCAGCATGACCTGGTTGTCGGCATGCTGCGGCGCCCTGGTGCCGAGCACGTGACGCAGGGCGCAGGCGGCATCTTCGTTTTTCATTTCCAGCGTGCGGCGGCGCAGGGCGCCGAAGATGCGGTGGCGGCGCAGTCCCTCGTGCTGCCGGAAGCGGCGGAAATAACGGAAGAAATGCTTGTAATGGTTCACCTCGTCCCTGGCGATGCGCGAGGCCAGGTCCTTCAGCACCGGCTCATCGGTGCTGCGCGATAGCGCGCTGTAGAAGGTGGCGGTGCCGGCTTCCACCACGCAGCGCGCCACCATTTCCAGGCCTTTGCTAGGTTCCAGCAGCTCGACCTTGCAATAGGTCGAATATTCTTCGAGGAAGTTGCGATAGGCGGTGGGCCAGTCGAATTCCGGCCATATGTGCTCGACATAGGCGCGCAGCGCCTGGCCATGCTGCAGCTCTTCGACTTCCCACTGCTCGCGCAGCCAGGTGGAGATTTCCGGCTCGTCGCCGTAATAGTCCACCAGGTTCTGTGTATACAGGTCGGAGCCGCTTTCAACAAACGAAGCGCAGGTGACCAGGTAAAAAAGGTTTTCGTCGGGCCGGACTTTAGGGATGTTGATTTTTGAAAAATCCAGGTCGGCGATTTTCCAGTGCGTATTCTGTTCGCTACCTTTGTGCATAATCAATCTCTCCATGTGGTTGTGACTGATATAGAACTACTTACAGGTATGACGCATGCTTTGACAATAGGTTCAAGGTACACGATTTTGCCGCGATGTGTGCATTTCAGGCTCATGCTAGGATTAAGCCTTATTTTGCAGCGAGGCCAATATGAGCGACCAAACCAATGAAAATGTCGAATATCGCGGTTACGTCATCGTGCCGAAACCGGTGCAGGGCCATGACGACCTGTGGCATGACGGCTACCAGATACTGAAGGCGGGCGCCAGCGTTTCCAGCCGCACCAATACCGAGAGTGCGCACACCAGCCTGCATACCGCCTATGACAGCAGTGTCGAATTCGCAAAAATCGAAGTGGATAACCTGGTTGCGCTGACCGAATAAATTGCTCTGCGGCCCAGGCGCCGGTTTGTAAATAAAATACAAAAGAGACAAATGCTCATGCAACGATCTATCTGCGCTGCGGCGGCGCTGCTGGTGTCATTCGCCGCAACCTCAAGCCAGGCCAAGGATACGTCGGCGGCGCCTGTCGCCACCTACAAGATTGCAGGTTTGAAAAAACCAGCGGAAATTTTAGTAGACCAATGGGGTGTACCGCACATATACGCGGCGAACCAGGATGACGCTTTTTTTGTCCAGGGCTTCAATGCGGCGCGTGACCGCCTGTTCCAGATCGATCTGTGGCGCCGCCGCGGCCTCGGGCTGCTGGCGCAGGTATTCGGCCCGGCCTACGTGCAGCAAGACCGCGCGGCGCGGCTGTTCCTGTACCGCGGCGACATGCAGCGCGAGTGGCAGTCCTACGGCCCGCACGCGCAGCAGGTGGCCAATACCTTCGTGGCCGGCATCAATGCTTATGTCGACTATGTCAACGCCCATCCGGAAAAATTGCCGTTTGAATTCAAGCAGCTGGGTTATGCGCCGGCCAGATGGCAGGCGGCAGACGTGGTGCGCATCCGCAGCCACGGCCTTACCCGCAACCTGGACAGCGAAGTGGCGCGCGCCAATGTCGCCTGCAAGGCCGACCTGAAATCCGATGAGATCCGTTTCGGCCTGACGCCGAAATGGGAGACGACGATGCCGGAAGGGCTGGATCCCTGCCTGCCGAAGGATTTGCTGAAAGTGTTCCAGCTCGCCACCCAGGGCGTGAAGATCAGCAAGGACAGCTTGCAGAAAGGGCAGAGCGACGCCGTGGTGATCGCCGCTGCCGAGAATCCTGAAGAAGTCGCCGAAGGCAGCAACAACTGGGTAGTCGCGCCGGCAAAATCGGCGACCGGCCGCGCCATCATGGCGAACGATCCGCACCGCGCATATTCGGCGCCGTCGCTGCGCTACATCGCCCATATCAATGCGCCTGGCCTGAATGTGATCGGCGCCGGCGAACCGGCGTTGCCGGGCATTTCTATCGGACATAACGGCAGCGTCGCCTTCGGCCTGACGATTTTCAATATCGACCAGGAAGATCTGTACGTCTACCAGCTCAACCCCGAGCATTCGGACCAGTATAAATACCAAGGCAATTGGGAGTCGTTCAACATCATCACGGAACAGATTCCGGTCAAGGGCGGGAAACCGGTTTCTGCCGAACTGGTGTTCAGCCGCCACGGGCCGGTGATTTTTTCCGAGCCGGGGAAAAGCCGCGCTTTTGCCGTCCGCTCAGGCTGGCTGGAGCCAGGCATGTCGCCGTATTTCGGCAGCATCGACTATATGCGCGCCAGGAATTTTGTCGAGTTCAAGCATTCCCTGCTGCATTGGGGCGCGCCGACCGAGAACCAGGTGTATGCCGACACCAAGGGCAACATCGGCTGGGTGCCGGGCGGGCTGGCGCCGATCCGTCCCAACTGGGACGGCCTGCTGCCGGTGCCTGGCGACGGCCGCTACGAATGGGCCGGCTTCTGGTCGGGCGACCAGCTGCCTTCCAGCTACAACCCGAAGCAGGGCTGGTTCGCCTCCGCCAACCAGATGAACCTGCCGGACGGTTATCCGTATCGCGAACGCAAGCTCGGTTTTGAATGGACCAACAATTCACGCTTCACGCGCATCAGCGAAGTGCTGTCGTCGCTGAACAAGGTGTCGCTGGAAGATTCCATGCGCCTGCAAAACGATGATCTGTCGATCCCGGCGCGGCGCCTGGCGGCGCTGCTGAAACCGCTGTCCTCCAGCGATGCCCAGACCCAGGCGGCGCTGAACCTGTTTGCCGGCTGGGATTTCGTCGAGCGCGCCGATTCGGCGCAAGCCGCCTTGTTTGAAGTGTGGCTCTCGCGGCATTTGGGCAAGGCGTTCAAGGCTGCGGTGCTGAGCCCGGCGGCGGCGGAAGCGATGGGCGCGCCGGACACCGCCGTGCTGCTGGACACGCTTGAACAGCCGCAGGCGCGTTTTGGCCCGGACGCCGTGCAAAAGCGCGACCAGGTGTTATTGAGTAGCTTGAGCGATGCTTATGCCGAACTGCAGAAGCTGCAGGGCAGCGAGACCAGCCAGTGGCAATGGGGCAAGCTGCATCATAACCTGATGGAGCATCCGCTGGCCGCTGCGGTGGATGAAGCTACCCGTGCAAAATTGAATGTCGGCCCCATGCCGACCCATGGCGGCGCCTATTCGCCCAACCAGTCGACTTATCGCAGTAGCGATTTCCTGCAAACCAACGGCCCCTCGTTCCGGGTGGTGGTCGACGTCGGCAACTGGGATAATTCGCGCGCGGTCAACTCGCCGGGACAATCGGGAGATCCGGACAGTCCGCACTACCGCGACCTGGCGGATAAATGGCTCAAGGGGGAATATTTCCCGCTGCTGTATTCACGAGCTGCGGTGGAGAAGGCCACGGTGCAGCGGATTCGCCTGCAGCCGCAAAACTGAACTGCAGGTGGAAAGTAAAAAGGGCGCTGGTCAGCGCCCTTTTTTATGCCAGTTCGATACGCTGAGTTGTCTGCGGATCAAACCAGTGCAGGGCCGCGGGATCAAAACCGGCAGTGATTTGCTGGCCTGTGACGACCGCGGTCGCGGCCGGCACCCGCATCACCAGCAGCTGGTCTCCTATCGAAGCATGCACCAGCAGGTCGGCGCCCAAGGCTTCTACCAGTTCCGCGCGCAGGTTCAAACCGGGCTGGCCGAAGATCAGCTGCTCTGGACGCAGGCCCATGATGCAATCGTGGCCGGCGATTGTGCCGTGGACGAACGGCAGTGCGACGGCGTCGGCGTTGGCCAGCGTGAAGCTGCAGCCGTCCTCCGCCAGCCGGCCCTGCAACAGGTTCATCGGCGGCGAGCCGATAAAGCTGGCGACGAAGGTGGTGGCGGGTCTGGCATAGACCTCGGCCGGCGTGCCTATCTGTTCGGCGCGGCCGCCGTTCATGACGATCATGCGCTGGCCCAGGGTCATGGCTTCGACCTGGTCATGCGTCACGTACAGGCTGGTGGTGCCCAGCGTGCGGTGCAGTTTCTGGATTTCCAGGCGCATCTGCACCCGCAGCTTGGCGTCCAGGTTGGACAGCGGTTCATCGAACAGGAATACCGCCGGCTCGCGCACGATGGCGCGCCCCATCGCCACCCGCTGGCGCTGGCCGCCGGACAGCTGGCGCGGGGTGCGTTGCAGCAGCGCGCCCAGTTCCAGGATCTTGGCCGCCTTCTGCACCCGCACTTCGATGTCGTCCTTGCCGAGGCCGCGGATCTTCAAGCCGTAAGCCATGTTTTCGTACACGCTCATGTGCGGGTACAGCGCATAGTTCTGGAACACCATGGCGATGTCGCGATCTTTCGGCTCCAGCTGGTTGACCACGCGGTCGCCGATGACGATGTCGCCGGAAGTGACTTCTTCCAGGCCCGCCACCATGCGCAGCAAGGTCGATTTTCCGCAGCCGGAAGGGCCCACCATGACGATGAATTCGCCATCGGCGATATCGATCGAAATGCCGTGGATGACATCGACCGCCTTGGGCGCCTTGCCGTAGGTTTTCTTGACGTTTTCTAGGTGTACTTTTGCCATATCACTTCTCGGAATCAACCAGACCTTTAACAAACCATTTTTGCATCACCACTACAACCAGGCCCGGCGGCAGCATCGCCAGCACCAGGGTGGCCATCACCATATTCCATTCCACCGCCGAATCGCCGCCGGCGATCAGGGTCTTGATGCCTATGCCGATCGGATACATGTCCTGGTTGGTGGCGATCATTAGCGGCCACAAGTACTGGTTCCAGCCGTAAATGAACATGATCACGAACAGCGCGATGATATTGGTGCGCGACAGCGGCCAGATCACGTCCTTGAAAAAGCGCAAGGGGCCGGCGCCGTCGATGCGCGCGGCTTCCGCCAGTTCATCGGGGATGGTCAGGAAGAACTGGCGGAACAGGAAAGTGGCGGTGGCCGACGCGATCAGCGGTATGGTCAGGCCGGGGTAGCTGTTGAGCATGTGGAAGTCGGACACCACCTGGTAGGTCGGCGTGATGCGCACCTCCACCGGCAGCATCAGGGTCATGAAAATCATCCAGAAAAATAGCGAGCGTCCGGGGAACCGGAAGTACACCATGGCGAATGCCGACAGCATGGAAATCGAGATCTTGCCGATCGCAATCGTCAGCGCCGATATCAGGCTCACCAGCAGCATGCGCGCCACCGGCGGCGCCGAGACGTTGCCGGAGGCGCCCTTGGTCAGCAGGGCGCCATAGTTCTCGACAAGATGGCTGCCGGGCAGCAGCGACAAAGGCGCTGCCGCGGCTTCTTGCGCGGTCTGCGTGCTGGCGACAAAAGCCACATACAGCGGGAAGGCGATGATGATGACGCCCAGGATCAGCACCAGGTGGCTCACCATGTCGAGGATGGGACGGCGCTCAATCATGGACGGCTTTCGTGACAGTTTTCATGCGTACTGGACTTTCTTTTCAACATACTTGAACTGCGCCACGGTGAGCACGATGACGATGGTCATCAGGACTACCGACTGCGCCGCGGCGCCGCCCAGGTCGCCGCCCTTGAAACCGTCGATGAAGACCTTGTAGACCAGGATCTCGGTATCCTTGCCGGGGCCGCCCTGGGTGGTGGCTTCGATGATCGCAAAGGTGTCGAAGAAGGCATAGACGATGTTCACCACCAGCAGGAAAAAAGTGGTCGGCGACAGCAGCGGGAAAATGATGGTGGCGAAACGCTTGACCGGGCCGGCGCCGTCGATCGCGGCGGCTTCGATCAGCGACTTCGGTATCGCTTGCAGGCCGGCCAGGAAAAACAGGAAGTTGTAGCTGACCTGCTTCCAGACGGCGGCGATCACGATCAGTATCATCGCGTGGCGGCCGTTCAGCACATGGTTCCAGTCGATGCCGATGTAATGCAGCCAGTTGGAGACGATCCCCAGCGTGGGGCTCAGCATGAACATCCACAGTACGCCAACCACCACCGGCGATACGGCGTAAGGCCAGATCAGGAAGGTCTTGTAAATGGCCGAGCCTTTCACCACGCGATCGGCAAAGGCCGCCAGCATCAGCGATAGCGACAGGCCGAGCACGGCGACCAGGATGGAAAACACCGCAGTGGTCTTGAACGAGGCAAGGTAATTGCTGTCTGCGAACAGGGTGCGGAAATTGTCGAACCAGACGAATTCGGAATAACCGCCGAAGGCGTCCTGCAGCAGCATCGACTGGTACAGTGCTTGCACCGCCGGCCAGACGAAGAACAACAGGGTAACGATGATCTGCGGTGCGACCAGCGCATAGGGCAGCCAGGCAGACTTGAAGCGAGCGCGTTTTTCCAAGATGAGGCTTTCTGACCGGAGCATCCGCGTTGGCGCGGGATTTCAGGGTATGACGAAATGCAATTCCCGCAGTGTAGGTCAACACTGCGGGAACAGCCAGATATCAGGCTGTTTTACTTGTTGGTTTTTTCGAAACGTTCCAGCAGCAGGTTGCCGCGCTCCACCGCGGTGTCCAGCGCCTGTTTCGGCGTGATCTTGCCGGTCCAGACGTTTTCCAGTTCTTCATCGATGATGGTGCGGATCTGCGGCATGTTGCCGAGGCGGATGCCGCGCGACTTGTCGGTGGTCTTGGTGATCATCTGCTTGACCGGAACATCGGTGCCGGGATTGCGCTCATAGAAACCGGACTTCCGGGTGATTTCGTAAGCCGCGGTGGTGGTCGGCAGGTAGCCGGTTTCCTGATGCCATTTGGCTTGCACTTCCGGTTTCGACAGGAACTTGAAGAACTTGGCGACGCCCTTGTAGTCCTCGGTTTTCTTGCCGCCCATGACCCACAGCGAAGCGCCGCCTATCATGGTGTTTTGCGGCGCGCCCGGGACGTCGTTGTAATACGGCAGGGTAGCGATGCCGAACTTGAACTTGGAATTCTTCGCGATGTCTGCATAGCTGGACGACGAACCGGTCAGGATGCCGCATTCGCCGGCATAGAATTTCGAGGTGGCTTCATCCTTGCGGCCGGCGTAGGTGAAGTAACCCTGCTTGGCCCAGTTGGCCAGGTTTTCGATATGCTTGACGTGCAGCGGGCTGTTGAATTTCAGGCGCGTGTCGAGGCCGTCGAAACCGTTGTTCTTGGAGGCGAATTCAACGTTGTGCCAGGTCGAGAACGATTCCAGCTCGACCCACGATTGCCAGGTGGTGGTGTAGGCGCATTTGGCGCCGCTGGCTTTCAGCTTGGCGGCGTCGACCGCGAGTTCCTGCCAGGTCACCGGCGGCTTGTTGGGATCGAGCCCCGCCTTGGTGAACATGTCCTTGTTATAGAACATCACTGTGGTCGAACTGTTGAACGGCAGCGACAGCAGGCCGCCGCCTTTGGGCGCGGCGTAATAGCCGCCGATGGCTGGCACGTAGGCGGAAGGATCGAACGATTCGCCGGCCAGCTTCATGACTTCCGACACCGGCTTGATGGCGCCCTTGGAGTACATCATGGTGGCAGTGCCGACTTCGAACACCTGCAGGATATCGGGGGCGTTGCCGGCGCGATAAGCGGCGGTCGCCGCTGCCATGGCTTCGTCGTAGGCGCCTTTGTAAACCGGGGTGACCTTGTATTCCGACTGGCTCTTGTTGAATTCGTCGGCGAGGCCGTTGACGCGGTCGCCGAGCGCGCCGGCCATCGAATGCCACCACGATATCTCGGTGGCGGCATGCGCCGCAATGCTCATGGTCGCTAGTGTGCAAGCGATAGCCAGTGCTTTCAATTTCATCAGGGCCTCCGTAAAATTTTTTATGGTAGCGAAGTCATATGACGACTGCGTGACAGCAGCGGCCTCGCTGTAAAGCCGGATTCTATAGGTGAGTTTGTCAGCCGCGCAATGTTTGTTTTTCTTATGCGCAATGAAAGACGGGATGCTGCCTGATCTAAAAGCTTGGTTTCCGGCTCGCCGTTGCTGCATAGAGGTGGCTTCGGAAATCGATCGTAGTGTAATAATAATTACCAGTAGTCCGAGACCTGTCTCTAGCTTTCATATTGAAAATCGGTGTATTCTCAAATACCATCAATCCGGATGATTTTTAACCTGCGATCGATGTAAGTGTAAATTAAATTACACAATAAAAATATCAGGAGACACCATGCCTCATGCACTTACCTGCCGTACCGCCGGCTCCGCCGGTCTTGCCGTTTGCCGGAGCCGTGCATGATCCCGCGCCTGCTGTTCAATTCCGACCATGAAGAGTTTCGCCAGAGCTTGCGCCGTTTCCTGCAGGCTGAAGTCTTGCCGCGCCATGCCGCCTGGGAGGAGCAGGGTTTTGTCGATCGCGATGTCTGGCAGCGCGCCGGCGAACTGGGTTTCCTGTGCACCAACATGCCGGAGAACTACGGCGGCTCCGGCGTCGACCGCAAGTTCAGCACCATCGTGCTGGAAGAGCTGGCCAGCAGCAACGCCTCGGGCATAGGCTGGCCGCTGCATTCCGACATCGTGGCGCCTTACCTGCTGCGTTACGGCAGCGAAGAGCTGAAGCAGGCCTGGCTGCCGAAGATGGCCGCCGGCACCGCGATCACGGCGATCGCGATGACCGAACCGGGCACCGGCTCGGACCTGCAGGCGATACAGACCACGGCGATCGAGGACGGCGACGACTACATCGTCAACGGCTCCAAGATATTCATCACCAACGGCTATAACAGCGACATGGCGGTGGTGGCGGTCAAGGTCGGCGACAAGAGCCGCGGAGCGAAGAATGTGTCCTTGCTGGTGATCGAGGCCGACCGGCCCGGCTTCAGCAAGGGCAAACCGCTGAAGAAGATCGGCATGAAGGCGCAGGATACCTGCGAACTGTTCTTTGAAAATGTGCGGGTCCCGAAGAGCAACATCGTCGGCCAGGTCGGCGCCGGTTTCACCATGCTGATGCAAGAACTGGCCTGGGAGCGGCTGCTGATCGCGATCACCTCGGTCGCCAATGCGGAAGCCATGCTCACTGCGACCATCGAATACACACGCGACAGGCAGGCCTTCGGCCGCGCCGTGTCGTCGTTCCAGAACACGCGCTTCAAGCTGGCCGAGATGAAAACCGAATTGCAGATCGCGCGCGTGTTTGTGGATCGCTGCGTCGAGCTGGAAGTCGAGGGCGAGCTGCGGGTGGATGCCGCTGCCGCCGCCAAGTACTGGTGTTCCGACCTGCAAGGCAAGGTGCTGGATCAGTGCTTGCAATTGCATGGCGGTTACGGTTTCATGCAGGAGTATCCGATTGCGCGTGCGTATATCGATGCGCGCGCCCAGCGTATCTATGGCGGCACCAATGAAATCATGAAAGAGATTATTTCCCGGTCAATATGAGTACGGGTTTTTCTATTTTGAATAAAGATGCAGACTATGGAAAATGAATTGCAAAATGAATTGAACTACGACGGCCGGGTGGCGATTGTCACCGGCGCCGGCAATGGCCTGGGCCGGGTGCATGCCTTGCTGCTGGGCGCGCGCGGCGCCCATGTAGTGGTGAATGACCTGGGCGGAGACGTCCATGGCGGCGGCA
Source organism: Collimonas fungivorans (assembly GCF_028292705.1). Classification (GTDB taxonomy): domain Bacteria; phylum Pseudomonadota; class Gammaproteobacteria; order Burkholderiales; family Burkholderiaceae_D; genus Collimonas; species Collimonas fungivorans_B. Next base: position 15,281 of record NZ_JAQGLV010000360.1, on the reverse strand, counting down.
AGTCCAGCGCCGCTGCCGACCAGGTGGTGGCGGAGATCAAGGCGGCCGGCGGCAGCGCGGTCGCCAACTACGACTCGGTGGAAGACGGCAGCCAGATCGTGCAGACCGCGCTCGACCATTTCGGCGGCGTCGACATCGTGATCAACAATGCCGGCATCCTGCGCGACAGCAGTTTCGCCAAGATGAGCGCCGACGACTGGGACCTGATCTACCGCGTCCACGTGCTGGGCGCTTTCCGTGTCACCCATGCCGCCTGGCCGCACATGCGCAACAAGGGTTACGGCCGCATCGTCATGACCACTTCGGCTGCCGGCATCTACGGCAATTTCGGCCAGGCCAACTACAGCATGGCGAAGATGGGCCTGATCGGCATGGCGAATACGCTGGCGATCGAAGGCGCCGCCAAGAACGTACTGGTCAACACCATCGCGCCGCTGGCCGGCTCGCGCATCTCGGAAACGGTGATGCCGCCGCAGATGATGGAAGCGCTCAAGCCGGAGTTCGTGGCGCCGCTGGCGGCATACCTGTGTCACGAGAGTTGCCGGGAGAACGGCAGCTTGTTCGAGGTCGGCGCTGGCTTCCACGCCAAGCTGCGCTGGCAGCGCACGCAAGGCCATCATTTCCACGGACAGGCTTTCGGTCCCGAGCAGGTCGCCGAACATTGGCAAGGGATAACCGATTTCGACGACGCTACTTATCCTGCCAGCATAGGCGAATCGCTGATGTCCATCGTGCAGGACGTCGGCTCGCCCTTCGGCCAGAGAAAGTCATAACCCGCCATGACCCGCAATGGCTAATCCGCTGCTGTCCGGCATCCGGGTGCTCGACCTGACCCGTTTGCTGCCCGGTCCCTTTTGCAGCCTATACCTGGCGCAGATGGGGGCCGAAGTGGTCAAGCTGGAAGAGCCGCAAGGCGGCGATTACGCACGCATGCTGTCGCCTGAATTGTTTACCCTGGTCAATCGCGGCAAGAAATCGGTGACCCTGGATTTGCGGCAGCCGGAAGCGGTCGCCGTGCTGAAGGTCATGGTGTCGCAGGCCGATGTCTTGATCGAATCGTTCCGGCCCGGCGTGATGGACAAGCTGGGCTGCGGCTACCAGGAGCTGAAGATCATCAATCCGCGCCTGGTCTACGCCGCGCTGACCGGTTACGGCCAGACCGGCCCCTACAAGGACCGGGCCGGGCACGACATGAATTACTGCGCCTACGCCGGCCTGCTGGACCAGAGCGGCGCCGCCGGCGGTCCGCCGGCGCTGTCGAACTTCCAGAGCGCCGACCTGGCCGGCGGCGCGTTGACCTGCGCCCTGGGCATCTTGGCGGCGGTGATAGGCGCCCGCGCCTCGGGCCAGGGCACCATGGTCGACATCGGCATGCTGGACGGCACGCTGGCGCTGCAGGCGCTGTCGCTGGCAACCATCCGCACCCTAGGCGCGAGCGCGGCGCGCGGCGGCGATATCTTGAGCGGCGGCCTCGCCAACTACAGCATTTACGCCTGCGCCGACGGCAAGCACGTGGCGATGGCAGCGTTGGAGCCTAAATTCTTCCTCAATTTCTGCAAGGCTGTAGAGCGGCCCGACCTGGCGGCCTTGCCGCTGGCGCCAGGGCCGGATGGCGCAGCGCTGCGGAGCGCCCTGGAGGCGTTATTCAAGACCCGCTCGCGCGATGCGTGGGAGTTGCTGCTGGCTGATCGCGACTGCTGCGTATCGGGCATCTACACCCCGCAGGAAGCGCTGGATAACCCGCAGGTCAAGGCACGCGGCCTGGTGCGGATGGAAGACGGCAAGCCGTTGCCGGACCTGCCGATCAAGTTCAGCGACGCTGCCGGCACGGCTGGCGATTGCCCGGCATTGGGAGCGGATACCTCCAGCGTTCTGGGAGAATTGGGATTTGGCGCGGCGGCGTTAGCCGCACTGCGCGCAAGCGGCGCGATTTGAAACAAGGTTGTCCAGCAGAATAAAAATATCGGCAAGCGGTTATCCAGATCGATGGGCGAGGAGACAATATGGACGTGCAAAAGAATCCGGTGCAAATGCTGTTGCAGTGGGCGTCGCAGAAGCCAGACATGCCTTGGCTGTTCCAACCGGTCGACGGCCAGTGGCGAGCCATCACCAGAGGCCAGGGCAGCGACCAGGTCAGGCGCATGGCGGCAGCGCTGAAGGCGATGGACTGGGAGCCCGGCAGCCGCATCTGCATCTCCGGCCGCAACACCGCGCACTGGATCATGGCCGACCTGGCGATTGCCATGGCTGGCCATGTCAGCGTCGGCATGTACCCGAAACAGGCGGCAGCCACCACACGTTATATCTTCGAGCATAGCGAGGCCAAGGCAGTGTTCCTCGGCCCCATGCCGGACGCCGGCGATTTCATGGGTGCGATTCCTGGGTCGGTCCGCACCATCTCGTTTCCCTACCAGGAAACGCCGGCGGGCCAGTTCAAATGGGATGAGCTGGTCGCTGCCAACCAACCGCTGGAACACTACCAGGCGCCGCCGCAGGAGGCGCTGATGACCCTGATCTACACTTCCGGCACCACCGGCAATCCGAAGGGGGTGATGCTCAGCTACGGCAACGTATTGTTCGCGGTGTACAGCATCATGGACCTGGCGCCGTCGCCCACCCAGGAACGCTATTTTTCATACATGCCGCTGGCGCACGCATTCGAGCGCTTTGCGATCGCCATCCCCAGCTGCTACAACGGCGGCGAAGTGCATTTCCTGGAAAACGTCGACAAGATGGGCGAGCAGCTGGCGCAGGTGGCGCCGACCCGTTTCTTCGGCGTGCCGCTGGTTTACAGCCGGATACAGAACGCCATCCTGCACAAGATGCCGCAGCGGAAGCTGGACCGGCTGATGGCGATTCCCCTGTTGCGGAACATTATCCGGCGCAAGATCCGCACCGCGGTCGGCTTGCAGAATACCCGCATCTGCCTGTCCGGCGCGGCACCCATACCGGTGGCGTTGCTGGACTGGTACCGCCGCAACCTGGGACTGGAAGTGCTGCAAGGTTATGCGCCTACCGAAGCTTCGGTCTATTCCAGCGCTTGCCTGCCGGGCAATAACCGCAGCGGTTCGGTCGGCAAGCCGCCGCCGAACGCGGGATTCAGATTGTCGGATGAAGGCGAAATCCTGTTCAAGCATCCGGGACTGATGATGGGATACTACAAAGACCCCGAGAGCACCAGTGCCGCCTTCACCGCGGATGGCTACCTGCGCACCGGCGATAAAGGCAGGGTGGACCAGGACGGTTACCTGTATATTACCGGCCGCGTCAAAGACATCTTTAAAACCGCCAAGGGAAAATATGTGGCGCCGGCGCCTATCGAATGTTCGCTGGCGCGCAATACCGACCTGGAGAACCTGTTGTTCATCGGCAGCGGCATGAACCAGCCGATAATGGCGGTGACCCTGACCGCCGCTGCGCGCAGCAAGCCGCGCGCAGAAGTAGAGCAGCAGCTGATCGCCGACATGGCGCTGGTCAATGCTACGCTGGAGCCGCATGAAAAGATCGCCAAATGCGTGGTGCTGAAAGACGCCTGGAGCATAGACAACGGGCTGATGACGCCGACCATGAAAGTCAAGCGCGGCGAAGTGGAAAAACGTTACGCCGCGCTGATGGAGAAGGAACTGCAGATACGCAACGCGGTCGGATGGGAATGACAAGCGATAGTACGGATTTTAAACAACCAGAGGAACAGCAATGACAGTCAACGACATCATCAAGCTCATGCCGTCGGGCCTGAACACCGTAGCGGCGGCGGACATGAAAAGCAGCATCCAGTTCGATATTTCGAAACCGATGTATTTGCTGATCGATCATGGCACATGCACTGCGCATGAAGGCGTGGTCGATGCGCCGGATGTGGCGCTGACCATGGCGGACGAAGACTTGAAGGCCATGCTGAAAGGCGAACTCAACGGCGCCATGGCGTTCATGAGCGGCAAGCTGAAACTGAAGGGCGACCTGATGCTGGCCCAGCGCATTCCTTCCCTGTTCGACGCCAGCAAGATCGGTTGAACAGGCTGCGGCTCTTCGTCGTTGCCGAGGAAGAGCCGCAGCTTGTCATTCGAAGTGTTTGCCTTGTTCCGCCATTTTAACCAGTATCGCGGCCGGCGCGAAATAACCGCCGAACTGCTCTGACAGCTGGTTCGCGCGCCGGACAAAATCGGCGACGCCGTAGGCATTGATGTATTGCAGGGCGCCGCCCTGGAATGGCGCAAAGCCCCAGCCGAAAATGCTGCCGATATTTGCGTCGGCGACGGTCAGCACCACCTGTTCCTCATAACATTTGGCAGCTTCGTTGGCTTGCACAAACATCAAACGTTCGATCAGGTCCTTTTGCGGCAGCTGCGTGGCTGCGAGCGGGAAGGCCTGCTGCAGGCCGGGCCACAGGTGCTTGCTTTCGTTTTCGGGATAATCATAAAATCCCTTGCCGGCTTTTTTTCCTTTGCGGTCCAGCTGGGCCACCATTTTCTCCAGCCCGGCATCGGCCGGATGGCCGGCGAAAGGCTTGCCGGCTTCGGCGAAATCCTTGCGCGTCTGTTGCAGGATATGCAGCGACAAGGACAGGCTGACTTCATCGTGCACCGCCAGCGGTCCCACCGGCATGCCGGCCTGCAAGCCGGCCATCTCTATGGCGCGCGGATGCTGGCCTTCCATCAGTAATTTCAAGCCTTCCATCACATAGGTGCCGAATACGCGCGAAGTGTAGAAGCCGCGTGAATCGTGGACCACGATCGGTGTTTTCTTGATCTGCTGCACATAGTCGAAACCGCGCGCCAGCGTTTGCTGGCTGGTCTGCCGGCCGACGATGATTTCGACCAGCGGCATCTTGTCCACCGGCGAGAAGAAATGCAGGCCGATGAAATTTTCCGGCCGCACGCTGGCTTGCGCCAGGCCGGTGATCGGCAGGGTAGAGGTGTTCGAGGCAAACACCGCGTCGGCGCTGATCAGCGCTTCGGTTTTGCGGGTCACTGTTGCCTTGATCTCGCGGTCTTCAAACACTGCCTCGATAATCAGGTCGCAGCTTGCCAGGTCGCCGAAATCCACGGTCGGGCTGATGCGGTCCAGCAGGGCTTGCTTGCCTTCCGCGGTTTGCTGCTTGCGCTTGACCGCCTTGTCGAGCAGCTTGCTGGAATAGTCCTTGCCGTTTTCGGCGGTTTCCAGGCTGTTGTCCAGCAACACCACTTGTATGCCCGCCTTGGCCGAGGCATAGGCGATGCCGGCGCCCATCATGCCGGCGCCTAATATACCTACCTTGCTGACCTTGGATGGCGCGATGCCTTCCGGGCGCGACTTGCCCTTGTTGATGGCGTTCAGCTGGAACCACAAGGTGCCGATCATGTTCTTGGCGACCGGCGACAAGGCGCAGTTGACGAAGTAGCGCGATTCGATTTCGCAGCCGGTATCGAAATCGACGATGCCGCCTTCGAATACGCAGCTCATGATGTTGGTCGCCGCCGGATAATTGCCATGGGTCTTGGCGCTTGCCATGGATGGCGCGATCGCCCACAGCTGGCCGTTGCCCGGGCTGCGCGAGTCGCCGCCGGGCCAGCGGAATTTCTTGTCGTCCCACGGCTGCCTGGCCTTGGGATTGGCCAGGCACCAGGCTTTGGCTTTGGCCAGCAAGTCTTCCCTGTCGCTCGCCAGTTCCTGGATGATGCCTTGCTGCAGCGCTTCTTCGGCGCGCAGCTCCTTGCCTTCCAACATCAGCTGCAGCGCGCCCTGGATGCCGATCATGCGCGGCAGGCGTTGCGTGCCGCCGCCGCCCGGCAGCAGGCCGAGCTTGACTTCCGGCAGGCCGAACTTGGCTTTCGGATTGTTGATGGCGATGCGGTGATGACAGGCCAGCGCCAGCTCCAGTCCGCCGCCCAGCGCGGTGCCGTTCAGCGCGGCCACCACCGGCCGGCCGCATAGTTCGAGGCGGCGCAGGAAACCTTTGAATTGCTGCACCAGTTCGAAGGCCGTTTGTGCTTCGGTGATCTGGAACAGTTTTTCGATATCGGCGCCGGCCACGAAATCCGCCTTGCCCGAGGTGATGATGACGCCGGCGACGGCCGGGTCGGCTTCGATGGCGGCGATCGCCTCCATGAAAGGCGCGGTCAGCGCTTCGTTCAATACATTCATCGAACGCCCCGGCATGTCCAGGGTCAAGGTCACGATATTGTCGCTGTCTTTCTGAAAATTTACGCTCATGATCTAACTCTCTGAAATGTTGAGGACAGAGTAATTCGCCACGCTACGGTGGCTCTTAAACTCTGTCCCGCAATAGTTAAACTAGTTCAATGATGGTGGCGATGCCCATGCCGCCGCCTACGCACAGCGAGATCAGGGCAGTCTTCTTGCCGCTGCGCTCCAGCTCGTCGAGCGCGGTGCCGAGGATCATGGCGCCGGTTGCGCCCAGCGGGTGGCCCATGGCGATGGAACCGCCGTTGACGTTGACCCGCTCCGGGTCAATCTCCAGGTCGCGGATGGCGCGCATCACGACTGCGGCAAACGCTTCATTGATTTCAAACAGGTCGATATCCTTGGCCGACATCTTGGCCTTGGCCAGCGCTTTGCGCGCAGCAGGGGCGATACCGGTCAGCATGATGGTCGGCTCCGAGCCGGTGACGGCAGTGGCGACAATCCGGGCGCGTGGCTTCAGTCCCAGTTTCTGGCCCATCTCCTTGCTGCCGACCAGCACCAGCGCAGCGCCGTCGACGATGCCGGAAGAATTGCCGGCGTGGTGCACATGGTTGATCTTTTCGATGGTGGTGTACTTGCGCAGCGCGGTGGCGTCGAAACCCATCTGGCCGATCTGTTCGAAGGCAGGGTTTAGCGCCGCCAGGTTTTCAATAGTGGTTTGCGCACGGATGTATTCGTCATGGTCCAGCACCACCATGCCATTCAGGTCCTTGACCGCGACCAGCGATTTGCTGAAACGGCCTTCGGCCCGGGCGCGTGCAGCTTTCTGCTGCGATTGCAGCGCAAAGTTGTCGACATCGCTGCGCGAGAAATTTTCCAGCGTCGCAATCAGGTCGGCGCCTATGCCTTGCGGCGCAAAGCCCGTAACCTGGTTGACCCGTGGATCCATGAACCAGGCGCCGCCGTCCGAACCCATGGCCCAGCGCGACATGCTTTCGACGCCGCCGGCCACCACCAGCTGCTCCTGGCCGGACATGATTTTCATCGCCGCCAGGTTGACCGATTCCAGGCCCGAGGCGCAAAAGCGCGATTGCGTCACGCCCGCCACCGACTGGTCCCAGCCGGCATACAGCACCGCGGTGCGGGCGATATCGGCGCCTTGCTCGCCGACCGGCGTCACGCAGCCGAGCACGACGTCGTCGACCTGCGAAGTATCGAGGCGGTTGCGCTGTTCCAGCGCTTGCAGCAGCTGGGCCAGCAGGTTGACCGGCGTGACCTGGTGCAGGCTGCCGTCCTTCTTGCCCTTGCCGCGCGGGGTCCGTACGGAATCGAAAATATAGGCTTCAGTCATAGCGTCTCCGGCTTGTATGTTCTAGTAATTAAAATTACACTTAGCTTGCTGCTGATTCATCCTGAATGCCCACTGTAGTTAAAGCAGCGGCCAGCGTCAATTGGTAATCCACTCTAAACCTGGGCGGAAATTGACTGTCGATTCAATAGTAATATTAATTACACATATGGCAAAACCATAACAAAATCCATGGCTTCGGAAAAACAGAAAATCATATTGGATCGCGCCTTGCTCAAGCCCTTGATCAGGCAGAGGATAGAAAACACCGTGCTGGACTTGTTTTCGGAACGCGAATTCCATAGCGTCGCCTACGGCGAAATCGCCAGCGCCGCCAGCGTCTCCCTGCAAACCATCTATAAATACTACGGCAGCAAGGAAGCATTGTTGTTTGCCTGCCTGGAAACCTGGCTGGGCACGCTGGCGTCGCGCATGCTCGATCACTTGCAAGGCATCGAGAGCTGCCAGGACAAGTTGCGCAAGGTGTTCTGGGTGGTGCTGGATTTTTTCGACCGCAACCCCAAGGTCAGCCAGCTCATCATGAGTTCGCTGCAGATCAGCGCATGGGGACGCGACCGTACTTTCCGCCAGCCCGAAATGATGGAAGTGTTGATGAAGACGCTGACCGACGGCAGGGCGCAAGGCGTGCTGACCGATGAAGTGGATGAAAAAATCCTGCTGGATTATTTCATCGGCATCCTGGAAAGGCTGGTGCACATGCACACCATGCGCGGCGAAAAAGAAGCGCTGGCGTTGCAGGCGAATGCGCTGTTCAGGATGTTGTGGCGGGCGATCGCGAAGCCCGAGCAAACTTAGGCGATTTGGCTTGCAGATAAAAAAATAGCGCCGGCGTAAGCGGGCGCTATTTTTGCGATGTCGATAAAGTTTTAATGTTTATCGATATTTACGAATTTGCTTATGCGAAATTCTTCGAAGCAAATTCCCAGTTCGCCAATGCCCAGAATGCTTCCAGGTATTTTGGACGGGCATTGCGGTAGTCGATGTAGTAAGCATGTTCCCAGACGTCGACAGTAATCAGCGGCTTGGCGTCGGTGGTCAGCGGAGTGGCTGCATTGGAAGTCGACACCAGGCCGAGCGAACCGTCAGCATTTTTGACCAGCCATGCCCAGCCGGAGCCGAACGTGCCGACTGCAGTCTTGGTCAGTTCTTCCTTGAACTTGTCGAACGAACCCCATTTTGCATTGATCGCATCTGCCAATGCGCCGGTTGGTGCGCCGCCACCTTGTGGCGACAGGCTGTGCCAGTAGAACGTGTGGTTCCAGATCTGCGCTGCATTGTTGAAAATGCCGCCGGACGATTTCTTGACGATCTCTTCCAGAGTGGAGTTTTCGAATTCTGTGCCCGGAACCAGGTTGTTCAGGTTGGTCACATAGGTCTGGTGATGCTTACCATAGTGGAATTCCAGGGTTTCCTTGGAGATGTGCGGAGCCAGTGCGTCCAGATCGTACGGGAGAGGCGGGAGTGTGTGTGCCATGGTGCGTCCTTTCTATAGTTTTATTGGAATTACAAAGAAGCTGTTGCCTATACATCTAGTCATCTAGTGCCGTGAACAGATTCTGGAGAGAGCTATTGTAAAGCGCTTAGCTATTCCATGCAGCATGCTTGCGCTTTTATTCCATCCGCTATGTGACTTGCATCACAAAAAAACATTCGTTCAATCCAGCGTCGCCTGCACGCTGTCTATGCCGACCTGGGCGCTGCCTTCGGCCAGTTGCACGGTGATCACGTGGCGCGGCTGCAGCGCCTGCGGCGTCCGGATCACATGGCCCTTGGCGTCCGAGACGATGGCGTAGCCGCGTTCCAGCGTGCATTGCGGATTCAGCAGCTCCAGCTGCGCATTGAGCGCTGCCAATGCCTGGCGGCGATCGCGGTTTTGCGCGGCCAGCGCGCCGTTGAGGCGCCGGCTCTGTTCCAGCAGCGCAATGCGCGGCGCAATCGTGCTGGGTATCTGTGCGGCCCAGCGGGTGCGCAGGTTCAGCAATGCGTGACGCGATTGCGTCAACGGAATGCGGGTGGCGTGCAGCAGCCTGGCTTGCAGGCTTTGCAGCTTGACGCGTTCGTGGGCGATGGTGGTGGCCGGACTGCTCAGGCGCCGGCTCAGCCAGTCCAGGGTCTGGCCGGTTTCGGCCAACTGGCGGCGCAGGGCGCGGGTCAGGTCGTCGGCGTGCGTTTCCAGCGTCGCCAGCCATTCGGCGCGCGGCACTGTCGCCAGTTCGGCGGCGGCGGTCGGGGTCGCGGCGCGCAGGTCGGCGGCGAAATCGGCAATCGTGAAATCGGTTTCGTGGCCGACGCCGGAAATCACCGGCATCGGCGCGGCGACGATGGCGCGCGCTACCGCTTCGTCATTGAACGACCATAAATCTTCGATGCTGCCGCCGCCGCGGCACACCAGCAGCAGCTCGCATTCGGCGCGCGCGGCAGCGGTATTGATGGCGCGTGCGATTTTCTCTGCTGCGCCGTCGCCTTGGACCGGGGTCGGATAAAGGATCACGCGCACATGCGGCGCGCGGCGCGCCAGGGCGCTCAGGATATCGCGCAGCGCCGCCGCCTGCAGGCTGGTGACGATGCCGATGGTGCGGGCGAATGGCGGCAGCGGCCGTTTGCGGGCCGGATCGAACAAGCCTTCCGCATTGAGTTTTTCTTTCAGGCGCAAGAACGCTTCATACAGGTTGCCGACGCCGGCGCGCCGGATCGCTTCGACGTTGAGCTGGTAGTCGCCGCGTGCGGCGTACAGCGTCACCAGCGCCCGCACTTCCACCTTGTCGCCGTCGCGCGGGGTAAAGCCGGCATGCTGGGCGCGGCCCTTGAACATCACGCCGCGCACTTGCGCCGCATCGTCTTTCAAGGTGAAGTACCAGTGGCCGGAGGCATAGCTTTTGAAATTCGATATCTCGCCCGCCACCCAGGCCAGCGGGAAGCTGCGTTCCAGCAAACGCGCCACGGCTTGATTCAAGGCGGAAACCGTCAGTACTGGCGGTCCGCTGGAACGGAGGTCGGTGTCGCTGGAGAAATTCATACGGGCTTTCCGGGGTTCTTTATTGGCGCGTGATTTGCTGGAGCTTGCCATTGTAAAGCACGGTCGCTGATCATCAATGGAAAAGCGAAACAAATCAAAGGCTTGCCCAGATTGCAGTGCGCTTGCGCACAAGCTTATCCACAAATTCTGTGGGTAACTGCGGATCAGCCGGGGCTTGTGGATATCCGCGGGCGGGGCCATGGCGAAACGGCTAAGAAAGATCCGTGGAAAACGTCATCGCTATCTGTAAACCGCTGTTTGAGGCGCATTTGCACTTGCCGCCAACAGTAGTGAAAAGATGTTTCCAATCAAGGACTTCTCGTGAATCCAGTGCGCTTGTGCACATAGTTATCCCCAAAATCTGTGGAGAACTTTGCCGGCGCGGGAGAGGAGAGCGCTGCACGTTTTTCATGCAGCGCTAAAAAACCCTTTCGAATCATTGACTTATGCTTCGAGTTAAACACTTGTCCACAATCTTGTTCACATAATATGTGTGGAACTTCGGACTGACAGTATCGGGTGCGGTATCAGGCTGTTTTTGTCCAGCCGTTGTGCGCTGTCCAGGATTCGAACAAGCCCGGCCAGGCATGCGGCTGGCTGCCCGGTTTTCCCAGTCCCCAGCCATGTCCGCCATCCTGGAACACATGCATTTCCGCCGGGATTTGCGCAGCCTTGAGCGCATTGAACATCAGCAGGCTGTTCTGGATCGGCGAAATCGGATCGTCTGCGGCTTGCGCCAGGAAGGTTGGCGGCATGCCGCTGGTGACATGCCGTTCCACCGAGAATTCTTCGCTGGCCGCAAGGTCCGGATGCTTGCCGATAATTTCACGGCGCGAGCGCGTGTTGTCGTAGGGCGGCATGAAGGTAAGCACGGGGTAGATCAATCCGGCGAAATCGGGACGCGCGGAAAACTGGTCGGCCGCGTCGATGGCCTGGTAGCGCCGGGCATCCGGTTCCGCCGCCGTGGTTCCCGCCAGATGGCCGCCGGCGGAAAAGCCGAGGATGCCGATGCGGTTGGCCGCCAGTTCATACTTCGGCGCCAATGCACGGATCAGGCGCATGGCGCGCTGGCCGTCCTGGAACGGCGCGATGTTCGACCAGCCTTCGCCGGGCAAACGATAGACCAGTTCGAATACGGTGACGCCAAGCGATTGCAGCCACTGGGCTGCCGGGATGCTTTCGCTTCCCCGCTCGATATGCCCATAGCCGCCGCCGGCAATCACCAATACAGCGCTGCCGTCAGGCCGCTCGGGACGATAGACCACCAGGCGCGGGCGGGAGACGTTGGTGACAGAGCCCTTCGCATTGGTCTGTTCCGGTCCGTCGGGGCCGTTTCCTCCAGGCGGCCTGGACCAAAGAGGAATCTCCTGTCGTTCCATGGACGAGGATGCCGCGTAAAGCACGCGCGGGGCGATCAGCGCCGATGCTCCCAGGAATCCCGCGCCTAACAAGGTCCGCCGTTTTATATTGTCCATGCTTAAAGTCCCGTTGAAATTGCCGATGTGGTCACGCAACTGATAATAGGAGTGCGCGTAGCCAATGTAAAATATAATAAAGAAGGCATCTCTATACTTTATATGTATTGCATTGATAGGATCATGGAACTGAGTCATGGAACTGAGGCATTTGCGTTATTTTGTGGTTGTTGCCGAGGAGGGGAATTTCACACGCGCGGCCAAACGGCTGAACATGCAGCAACCCCCGCTCAGCCAGCAGATCCGCATGCTGGAGAACGAGTTGGGATTTACACTGTTCCACCGGCACCCGAAAGGAGTCGACCTCAGCATCGGCGGCGAGGTGTTCTTGCACGAGGCGAAGTCGATCCTGGCCAATGTCACCCAGGGCGTGCAGCGGGCGGCACGCGCCGCCAATGGAATCGAAGGCATGATTTCCGTTGGATTCACCAGTTCGGCGGCAGCGCATCCCTTGATTCCGGAGATCCTGCGGGCGCACCGCGCGGCAAAACCCGGCGTCGCTGTCAAATTCAGCGAAGGCAATGCGGCGGAACTGACGAGCGCGGTCGCCTCGGGAAAACTTGACCTCGGCTTCCTGCGCATGCCGGTCAGCCGTCCACCCGGGCTGGCGTTCCACCGTTTGCTTGACGAGGAAATGCTGCTGGTCCTGCCTGTCGGACATGCGCTTTTGCAAAAACGGCCGAAAAAAGACATGCCGGCGATTTCCCTAAAGTCATTGCGCGACGAACAGTTCATCCTGGTCCGCAACCCGGGCGCTACCGGCATGTATTCCAGTTTTATCGATGCCTGCGTGCGCGCCGGATTCTCGCCCAAGATCGCGGTCGAAGTCGACCGCATGCTGACCAATATCTGCCTGGTTGCTTCCGGCGTCGGTATTTCCGTTGTGCCGGCATCGATGAATGGCTTCCACACCGACCAGGTGGTGTATTGCCGCCTGCTTGAAAGCGGCGGCGGATTCAGCGCGCCGTTAACTTTGGTGTGCCGGCAGGCGGACGCGCTGCCGGCCGTGCAACATTTTCTTGCCGAGGCCGGCCGTTTTGCCAAAGCTGACAGATAAAATCTGCACGTTTTTGATGCAGTACAAAAAAGTCCTTTGAAATCATGGACTTCGCGACCGAGTCCGGCACTTGTCCACAATCTTGTTCACATAAAATGTGCGGAACTTGCAGCGTCGCTTAACCGCTATCAAATTAACCGTAAAAATTTCCGTCCCGCAACGCTTGTCGCCCTTGCTCACAAGCCTTCAACAAGTTACATTCTGCATCCATGCTGATGAACCCCTCATCCGCATTTGCCGATATTGAATGCGATTTCACCAAGGAGTTTCTTTTGTTTGCCATTATTCAAGCTGCGGGCTGGCCGATCTGGCTGTTGCTGATTGCCTCCATCATTGCCACCGCATTGATTATCGAACGTCTGGTTTACCTGCGCCGGCCGCGCATCTTGCCGCCGCAGCTGCTGCAGGAAGTGATACGGGTTTATCACAACGGCAAGGTCAATAAGGAAGTCCTGACCAACCTGGAAACCAACTCGCCGCTGGGCCGGGTGCTGGCTGCCGGCCTGCGCAATGTCGATGCGCCGCGCGAGCTGATGAAAGAATCGATCGAGGAAGCCGGCCAGGCTACCGCGCATGAACTGGAACGTTTCCTGACCACGCTCGGCACGATTGCCTCGCTAGCGCCATTGATGGGCTTGTTCGGCACCGTGGTCGGCATGATTGAAATCTTTGGCGCGACCAATGGCGCCGGCGCCGATCCGGCGCAGCTGGGCCATGGCATTTCGGTGGCCTTGTACAACACCGGTTTCGGCTTGGCGATCGCCATGCCGGCGCTGATTTTCTACCGCCATTTCCGCGCCTTGGTGGATGGCTTCGTGGTTGACATGGAGCAGCAGGCTGTAAAATTTGTCGATACCGTTCACGGCGCACGCAAATGAACTTCCGTAAAGGCAAGGGTCGCGACGACCCTGAAATCAACCTGATTCCGTTTATCGACGTCTTGCTGGTGATCGTCATTTTCCTGATGGTCACCACCAGCTACAGCAAATTCACTGCGCTGCAAATCACCTTGCCGACGGCCGACGCCGACAAGGCGATGGTGCAGCCGCAGGAGATCAACGTCGCTGTCAGTCCGCAAGGGCAGTACGCGGTCAACAATGTCCAGGTATCGTCCAAGGATGCGGCATCGCTGGCGCTCGACCTCAAGAATGCGGTGCAGGCCGACGGCGCCAAGGGCGACCCCGTAGTGATCATCAACGCCGACGCCATGGCGACCCACCAGACCGTGATCAACGTGCTGGAAGCGGCGCGCCTGGCCGGTTTCGACAAGATCACGTTTGCTGCCCAGACTAGTGGCCACAAATAAGCCTTCGCTGGAATCGGTCCTGAGCGCTGCCTGGCAGCGGCGCGGTTTGCTGGCATGCCTGTTGTGGCCGCTGTCGCTGTTGTTCGGGTTGGTGGCGACGTTGCGCCGCCGTTTGTACGCTGTCGGCTGGCAGGCCAGCACGCGCTTGCCGGTGCCGGTGATCGTGGTCGGCAACATCTTTGTCGGCGGCACCGGCAAGACGCCGCTGACGATCTGGCTGGTGCAGGCGCTGCGCCAGGCCGGTTATGTGCCGGGCGTGATCTCGCGCGGTTATGCCGCGCAATCCGGCGACGGCCAGCCTGACGTGCAACAGGTAACTGCGACATCGCTGGCGGCCGCAGTAGGCGACGAGCCTTTGCTGATCGCCGCCCGCGCGCAATGCCCGGTAATGGTGGGCCGCAACCGGGTGGCCGCCGCCGAAGCGCTGCTGCAGGCGCACCCCGAGGTCAACCTGATCCTGTCGGACGACGGTCTGCAGCACTACCGTTTGCAGCGCGACATCGAAATCGTGCTGTTCGACGCGCGCGGCGCCGGCAACGGCTGGCTGCTGCCGGCCGGGCCGCTGCGTGAACCGGCAAGCCGCCGCCGCGACTTTACCGTGGTGAATGCGGCAACCATACCGGCTTCCATGCCGGCCTCGGCGATCCGCATGCAGCTGGTGGGTGAGCAGGCCGAACAGTTGGCCGATCCGAGCCAGACGAGGGCGCTGGCCAGCTTGCAAGATCCGGCCCTGCGGCTTGCCGCGGCCGCCGGCATCGGCAATCCGCAGCGGTTTTTTTCGATGCTGACGGCGGCCGGGTTGCGCTTCGAGGCGCTGGCCTTGCCTGACCATCATGACTTTTCCGACAACCCGTTTGCCGCGCTCCAGGCCGAGATCATCCTGATAACTGAAAAGGATGCAGTAAAATGTCGGCAAATAGAAACCATCAGGAACG
>NZ_JAQGLV010000339.1 GCF_028292705.1 Collimonas fungivorans | reverse complement strand
CCAGCGGGCGCGACTGGTCGTGTTTCAAGAACACGGTCAGCAACAGCGCATTGTCCGGCGTGGCGACTGCATTGCCGGCAGCGGGAGCCGCCACCGATTGCGCCATGGCGCCGCCGGCGTGGAGTGCCGCAGACGCCAGCAATGCGGACATCAACAACGATTTGAGTTTTCCTTGCATGACGTTCTCCTTGTAGTTAACCGCAATCGATTTATTCTAAGGCTTGACCGCTTCCATTCCTTTTTCCTGCAGCACCCGCGCCGTTTCGGGACTTGCCAGCAAACGCAGGAACGCCTGCGCCGCCGCCTGTTCCTTGCTGGCGGCGCCGATGGCGGCGGTGTAGACGGTGAAATTCTGGATCTCGGCCGGCAACGGCCCAATTAACACCACGCCTTTGACTGCGAGGATTTCGCTGATCTGCTGGAAACCGAGCGTCGCTTCATTGTTCAGCAGATGATCGCCGACGTAACCGCCCTGCACCTTCACCGCCTTGCGCTCGATTTCATCGGCAATTCCCCATTGCCGGAACAGCTGCGCCAGGTAGATCCCGCTGGATCCGCCCGCAGCGGGATCGATATAGGCCACCGACCTGGCGTCGAGCAGGACTTGCTTGAAACGCTCCACGGTACTGATATCCGGCTTCGGCGCGCCTGCCAGGACCATGGCGCCAATGCCCACCCGCGCCAGGTTCACCACGCTGGCGGCGTTCGCTTTCCGTCTGGCGACCAGTTGCGCGATCAGGTCCGGCGTCATGATCGCCACGTCGAACGCGGCGCCGCCCTCAATGCGTTTGGCGATGCCGCCGGCGGTATCGTTTTCCAGGATGATCTTGTTGCCGGTACTAGCCTCGAACTGCGGCGCCATGGCCGCCACGACTTGTTTGTAGGCACCGGAGGTCAAGACCTTCAAGTCGGCAGCGGACGCGGTCGCTGCTGCTGCCAGCGCCATCGTGGCCGCAATCGCCGCGAAAATGGCCAATTTTCTCATCCAGTCCATGTCTGTCCCTCGTCCACGTCCGTAGACAGATCATATCCGGATTTGTTTTTCAGGTATTCATCCCTATTTCCTTGAGCTGGCCATCGTGCTTCCGGGAAAACAGGCCCCTGGCCCAATGCTCGAATTCATCGATATAGGTAAACACCACCGGCACCACCAGCAGACTCAGCGCGGTCGAGGTCAGCAAGCCGCCGATGACGGCCACCGCCATCGGCTGCCGGAAGCTGGAGTCGGCGCCGAAGCCGAGGGCGATCGGCGCCATGCCGGCGATCATGGCGACGGTAGTCATCACGATCGGCCGGGCCCGCTTATGGCAGGCGTCTATCAATGCCTCGAACACCGACATGCCGCGGTCGCGTTTGCCGACGATGGCGTATTCGACCAGCAATATCGAGTTCTTGGTCACGATCCCCATCAGCATGACCAGGCCGATCATCGATGGAATATCCAGTTCGCTGCGCGCCATGAGCAGCGCCAGGAAGGCGCCGCCCAGCGACAGCGGAATCGCCGACAGGATGGTGACCGGCTGCAGGAAATCGCGGAACAGCAGCACCAGCACGCAGAACACGCACAGCACGCCGATGACGATCGCCATCATGAAGCCGGCGCCCAGTTCCGCCGCAATTTCCGCATCGCCGGTCTGGATCAGCTGCACGCTGGACGGCATCTGCTTCACCGCCGGCAGCGCCTTCGCTGCCGCCAGGGCTTCGCCCAAAGGCATGCCGCCGAGATCGGCGCTGACCGTGACGTAACGCCGGCGGTCGTATCGTTCGATTTTCGACGGTCCGCTTTCCACCGACAAGCTCGCCACCGAAGAAAGCGGCACCAGGCCGTTACGGCCAAGTACATGCAGGTTGGCAAACGTAGTCACGTTCTGGCGGTCGGCGTCCGGCACGCTGACATTAATATCTACTTGCCGGTTGTCCAGGTTCAGCTTGGCCAGGTTTGCCGAAAAATCGCCAGCCGTGGCGATCCGCACCACCTGGCCGATGGCGGCGGTCGACACGCCCAGTTCGCTGGCGCGCTGCAAGTCGGGCCGCACGATGATTTCCGGGCGTTCCAGGCTGGCGGTGGAACTGATATTGGCCAAGCTGCCGACGCCGCGCAGCTGCCGCTCCATCGCCTGGGCCGTCGCCTTCAGCGCATTTTCATTGTCGCCGGCAAGGATCAGCTGCATTTTCTCGCCAGGACCGCCCGCACCAACCGTGAAACGGGCGCCTGGCACATTCAGCAGGGCGCGCCGCACCGCTTTCTCGATTTCAGTCTGGCGCGGACGTTTGGCGCGATCGGACAAGGAAAGCGTCAGCGATCCGTTGCGCACTTCGCCAGCCTGCAGTTGCCCGCCGCCGACCACCTGCGACACGCCTACCGTGGTGAAGATGTTATCGATCCCGCCCACGCTGCCAAGCGCGGTGCGCGCCCGTTCGGCTACCGCCAGCGTATTCTGCAATGAGCTGCCAGGCGGCAGTTCGACATTGACCGTGGTATACCCGCGGTCGGCCGGCGGCATCAAACCGGTCGAGATGAATGGAATCAGGGCCACCGATCCGACAAAAAACAGGGTCGCCGCCAGCATGGTGGTCTTGCGATGCGCCATGCACCAGCGCACCGCATGCAGGTACCAGCGCATGATGCGACCATCCTGCTGTTCAACCGCAGGCTTGGACTTCAACAGATAGGCGGCCATCATCGGCGTCAGGATGCGCGCCACCAGCAGCGAAGTGAGGACAGCGATCACCGCGGTCCAGCCGAACTGCTTGAAGAACAAGCCCGCTATGCCGCTCATCATGGCCGTCGGCAGGAACACCACGACCAGGGCCATGGTGGTGGCCATCACGGCCAGCGCGATTTCCGTAACCGCGTCGCCGGCCGCCTGCAGGATCGGCTTGCCCATATGCGCATGGCGCTCGATATTCTCGATTTCGACAATTGCATCGTCCACCAGGATACCGACGATCACCGCCAGCGCCAGCAAGGTAAGGGTATTCAGGGAAAAGCCGAACCACGCCATGGCAGCAAAGGCAGGCAGGATCGACAGCGGCAGCGCCGAGGCCGCGACCAGGGTCGCGCGCCAGTCGCGCAGGAACCACCAGACCACCAGCACCGCCAGGATCGAGCCTTCGTACAGCATGTCCATCGAGCCTTCATACTGCTCCTTGGTGTAGCCGACGGTTCCCGAAATCCGCGTGAACTTCAACGTGTGGTTGCTGGCTTGCAGCTTTTCCAGCGCCGCGCCGACGTTTTTCGCAATCACGGTTTCGTCGTAACCTTTGGCGCGGAACACTTTGAAGCCGACCACCGGCTTGCCGTCCAACAAGGCAATCTGGGCGCGCTCGGCACTGGCGTCGCTGATGGTGGCGATCTGGTCCAGCCTGAGCTTGCGGCCGTTGGCCAGCGTTATCGGGAACGCGGCCAGCTCCGAGGCCTGGTGCACCGTCGCGATTACGCGCGCCGACTGTTCTTCTTGGCCGAACTGCCCGCGCCCGCCCGACGATTCCTGTTGCATGTTGCGCAGCGCCTGCGAGACATCGACAGCGGTCACGCCCTGCGCCGCCATGCGCACCGGATCGACCGCGACGCGCACCTGGCGCGTCAGGCCGCCCACCCGGTCTATGCGGCCGATGCCCGGCACTGCCAGGATCGCCTTGCCAACGGTGTCGTCGACAAACCAGGACAGTGCCTCTTCGCCCATATCGGCGGCGATGGCGTACACCAGCACCGCATCACCGCCGACGGTGACGGCGCTGACGGTCGGCTGCTGCAGGTCGGTCGGCAACTGCGAGCGTACGCTGTCGACTGAATTCTTGGTGTCGATCAGGGCGTCCGAGAGATTTTTCTCAAGGACGAATTCCACCGTGATCTGCACCTGGCCGTCGGTGATCGAGGTGCGCAGGTGCTTGAGCCCGCTCATGGTCGCCAAGGCGTCTTCCACCTTGCGCGCCACCTCGGTTTCCAGCTGCGCCGGCGCGGCGCCAGGCTGCGTCAGCGTGACATTGATGGTGGGCAGGTCGATATCCGGCAGGTTCTGGATCGGCAACTTATGGAAACCCATGATGCCGGCGATAGTCAGCAAGGCGAACAGCAGGATCGCCGGAATCGGGTTGCGGATGGACCAGGTGGCGAAATTCATTTGACCCCCTTGGCTGCCGGCGCGGCGCCGGCACTTGTGTCCGCGCTGGCAACCCGCACGATATCGCCGTCGTTAAGGAAGCCGGCGCCGAGCACTACCACCTGATCCGATTGCACAACGCCTTTGACGACTTCGATGTCGGTTCCCTGCCGGCGCCCGGTGACGACCGCCAGCCGTTCCACCTTGCTGCTGCCATCATCCTTGAACTTCAGTACATAAGTATGGCCGTCGCGGATGACGATGCTCTGCGCCGGCACCGTCAGCGCCTGAGTCGGGCTGAGTGCGATCGAGCCGTTTGCATACATGCCGGCCCGCACTGGCTGGCCGTCGGCGATATCGGCATACACCATGCCGAGCCGCGAGCCGCTGTCCAGCGACGGCGCGGTTTGCCGGACCACGGCAGACGCCGTGCCGCCGCCCGGCAGCGCCAGTGCCACCTGCTGGCTGGCGGCAATGCGGGCCAGCTGTTCCGCTGTCACTTCGCCGCGCCACTCCAGGCGCCCTTTCAATATCATCCTGAACAATTCCTGGCCGGTCGACACCACCGAACCGGGGGTGGCGGAACGTGAGCTGATGACGCCGTCGTCGGGCGCAAGCACATCGGTATAACGCAGCTGCAGCTGCTTGAACGCCAGCTGCGCGCGCGCCGTCTTGGCCAGCGTGGTCGATTGCAGCACGTCCTGGTCGCTGATGCCGCCGCTTCCCTGCAGCGAGATTGCGCGTTTGGCATTGGCTTCGGCCTGTTCGTAAGCGGCAACCAGCTGCGCCTCTTCGGCACGCAGCAGGTCTGGATTGAGGCGCGCCAGGACCTGCCCTTTCTTGACGCGGTCACCGACATTGACGCGCACCTGGTCCAGCTGGTAGCCGCCGATCTGGCTGCCGATGATCGCTTCCTGCCACGGCGCAACGGCGCCGGATGCGTTCAGGGTCTCGGCCCAGCTTGCCTGGGCCGGCCTGGCGAGCGTCACTGTCAGCGCCGGCGTGGTCTGGACCGGCTTGGCTTCAGCCTTGCCGGATTTCACCATCATGGTGATGCCGGCGGTGGCTGCTACAGCAACAAATGCGAGGGCTACGGCGATGGCTACGCCCTTGCGCCGCGGGGAGGATTTGGCAGTTGCTGCCGATGGTTCGGAGGCATTCATGATTAAGGTTTCCTGGTGTATTGCTATCGTAGGGTTGTGATGGCGGCCGTACAGTTGGGTGCGGTATTAGCCCGGGCTATCGATTTGCCCGGTGGCCTGCATCAGGCTGATCCAGGCCTGGCCCTGGTCGCGTTTGGCGGCGATGAAATTTTCTTCGGCGGTCTGCCGCTGGCGCCGGATGTCTTCCAGCTCGAACATGCTGATGGCCCCTGCCCGCCACTGCGCCTGGCTGGCGCGGAAGCTGAGCTGGGCGGCGTCGACCGCATCCTGCGACGATTTCACGCGGTCTTCGGCCGAGGTCTGGAAGGCCAGCGCATCCTCGACGTTCTGCACGACGGTGCGTAAAGTTGCCTGCAATGTCGCGGCTGCTTCCTGGTAGCGTCCGGTGGCGGCATCTACATTGGCGGCGCCGGCGCCGCCGTCGAATAAAGGAACGGTCAATCCCGGCCCGGCCGACCAGCTGGTGAAATTGACCGAATTGCCGACGGCGCGCAGCCATTGCCCCGACAGCATTGCACTGAGGCTGATGGTTGGCAGCCGCTGTGCGCGAGCCACGCCGATATCCGACCAGGCCGCGGCCAGCGAGCGTTCGGCCGATACCAGGCTAGGATGGTCGCGCAGCACCGTCGCCGGCAGCGCCAGCTGCATCGCCGGCGGGGTCGGCATGACATGCGCGACATCGTCCAGGATCGCGCTGCTTTCCTGCGGATCAGCGCTGGCTGCCGCCGGCGATGCTGGCAATAACAGGCGGCGCACCGCTGCCGCCGGCTGCCCGGTCAGCGCTACCAGCGCATCGACGCTGCGTGTGCACTGCTCTTGCTGGCTGATGCGCGCGGTGCGTGCGTTAGCCAGGTTGGTCAGCGCGCTGAATTCCGCCGAGGGCGCGATATAACCCACCGCACGCCGTTTGCGCGTGAGGACCAGCTCGGTTTCGCGCGAAGCGATGTCGGCATCGCGCACCTGCAGCGAATAAGCGCAGGCGCGCAGGGAAAGACTGTTGTTGGCGACTTGCGCCGCCAGCGACAGGCGGGCGCCCTGGGCATCCGCCGTGCGCGCATCCAGGCGCCGCTGCGCGGCGGTCACAGACTCGCGGATGCGTCCCCAAAGGTCGATTTCCCAGCTGAAATCGGCGCCGATGGAGGAAGAACTTTCGAGCATGGTGGTAGAGCCGCCGACGCCCAGGGTGTTCTGCGTCTGCGCCCGGGTGGCGTTTGCGTTGCCGTTAACCGCGGGCAGGCGCTGCGCATTGGCTACGCCGGCTGCCGCTTTGGCCTGGTCGACCCTGGCGACTGCCTGGGCCAGGGTCGGGTTGTCGGCAAACGCCGATGCGATCAGGCTGTCGAT
>NZ_JAQGLV010000297.1 GCF_028292705.1 Collimonas fungivorans | reverse complement strand
TCGGCCTGCTGGTGTTCAAGTCGGCCAATCCGGCGGCGATCTGGTCGATCTTCATCTGCTCGATCTGGCCGATGATCATCAACACCGCGGTCGGCGTGCAGCGGGTGCCGCAGGATTACATGAACGTCGCGCGCGTACTGAACCTGTCGGAATGGAAAATCATCACCAAGATCCTGTTCCCTTCTGTATTGCCGTACATGCTGACCGGCGTGCGGCTGGCGATCGGCACCGCCTGGCTGGTGATCGTCGCCGCCGAAATGCTGACCGGCGGCGTCGGCATCGGTTTCTGGGTCTGGGATGAATGGAACAATCTGAACGTGCCGCACATTATCATCGCCATCGTGGTGATCGGCGTGGTCGGCCTGTTGCTGGAGCAATTGCTGGTGGCGCTGGCCAAGGCATTTACCTATGAGCAGGTAGCGAACTAACTGACTAACTGAGGCCGAGGACAACATGGAACAACGCGACGCCAAATTCATCGATATCCACCAGGCTGAAATGGTGTTCAGCACCAGCAAAGGCCAGTTTCACGCACTGCGCGATATCAACCTGACCGTGCGCAAGGGCGAATTCGTGACCTTGATCGGCCATTCGGGCTGCGGCAAGTCGACCCTGCTGAACCTGATCGCCGGTTTGCTGCTGCCGAGCGATGGCGTGCTGATTTGCGCCGGCCGTGAAATCGGCGGACCGTCGCCGGAACGGGCGGTGGTGTTCCAGAACCATTCTCTGCTGCCCTGGCTGACCTGCCACGAAAACATTTATCTCGGCGTCGAGCGCGTGTTTGCCGCTACCGAAAACAAGAGCGCCTTGAAGGAGCGCACCAAGGCCGCATTGGCGATGGTGGGGCTGACCGCGGCCGGGCAGAAGCGTCCGCATGAAATTTCCGGCGGCATGAAGCAGCGGGTCGGCATCGCTCGCGCTTTGGCGATGGAGCCCAAGGTATTGCTGATGGATGAACCGTTCGGCGCACTGGACGCCTTGACCCGCGCCCATCTGCAGGACGAGTTGCTGAAGATCGTCGCCAAGACCGGATCGACGGTAGTGATGGTGACCCACGATGTCGACGAAGCCGTGCTGCTGTCGGACCGCATCGTGATGATGACCAACGGTCCCGCCGCCACCATCGGCGACATCGTGCAGGTGCGGCTGGCGCGGCCGCGCGAACGGGTGGCGCTGGCGCAGGACCCTTTGTATGCCGAGTACCGCACTTCGGTGCTGGAATTCCTGTACCGCAAACAAGCGCATCCGGCAGCGCAAGCGGCGTGACGCCGGCCTGGAGCATATGCGAAGTAGTGCGTTGCGCCGATGCTTTCGCCGAGGGTTGCGCCGATCTCGGCCAGGAGAATTTGCAGCGGGTTGTGGGCTGAACCGCTTGCGCGCAAGGTAAAATGCGCGGCAAATGCCTACTCCCGCCGCCCTCATCGATTGGTCACAACCCTGGCTTAAGCCGTTCCGTATTCTCGGCCAGCGCCTGAGCGCCGTTGCCGCAGTTTCCGATAATTGGCGGCTGGTCTTGAATGCGCTTGCCCAGGAGCGCGGCATCCGCAATTACCAGGGTTTGCCGGTCAGTTTTGTGGCGCAGGCCGAACTGCCGCCGGCGACCGCTTACGAAGCATTCATTGGCAGCAGCGGCAAAGTGCCGACCCGCGACAACCTCCACGATTTCCTGAATGCCCTGGTCTGGCTATCGTTCCCGGCCATCAAGGCGCGCCTGAATGTGTTGCAGGCTGCCGAGCTGGCCAAGGCCGGCACCGTCTCCGGCAGCAGCAAGCCGCGCGGCGCAGCGCGCGATGCCGCCACCATCTTTGATGAAAATGCCGCTTTGCTGCTGGTGCCGGATAACGCCACGGGGCAGTCGCTGAGCGTAGCCTTGCGCCAGCACCAATGGCAGCAAGTGTTTGTCGATCAAGGCCACATGTTTGGCGGCGATGCCGAAGTCTGGCTGTTCGGCCACGCCTTGCTGGAAAAACTGGTGCAGCCATACAAGGCGATTACCGCGCATACCCTGGTGCTTGGCGTGCCGGAATCTTATTTCGCGCTGACCGATGAAGCCAAGCGCGGCTGGATTGATCAGCGCGTTGCCGCCGAACTGGCGCAGCCGGATGCGCTGATCGGGCGCCTGACGCCGTTGCCGGTGCTGGGCGTGCCGGGCTGGAGTAGCGGCCAGGACCAGGCCTTCTATGCTGATGCTGCGGTGTTTCGCCCAAAGCGCGGCAAATGACGCGGCAAATGAGGCCGGCCTGATAAAATCCACCTAGTTAATTTTAAAAGTGATTCTTCGCATGCTATTCCTGGACAGAGCCATCGCCGATTTCGACAACGCCTTGCGGGTGATCACCGGGCAGGCTTCGGCTTCGCGCCCGAATCCGGCGCTGCTGGCTGCCGACGGCGTGCTGGATGCGGCCGAGCAGCGTCACAGCGCCGGCCTGATGCGGGTCAACCATGTCGGTGAAGTCTGCGCCCAGGCGCTGTATGACGCCCAGGGCCGTTTCGCCCAGGGCGATCCGATCAAGCAGCAATTCGCCGCAGCGGGCAGGGAAGAGGAAGACCACCTGGCCTGGACCGCAGAACGCTTGCGCGAACTGGGTTCGCACGTCAGCTTGCTCAATCCGCTGTGGTATGCCGGTTCCTATGCGCTGGGAACGCTGGCGGCGCGCCTGGGCGATGTGCGCAGCCTGAGTTTTGTATCGGAAACCGAGCGCCAGGTTGAAGCGCACCTCAGCAGCCACCTGGAACAATTGCCGCTGCAGGACGCCAAGTCGCGCGCCATCGTCGAGCAGATGCGCGACGATGAAATCGCCCATGGCGCGGCGGCGCGTTCGTTGGGGGCGGCTGAAATGCCGCGTCCGGTGCAAAAAGTGATGCAGGCGATGTCGAAAGTGATGACGACAGTCGCCTACCATATCTGAAGCACTAGGCTTCGATTGCGGTTTCCGCCAGGTCGTCGACGATGTCGAAGGAGTGGGTGATTACAGCGGTTTTTTCCAGCATGATCGAGGCCGAGCAGTATTTTTCATGCGACAGCTTGATCGCGCGTTCCACCAGGTTGGGCTTCAGGTTGCGGCCGCGTACGGTGAAGTGGAAATGGATCTTGGTGAATACCTTAGGCTCTGTCTCCGCCCGTTCCGATTTCAGCGTGACGTCGCAGCCGCGGATATCCTGGCGGCTTTTGCGCAGGATCAGCACTACGTCATAAGCAGTGCAGCCGCCGGTGCCGGCCAGCACCACTTCCATCGGCCGCGGCGCCAGGTCGCGGCCGCCGCCGTCCGGCGCGCCATCCATCGTCAAAATGTGGCCGGAGCCGGTTTCTGCCAAAAACGTCATGCCGGACGAGCCGGTCCAGCGAACAGTGCATTCCATATGATCTCGTGAGGGTGGTGAATTGTGTCGTCATATTCTAACTGCTCTTGGCGGACCCGGTTTAGCTGGCTTTTGTTGCACAAAAGAAAATTAAACCGTAAATTTTTACTAAAAACCTCGATTCTCTACCTTGCGATGCACAATTCTGTTTGCTAATATCAATCTAACCGTTGCGAGATTGATTCTCGGCAATTAACGCCATGTCTCCTCCACCCCTCCACAGGAGTGGATTTAAACCCGACGCCACAGCGCAGTTCGGGTTTTCTTTTATCTGCAGGAGCGGTTGCAGGTGTTTACCGCCCTGTTTACAACCGCATTTACAACATCCCATAGCGCAAACGGCCATTTTTTTCAATCGGTTTGACGCCAAGTCCTTGAAAAGGCTATAATTTACGGCTTTTCCGTTTGCTCAGGAAAAGATAACAAGGAAGAGTCTGTCGCTGATGCAGGACGATGCTCCGGTCTAAAAGCCGGTTTTTCGATAGCGGCGGAACCACCATTTGAGCGAATTAAACTAGTTAGGAAGTCAACATGAAAACTTTTTCCGCTAAGGGCCATGAAGTCCAGCGTGATTGGTTCGTGATTGACGCGACGGACAAAGTCCTCGGACGTGTTGCCAGCGAAGTGGCACTCCGACTGCGCGGCAAACACAAACCCGAATTTACTCCTCACGTTGATACCGGCGATTTCATCGTCGTCATCAACGCAGGTAAACTGCGCGTCACTGGCGCCAAGGCAACCGACAAGACGTATTTCCGTCACTCCGGTTACCCAGGCGGCATCTACGAAACAAATTTCCAGAAAATGCAACAGCGTTTTCCAGGTCGTGCGCTGGAAAAAGCGGTCAAGGGCATGCTGCCTAAGGGTCCGCTTGGCTACGCCATGATCAAGAAGCTCAAAGTGTACGCAGATGGCAGCCATCCGCACACCGCGCAGCAACCTAAAGCACTTGAACTCTAAGGAATAGACATGATCGGTAACTACAATTACGGAACCGGCCGTCGCAAGAGTGCAGTGGCTCGCGTCTTCATCAAGTCAGGCTCCGGCCAAATCGTCGTCAACGGCAAGCCAGCGAATGAATATTTTTCGCGCGAAACCGGCCTGATGGTGATTCGCCAGCCACTGGAACTGACCAACCATGTCGAAACTTTCGACATCAAGGTCAATGTCAGCGGCGGCGGTGAATCCGGCCAGGCTGGCGCAGTTCGCCACGGCATCACTCGTGCACTGATCGACTACGATGCAACTTTGAAACCGGAGCTGTCCAAAGCCGGCTTCGTTACACGTGATGCACGTGAAGTTGAACGTAAGAAGGTCGGTCTGCGCAAGGCTCGCCGCGCAAAACAATTCTCCAAGCGCTAATCTACGCTTTCAGAATATCGAAAAGCCGCCAGGTTTGCGCCTGGCGGCTTTTTGCCATTTGCTGCCGGTTTTTTGCGTTGTCCGTTGCGCTCTTTATCAAAAGGTAACATTGGGAAACGCGCTGCAGCGCCTGTGCCTGCAAGGTATTTCCGATTTCAATGTTAAGCCGCCCTAACGATTCATTGGCTGATAAAATAGCCAGCTCTTGGCGGCAATTTACCCAAAACACCGGGTCCAACATCGTATTGTTTTCATATCGGGTTTGAAAGCCGGGTGGAAAAAATATACAGCTCCATGCAAGGAAAAAAGATGATCAAAGTCGGGATTGTGGGTGGTACGGGTTATACAGGCGTCGAGTTGCTGCGTTTGCTGGCGACCCATCCGCATGCGCAGCTGCAGGCGGTGACTTCGCGCAAGGAAGACGGCATGCCGATTGCCGACATGTACCCGTCTTTGCGCGGCCGCGTTGCGCTGGCGTTTTCCGCACCTGAAAAAGCCCGCCTGACCGACTGCGACGTGGTGTTCTTCGCCACCCCGCACGGCGTCGCCATGGCGCAGACGCCCGAGCTGCTGGAAGCCGGCGTCAAGGTGATCGACCTGGCCGCCGATTTCCGCCTGCAGGACACCGCGGTGTTCGAGAAATGGTACAAGATGCCGCACGGCTGCCCCGAGCTGCTGAAGGAAGCCGTATATGGTTTGCCGGAGCTGAACCGCGCCGCCATCAAGGACGCGCGCATCATCGGCAATCCGGGTTGTTATCCGACCACCATGCAGCTCGGCCTGGCGCCGTTGCTGAAAGCCGACGTGATTGACGCTTCGCACCTGATCGCCGATTGCAAATCGGGGGTATCCGGCGGCGGCCGCAAGACGGAAATCGGCATGCTGTTCTCGGAAGCCAGCGACAATTTCAAGGCTTATGGCGTATCCGGCCATCGGCATACGCCGGAAACGCTGGAGCAGCTCGGCAAGCTGACCGACCAGAAAGTCGGCCTGTTGTTTACGCCGCATCTGGTGCCGATGATCCGCGGCATGCATTCGACCATCTACGCGCGCCTGACCAAGGATATCGACAACGCGGCCTTGCAGGCGCTGTTTGAAGATGCCTACAAGGATGAGCCGTTTGTCGATGTGATGCCGTTCGGCTCGCATCCGGAAACCCGTTCCACCCGTGCATCGAACATGTTGCGGATCGCCTTGCATCGTCCCGACAATGGCGACACCGTGGTGGTGCTGGTGGTGCAGGACAACCTGGTCAAAGGCTCGGCCGGCCAGGCAGTGCAATGCATGAACCTGATGTTCGGCCTGGAAGAGACTACCGGCTTGCTGCACGTGCCGGTCATGCCATGACGCCATGCGTCTTTTTGAGCGGCCGAGCCGGCAGCGATGAAGTATAAATTGTGGGTTCGGCGCATGTCGATTTCGGCGCCGAAGATGACGGTGAAGAGCCATTACCCGTGGCCGCTGAAAGCGCTTTTCCTGGTGCTGGTGCTGGGTTTTGGCGGCGCGATCGCACTGTGGATATATGACCTCGGGCGCGATTTCACCGGCCACAGCCCGGTGGTCAGCAAACAGCAGCTGGCCGACCTCAATGAAAAAGTGGGCGTCTTGACGGCGGAGCGGGATCGTTTCTCGAGCACCGTCAATGCCGCCGAAAGCCGGCTCAATATCGAGAAAGCGGCGCAGGAGCAGTTGGGCCAGCAGATCAAGGTGCTGGAAACCGAGAATGCCAAGCTGAAAGAGGACCTGGCGTTTTTCGAGGGGCTGCTGCCGAATGCGACAGGCAGCCAGGGCATCACCATCCAGCGCCTGACTGCCGAATTGTTGACGCCTACACAATTGCGCTATCGAATGTTGATCATGCAGGGCGGCAAAGGTGCCAATTTTGTTGGAAATGTGCAACTATTGGTGACTGCGACAGTGGCGGGTAAAAGCACGGTGCTGATTTTCCCGGGCGCCAGCGCCACGGCTGCAGAAAAGACCGCGTCCCAGCTGGATTTCAAGTATTACCAGCGCGTCGAGGCTGAACTGACTTTGCCGGAAGGCGCCGTGGTCAAGGCGATTCAGGCCAAGGTCATGGAAAAGGGCCAGATGCGGGCGCAGCAAACCTCTAATTTGTAAAAAAGGAAACATCATGTTCAACCGTAAAGCAAAGAGCACTATCGATAGCTTGATTGGTTCGTCGACCAGCATCGAGGGCGATGTCCACTTCAAGGGCGGTCTGCGCATCGACGGCAATGTGAAAGGCAATGTAGTGGCGGAGCCTGGCGAAACCAGCGTCCTGGTGATTTCCGAGAGCGCCAAGGTGGAAGGCGACGTGCGGGTCGCCCACCTGGTGGTCAACGGTGAGATCAGCGGCAATGTTTATTCCGCCGAACTGCTTGAATTGCAGCCGAAAGCCCGCATAACCGGTGATGTCAATTACAAGGCGCTGGAAATGCACAGCGGCGCCCTGGTAAGCGGCAAACTGACCCATGAACAGAATGTGGCTGAGCCGGTGCTGAAACTTGCCATGTCGCAATCTGCCTAAGATTTGGGGCTGGCCGGCATGAATCCGAGCAAGCGCCTATAATGCAGTATTGTATGTACCCCGCAGGAGCCAAAAATGAATGCTGTCGCTGAAATTCAAGATGTAGTCGCCTCGCCGATCGTGTTTACCGATAGCGCCGCCGCCAAGGTTGCGCAGCTGATCGAAGAAGAAGGCAATCCAGACCTCAAATTGCGCGTTTTCGTGCAGGGTGGCGGTTGCTCCGGTTTCCAGTACGGATTCACCTTCGATGAAATCGTCAACGAAGACGACACCACCATGAGCAAGAACGGTGTGCAGCTGCTGATCGATTCGATGAGCTATCAATACCTGGTCGGCGCTGAAATCGACTACAAGGACGACCTGGAAGGCGCGCAATTCGTGATCAAGAATCCGAATGCGACGACTACCTGCGGTTGCGGTTCTTCTTTCTCGGCTTGATCAAGTAATTACGTAAGCAACACGCGGCTCTTGAAAAAGGACGCCGGGGAGAAATCCTTGGGCGTCCTTTTTTATTGTCTGCTTATTGCCCGTTGCCGATTGCGTTTCCGGCAGGATGCCCTCAGGCCGGATACAGCGCCCCCAGGATCCGTAAGCCGCGTGCCCCGGTCACCAGCGGCAGGTTGCCTGGCTGGCGCTGGTCAAAACGCAGCGCCAGCCAGGCGAAAGCCACTGCCTCGACATGGTTGGGAGCAATGCCGAGCGCTTCGGTAGATTGCACGGCTGCCGCCAGCTGGCGGTTTTGCAGCGCTTGCGCCAGCTGCTGCATCAGGTACGGGTTATAAGCGCCGCCGCCGCAGACATACACGGTTTGCGCCGTCGGCGCATGCTGTGCGATCGCGTCGGCGATGGTAGTGGCGGTCAGCAGCGCCAGCGTGGCCTGCACGTCGGCGGCGGCAAGTTGCGGCAAACTGCCGAGATGGCGCGCCAGCCAGGCTTCGTGGAACAGGTCGCGCCCGGTGCTTTTGGGCGGCGCCGCGGCAAAATAATCTTCCTTGCGCATGGCGTCGAGCAAGGCCGGCGCCGGCTGGCCGCTGGCCGCCCACAAGCCGTTCTCATCATAGTCCTTGCCGTGATGGCGCTTGATCCATAAATCCATCAGGACATTGCCCGGCCCGGTATCGAAGCCGATGACGTCGCGGCTCTGGCCCGGCGTCGCCTGGCCATGCAATACGCTGATGTTGGCGATGCCGCCGATATTTACCACCACCCGGGTTTGTTCCGGATCGGCGAACACAGCCTGGTGGAAAGCCGGCACCAGCGGCGCGCCCTGGCCGCCGGCGGCGATGTCGCGGCTGCGGAAATCGGCGATGACGTCGATCCCGGTCAGCTCGGCCAGCAGCGCCGGGTTGTTGGCCTGGCGCGTAAAACCCAGTTCGGGCCGATGCCTGATGGTCTGGCCGTGGACGCCGATGGCGCGGATCTGGTCTGGCCGCAAACCGGCATCTGCCAGCAGGCGCTCGACGCAAGCAGCGTAATGCGAACTCAGGGTATTGGCGACCAGCGCTTCGCGTTCGATCTCATCCTGGCCGGCGGTTTGCAGCGCCATCAGTTCGGCGCGCAGCGAAGCTGAAAACGGCATGTAGGCCGAGGCCAGGGTGGCTACCGGATGCTGCACCGGGGCGCTGGGAAATGCTGCGATGACGCCATCGACGCCATCCAGGCTGGTGCCGGACATCAGGCCGATGAACAAGCCGCTTTGGGTAGTTGGAGTGGACATAATAAAACCGTTGTGAGATCAGCTGATTTTACTAGCGACTCGACAACGGTTTTAAGTTTATTCTGAATTCAGCAAATGAGTTCAGCAAACTCCAGGCATGCCGGAAATTTATTTTGACGCCAGCTTGGTGGCTGGCGCAGCAGCTGTTTCGCCGCTCAGCAGGTTAAAACGATGGGTGATATCGGCCGCAACCGTCTTGAAGCGCTCCAGCTCGACCCCGGCCAGCGGGCTGGCGGTAGGCACTACCACCGACATCGGATCGCGCGGCTCGTTGGCGACCCGGAACTCGTAATGCAGGTGGGGGCCGGTCGCCCAGCCGGTCATGCCGACGTAGCCGATGACATCGCCCTGGCTGACCTTGCCGCCCTTGCGCGAGGTCGGCGCAAAACGGCTCATGTGCGCATACACCGTTGAATATTTGCTATCGTGCTTGATGATGACCACGTTGCCGTAGCCGCTTTCAACGCCGGCAAAGTCGATCACGCCGTCGGCGGTGGCATGGATGGGCGTACCCGTGGCGGCGGCAAAGTCGACGCCGGTATGCTTTTTCCACTTGCCCAGGATAGGGTGCACGCGCATCGAGAAGCCGGAAGAAATGCGGGTAAAGGTCAGCGGCGATTTCAAGAAGGCCTTTTTCAGCGATTTGCCGTCGAAACCGTAGTAGCCGCCCTGGCCGCTGGCTGGTTCGTCAAACCAGACTGCCTGGAACGGCTTGCCGCCGTTCACGAATTCGCCGGCCAGGATGCGTCCGGCGCGCAGGAACTGGCCGTTCTGCCAGAATGTTTCATAGGCGACATTAAAATGGTCGCCGCGTTTCAGGTCGGAAGCAAAATTGATGTTGGTGCCGAACATGGCGACGATTTGCGAGGCCACGCTGTCGGGGATATCGGCGGCATCGGTGGCGGCGAACAGCGAGGAGCGGATCACCCCGGTATGCATTTCGACGCGCCGTTCAACCGTGGCGCTTTCCTCGCTGACGGTAAACTTGTCGCCGTCGCGGTGGATCAGCAGATTGGTCGGAGTATCGTCGCCGTCGGCAATCGTCGCGCGCAGCATCTGCAGTACGCCGTCATTGCTGGTCTGCGCCTGCACCGTGGTGCCGGTCTTGAGGCGCAGCACGGCGCGTGCGCGGCGGTCCGACTTGATGAAATTGCTGGCCTGGTCGTCGTCTACGCCAAGCCGGGTCAGCAAGGTCGCCAGCGTGTCGCCGGCGCGCATCTTGTCTTCGGCAACATAAAGTTGTTGCTGAGCTTCAAGTTTTGCGATCTGTTCACTAAGGCTGGGCAATTCCAGTTCGGCGGAAATCGCTTTCACCGACACTTCGTCAGGATCCATTGGCAGCGGAGCAACACCGGCCGCGCCAAAAGCAACCAGGGTCAGCAACACGGCCGAAGCGGAGACAATACGGCTTTTAGGCGTGGAATCAGCAAAACAAGCATAGACCCGGGCTGGTATCTGCTTGAAAAACGGCTTGATACTGGACCGCAAGTTGATGATTTTATCTTTGAGAGACATGCAATACGTTAAAATTTGCCGTTTGCTACCGATTCTTGTGTTGTTGTTTGATTGAACGACTTGCGGCGGGTTAAAAGGATCAGGGATTATACCTTAGGGTATCTTGGGCGGTTGTAGGACTAGTCTGATTTTCTCGTAACCCTTTGTATGCGTTTTTTTGTCCGCCCTTGCCGTCCAGTGCCGGCACAAGCGCAGCTTTTCAGATTTCATTTTCGCTGGATTTTTATTCCCTATATGGCTCACGATTCTCAAAACGCATCACCGAAGGCAGCCGCTGCTGTTGAAAACACCCCCCTGGTCCTGTCGGACCGGACCCAGGAGGCGCTGGCGATCACCAAGCGCGGCGTCGACGAACTGCTGATCGAGAGCGACTTTGCGCGCAAGCTGCAGCGCTCCGAGCAAAGCGGCAAACCCTTGCGCATCAAGCTGGGCCTGGACCCGACCGCGCCCGACCTGCACCTCGGCCATACGGTGGTGCTGAACAAGATGCGGCAGCTGCAGGATCTCGGCCACAACGTGATTTTCCTGATCGGCGACTTTACCTCGATGATCGGCGATCCGTCGGGGCGCAACGTGACGCGGCCGCCGCTTACCCGCGAACAGATCGAAGAAAACGCCAAGACCTATTTCGCCCAGGCCAGCCTGGTGCTGGATCCGGCGCGCACGGAAATCCGCTACAACTCGGAATGGTCGGACAAGCTGGGCGCGCGCGGCATGATCCAGCTGTCGGCGAAATACACGGTGGCGCGGATCCTGGAGCGCGAGGATTTCACCAAGCGTTACAAGGCCGGCACCCCGATCTCGGTGCACGAACTGCTGTACCCGCTGATGCAGGGCTACGATTCGGTGGCGCTGGAGTCCGACCTGGAACTGGGCGGCACCGACCAGAAATTCAACCTGCTGGTCGGCCGCGAGCTGCAGAAGGATTACGGCCAGGAACCGCAATGCATCCTGACCATGCCGCTGCTGGAAGGCCTGGACGGCGTCGAAAAGATGTCCAAGTCCAAGGGCAACTACATTGGCATCACCGAGCCGGCCAACACCATGTTCGCCAAGGTCATGAGCATTTCCGACGTCATGATGTGGCGTTACTACGAGCTGCTGTCGTTCAAGTCGCTGGCGCAGATCGCCGGCTACAAGGCGCAAGTCGAAGGCGGCCAGAATCCGCGCGACATCAAGGTTGCGCTGGCGCAGGAAATCGTGGCGCGCTTCCACAACCAGCAAGCGGCGGAAGACGCCTTGAGCGACTTCAACAACCGCGCCAAGGGCGGCATCCCGGACGACATTCCTGAACTGACGCTGAGCGGCGCGCCGCTGGGCATCGGCCAGCTGCTGAAACAAGCCAATCTTTGCCCATCGACCTCGGAAGCGCTGCGCATGGTGGAGCAGGGCGGGGTGCGGATCGACGGCGCGGTGGTCAGCGACAAGGGTTTGAAAGTCGACGCCGCCACCTTCGTGATACAGGTTGGCAAGCGCAAGTTCGCCCGGGTAACCTTGACCGCATGATCGGCCTGCTGCAGCGAGTCAGCCACGCCAGCGTGGTGGTGGACGGCGTCACGGTCGGCGCCATCGATGGCGGCCTGATGGTGCTGCTGTGCGCCGAGCGCGGCGATCGTGAAAAGGAAGCGGACGCGCTGCTGGCCAAGTTGCTGTCTTATCGCGTGTTCGCCGACGACGCCGGCAAGATGAACCGCAGCCTGAGCGACATCGGCGGCGGCCTGCTGCTGGTGCCGCAATTCACGCTGGCGGCGGATACCCAGTCCGGCACCCGGCCTTCGTTCACGCCGGCGGCGGCGCCGGAAGAAGGGCGCCGCCTGTTCGATTATTTCTCCAGCCAGGCCGCAAGCCGGCACAAGCAGGTCGCGACCGGCCGTTTTGGCGCCGACATGAAAGTGTCTTTGACCAATGACGGCCCGGTGACCTTCTGGCTGCAGGTAAAACCGCCGGCCGCCAAAGCGTAAAAGGACTTACGCAAAACTGCCCCAGCGGCGTTACTCCTCCTAGCCGTACGCCGTACTGTCTTCGTCGTCGTGCCTTGCTGGAACAGTTTTGCATAAGTCCCGGGTAATCCGCTTTTGCTGTAGCCTGACAACTTTACGACAGGAGCTTACCGTGAACCTCTGGAGCCATTCTTTCAACGACGGTGCCTATATCCCCGGCGAATTTGCTTTCGCGGTAGTGCATCCCGAGACCCACGTCACCTTGTCCGCCAACCACAACCCGCACCTGGGCTGGGGCGAACCGCCGGCCGGCACCAAATCGCTGGCGCTGATCTGCTGCGATCCCGATGTGCCGTCGCGCGGCGACGATGTCAACCAGGAAGGCAAGACGGTGCCGGCCGAGCTGCCGCGCGTCGATTTTTTCCACTGGGTGCTGGTCGACCTGCCGCCGCATGCGACGTCGATTGAAGCCGGAACCTTCAGCGACCGCGTCATCTCGCGCGGCAAGCCGGGCCCGGAAATTTACGGCAGCCCGATCCCCGGCGCGCGCCACGGCCTGAACGACTACACTGGCTGGTTTGCCGGCGACGCCGCGATGAGCGGCGATTATTTCGGCTACGACGGTCCGTGCCCGCCATGGAACGACGAGACCGTGCACCGCTATGTTTTCACCGTGTACGCGTTGGACATCGCGCGCTTGCCGGTGGACGGCAAGTTCACCGGGCAGCAAGCGCTGGCGGCGATGCGCGGACACATCCTGGCCGAGACCTCGATCGTCAGCCTGTATACCCTGAACCCCGCCTTGTAAGCGCCAGCCCTGCAGAAAGCCCATGTCAACTACCGAAATCCTGCTGATACGCCACGGCGAAACCGACTGGAACCTCGAGCGTCGCCTGCAAGGCCACCTGGACATCCCGCTCAATCCGGCCGGCCGGCGCCAGGCGCTCGCGTTGGCGCGCAGCCTGGACGGCCTCGCCCTGGACGCCGTTTTTTGCAGCGACCTGCAGCGTGCACAACAAACCGCCGCGCCTTTGGCCGAAGCGCGCGGCATGGCCTTGCGCCTCGAAACCGGATTGCGGGAGCGTTGCTACGGCGCGCTGGAAGGCTTGCGTTATCCGGAAGCGGCCGAACATTTTCCTGAAGCCTATGCGGCGCTGATGGCGCGCGCTGTCGATGTCCGTTATCCGGCCGGCCAGCACGTGGCGGAAACCATGCGCGAATTCTACGCAAGGGTGGTGGCGGCCTTGTCGGCTTTGCTGGCGCCGGGCGATTTGCGTCCGAATTTGTGTCGGATTGCGGTAGTCACACACGGCGGCGTGCTCGACTGCATCTACCGTTTTGCCCACAAGCTGCCTTTGGCTCAGGCGCGCAGTTGCGATATTTTCAATGCCAGCATCAACCGCCTGAGCTGGAACCCGGAATGGCCGCAACCGTTGCGGGTGGACGGCTGGGCCGACGTGGCGCACCTGGACGCCTTGTCGCTGGACGAAATCGATCAATAAGCGCTGTTTGCAACATTGATGCCGCCGGCGTTTTTCCGCTTATGTTGGGCTTTCGCGGCAAGTCCCGGAAATCGCTATAAATCTGTATAAGCTCTTGCAAAAACAGTTGCGATAAAAGCAGCGTGCTTGTGCTAATCTTGCTAGCAAGAATTAAAACAACAGCGGGACTGCCAGCATGAAACTTAATCTCTTTCCCTCCTGGGCTCAGCGTGCCGCTGATCCTGTGCCGTTGGCCGAAGTGGTTGATGCGGCCGCGGGGAAACAGAGTGCGCCCGCCACGACAACACCGGCGCCGGCGCTGAACGATGAGCAGCTGGCGCTGGTCGGCGTATTGCATCAGCTGCTGCAAACTCTGCCCCAGGCCTATAGCGGCCGCGAAAGCGTCAAGCGCCTGTGCCAGATGATCCTGCCTGCCAGTCCGCATATCCGGCTGGTGTGGGTAGGTTTCTGCCAGGACGATTCGGAAGCGACCATCAAGCCGGCGGCGATTGTCGGCAAGGCGCTGGGCGAGTCGGATAACTGGCAACTGGCCAAGGATTGTTTCGACTACGTTGCGCCGTTTGCCCAGGTCGCCGATTGGGAGGCTGGCCACGACAGCGATTTCCATGCCCTGTTTACCCCGTGGCAAGCGCACCCCGAGCGTTGCTCGGCCAAGGCCGCGCTGGCCATACCGCTGCGTTCGGAAAAAGCCCGCATGCACGGCATGATGGTGTTTTACGCCGACAGCGAAGATTATTTTTCGGAAACCGGGTTTGCCTCGTTCCAGGCTTTCGGCCATGTCTGCGAAGTGATCTGGAAGCAGTCCAACCTGTCGCACCTGCTCACGCGCCAGGCGCAGCTTGATTCGCTGACCGGCTTGCTGACCCGGCGCCGTATCGTGCACGTCTATGAAGAAGCGGTGGCCGCCACCGTTATCGACGAGTCGCCGTTGTCCATCTTGTATTGCCAGCTGGACGATTTCCACAAGATCAACGACCTGTACGGCTGGGCGGTGGCCGACAATATCCTGGCGGCGTTCGCCAAGGATACCGGCGCGCAGCTGCGCAAGACCGACAGCGGCGGACGCTGGAACGCCACCGAATTCCTGTATGTGTTGCCGGCTACCGACACAGTCGATGCCGATAACCTGGCCGAGACTTTCCTCGGCCATTTCAAGCACCATCCGGTCAACATCGAAAACTGGTCGATCCGGCTCGCGTTGTCGATAGGAGTGGCCACTTACGGCGCCGACGGCCGCGGCCTGGATGAGCTGATCCACTACGCCACCCAGCATCTGCGCAGCTCCAGCACCTCGGCCGAAGACGAACTTTGATTGCGCAAAACCCCGCTTGCCTTGGCAATCGGGATAAAATGACGCCTTTCCCCTTGTGATTCCATCTCGAGTCAGTGACGCCGTCGTGAATATTGGCCCTTATTTCCTACGTAACAACGTCTTTGTGGCGCCCATGGCGGGCGTCACGGACAGACCGTTCCGGCAGCTCTGCAAAGAGCTGGGCGCCGGCTATGCGGTGTCGGAAATGGCGGCCTCCAATCCACGCTTGTGGCAGACCGAGAAGACCTCGCGCCGCATCAACCACGATGGCGAGATGGAGCCGCGGGCGGTGCAGATCGCCGGCGCCGATCCGCTGATGCTGGCAGAGTGCGCAAAATACAATGTCGACCACGGTGCGCAAATCATCGACATCAACATGGGGTGCCCAGTCAAGAAAGTGTGCAACAGCTGGTGTGGCTCGGCTTTGTTGCAAAATGAGCAACTGGTGGCGAAGATCCTGGAAACGGTGGTGAACGCGGTCGACGTGCCGGTCACGCTGAAATTCCGCACCGGCTGGGACCGCCTCAACAAGAACGCCTTGAATATCGCGCGGCTGGCGCAAGCCAGCGGCATCGCCATGCTGACCTTGCATGGCCGCACGCGCGCGGACGGCTATAGCGGCGATGCCGAATACCAGACCATTGCCGCGGTCAAGGCAGCGGTCACGATCCCGGTGGTGGCCAACGGCGACATCACGACGCCCGAAAAAGCACGGCAAGTGCTGGAGTACACCAAGGCCGACGCCATCATGGTGGGGCGCGCAGCGCAGGGCCGGCCATGGATTTTCCGCGAGATCGAGCACTATTTGCGCACCGGAGAATATTTGCCGGCGCCGCTGGTGACGGAAGTGCAACAGCTGATGGATGAACACCTGCGGGCGCATTACGGATTTTATGGCGATTACCTGGGGGTGCGCACCGCCCGCAAGCATATCGGCTGGTATGTGCGCGATTTGCCCGGCGGCGAGGCATTTCGGCAACGCATGAACCTGCTGGAAGATTGCGGCCAGCAGCTGGCCGCAGTAAATAGCTTCTTCGAATCGCAGTTTGCGTTTGGGGAGCGGTTACAATACGGTGTGGCCGAGCAGATGCTGGCGGCCTGAATCAGATCAACAAGAAACAGAATCAGGAATTTCCCGGCAGGCGGGCATCAGGTGAGCATGACGCCATAGACCGAACGCTGATGGAATTGCCTGAATCCTAAAAAAAGAACAGTAAAAAAGAATGAGCAAAGAAAGTATCCAAGACGTGGTGAAGCAAAGCCTTGAAAAATATTTCAAGGACCTGGGCGAGCAGCCGCCGTCGAATGTGTATGACATGGTGATTTCCACGGTCGAAAAGCCGGTGCTGGAAGCCGTGATCGCGCGCGCCGAAGGCAACCAGTCGCATGCGGCGGAAATGCTGGGCATCAATCGCAACACCCTGCGCAAGAAATTGCAGCAGCACGGTCTTTTGTAGCAGGCAGTCCAAGGATCAGCGGCGCCAAGCCAGAAACTGACAGCAAGCTGCCGTCCTCGCCCAAGGAGGCAGTGTTTCCCGCCAATGATGTATTTATCCGTTTTCCTTCCCTTCCAGAGTTTTCATCATGATTAAACAAGCCCTCATTTCCGTATCCGACAAAACCGGGATACTTGATTTCGCAAAAGAGTTGTCGGCGCTGGGCGTGAATATTCTGTCGACGGGCGGCACCGCCAAGCTGCTGGCCGATAACGGCATCAAGGTCACCGAAGTGGCGGATTACACCGGCTTCCCGGAAATGCTCGATGGCCGCGTCAAGACCCTGCATCCGAAAGTGCACGGCGGCATCCTGGCGCGCCGCGATTTCCCTGAGCATGTCGCGGCCCTGGCGCAGCACCAGATCCCGCTGATCGACATGGTGGTGGTCAATCTCTACCCGTTCCAGCAGACCATCGCCAAGGAGCAGTGTTCGCTGGAGGATGCGATCGAGAATATCGACATCGGCGGCCCGGCCATGCTGCGCTCGTCGGCCAAGAACCATAAGGATGTGATTGTGCTGTGCGATCCCAGCGATTACGCCGGCGTGCTGGCCGAGCTGAAGGCGCACGACGGTG
Organism: Collimonas fungivorans; assembly: GCF_028292705.1. GTDB lineage: Bacteria > Pseudomonadota > Gammaproteobacteria > Burkholderiales > Burkholderiaceae_D > Collimonas > Collimonas fungivorans_B. The sequence continues at coordinate 31,209 of NZ_JAQGLV010000297.1, read as the reverse complement.
AAGTCGGCTACGGCACCAAGTTTGCTTTGGCGAAGAAGGTGTTCGCCCATACCGCCCAGTACGATGGCGCCATCACCAACTATTTCACGTCGCTGGGCGAAGACAAGCAGCACGCTACCCGCAGCGCCTATCCGGAGACACTGAACCTGCATTTCGAAAAAGTGCAGGAAATGCGTTACGGCGAGAATCCGCACCAGTCGGCGGCGTTTTACCGCGATACCCGTCATGTCGAAGGCGCGCTGGCTAATTACAGACAGCTGCAAGGCAAGGAACTGTCTTACAACAATATCGCCGATGCCGATGCGGCCTGGGAATGCGTCAAGACTTTCAGCGAAACCGCCTGCGTCATCATCAAGCACGCCAATCCTTGCGGCGTCGCGATCGGCAACAATCCGCTGGAAGCGTATAGCAAGGCGTTGCAGACCGATCCGACTTCGGCTTTTGGCGGCATCATTGCCTTTAACCAGGAGCTTGACGGCAACGCGGCTGAGGCAGTCGCCAAGCAGTTCGTTGAAGTGATCATCGCACCGTCCTTTACTGAGCAAGTCAAGCAGGTGTTCGCCGCCAAGCAGAATGTACGCTTGCTGGAAATCCCCTTGGTCAATGGGGCAAATGCGGCCATCAACCAGCACGATTTCAAACGCGTCGGCGGCGGTTTGCTGGTGCAATCGCCGGATGCGCGCAACGTCGCCCTGAGCGAGCTGAAAGTGGTGAGCAAGAAGCAGCCGACCCAGCAGCAGCTGCAGGACCTGATGTTTGCCTGGCGCGTCGCCAAGTTCGTCAAGTCGAACGCTATCGTGTTTTGCGGTAACGGCATGACGCTGGGCGTCGGCGCCGGCCAGATGAGCCGGGTCGATTCCGCCCGCATCGCTTCGATCAAGGCGCAGAATGCAGGTTTGTCGCTGGTCGGTTCGGCGGTGGCTTCGGATGCGTTTTTCCCGTTCCGCGACGGCCTGGATGTGGTGGTCGACGCCGGTGCCACTTGCGTGGTGCAGCCGGGCGGTTCGATGCGCGACCAGGAAGTGATCGATGCGGCCGACGAACATGGCGTGGTCATGCTGCTCACCGGCACCCGCCACTTCCGTCACTAAGTAGCAGCGACCGGCGCTTCGGTCATCGTCTGGTTATATGAAAATCCTCGGTATCGACCCCGGTCTGCGGACCACCGGTTTTGGCGTCATCGACAAGCAGGGCAACAAGCTCAGCTATATCGCGTCGGGCACCATCAAGACCCCGGACGCCGATCTGCCGCAGCGCCTGAAGGTGATCCTGGCCAGCGTTTCGGAGGTCATCCGCACCTATGCGCCGGATTGTTCGGCGATCGAAAAAGTCTTCGTCAACGTCAATCCGCAATCGACGCTGCTGCTCGGGCAAGCCCGCGGCGCGGCGATTTGCGCTTTGGTCAGCGCGGATTTGCCGGTAGCTGAATATACCGCGCTGCAGATCAAGCAGGCGGTGGCCGGCCATGGCAAGGCGCAAAAGCAGCAAGTGCAGGACATGGTGCAGCGGCTGCTGCAGTTGCCCGGCTTGCCGGGCACCGACGCCGCCGATGCGCTGGCGGTAGCGATCTGCCATGCTCACAGCGGCGACGCGCTGGCGCACCTGAGTGCGCTGGCGCCGGATCTTGCGAAAAAGGGTTTGCGGGTGCGCGGCGGCCGGCTGGTAGGTTGAGCCGCTATCGGTGTCCGCTGTGTTCCCGATTGTGGTGCATTGTTCGAGGTTGGTTTCTGTTGTTACAGCAGGGTTTCATTCTATTCCGTCATCTGCAGCAGTTCATTGCGCGCTATCAAGCCGCCTACTCCCCGCTTTATCTGCGATTTGTCTCATTTTGCATGTAGGAAGGCTCGTTCAATTGTGAACCTTTGTTTCGGCAAAATCGTGGCAAACACATGTGTATATCTAAGAGCTGACATTTACATGTCGCGCTAAGTCCTTCATTTATTTAGTAATTCAATGTAAGAACATTCTCGGTCGATTGTTAGATACCCGCGCTAAGTCATTGACTTTACTCGAGTATTTTGCAATTGCCGGCAGCTAAATGGCTTGACCTAGAATAGTGCATCCTCTAAAGTGGGTGGAAGTGTGGAAAAGTGTTTTTTTGTGGGGCATTTTTACATGCCGCCAGAGAATTTTTTCAAGATTAAATTAAGGAGCGTGTGCGGTGTTTCAGGGTGCGTCAGCATTAAATCTCGATGCGAAAGGGCGGATGGCAGTGCCGTCCAAGCATCGTGACGCGCTCACCGTCCAGTGCGAGGGGCGCTTGACGCTGACCAAGCACCCGCACGGCTGCCTGCTGCTGTTTCCGCGCCCGACCTGGGAAAGCCACCGCGAACAGATCGCGGCTTGGCCGATGTCGGCGCGCGCCTGGCAGCGGATTTTCCTGGGCAATGCCTCCGACGTCGAGCTGGATTCGGCCGGCCGGATCCTGGTGGCGCCTGAGCTGCGTTCGGCCGTCGGCCTGACGCGCGAGGTGATGCTGCTGGGCATGGGAAGCCATTTCGAGATTTGGGATGCGGCCAAGCTGGCCGAGAGCGAGTCGCAAGCAGTTGCGGCTGGCATGCCCGAAGTGTTAAGCAATTTTTCGTTCTGACGGGCCTGCCATGAGTGAACCAGTGGTGCCCGAGTTCCAGCACCGCACCGTGTTATTGGATGAGGCTGTCAGTGCGTTGGCGATTACCGGTACGCGTGCGGACGGCATTTATGTCGACGGCACTTTCGGGCGTGGCGGCCATAGCCGCAAGATCCTGCAGAGCCTGGGGCCGCGCGGCCGCCTGATTGCTTTCGACAAGGATCCGCAGGCGATCGCTACTGCGGCCGAGATAGCCGATCCGCGTTTCGAGATCGTGCACGACAGCTTTGCGACGATGGCGCAGGCATTGCAGGAAAGAGGCATTCAACAAGTCGACGGGGTGTTGCTGGACCTGGGCATCTCGTCGCCGCAGGTGGACGACGCCAGCCGCGGATTCAGTTTCCGCGCCGACGGCCCGCTCGACATGCGCATGGATACGACGCGCGGCATGTCGGCAGCGGCCTGGCTGGCAGTCGCAGATGAACAAACAATCGGAAAGGTGGTACGTGATTATGGGGAAGAACGGTTTGCTGTTCAGATTGCAAAGGCGATTGTTGCTGGCCGGACAGTCCAGCCCATTACTGGCACACGACAGCTTGCCCAGATCGTGGCAAACGCCGTCAAGACCCGTGAGAAAGGCAAAGACCCGGCCACTCGTACCTTTCAGGCTATACGGATTTTCATCAATCAAGAGCTTGAAGAACTCGAGATAGTACTGGATCAGGCATTTCGGCAGATGGCCCAGCAAGGGAGATTAGTCGTGATCAGCTTTCATTCGCTGGAAGATCGGATCGTCAAGCAGTTCATGGCTTCCAAAGCCAGGCTGCCGCAGCCCGACCGTCGCCTGCCGATTCGCGCCGTTGACCTGCCGCAGCCGGAATTGAAGCTGGTGGCACGGGTCAAGCCATCCGATACCGAAGTGGCCGACAATCCACGCGCGCGTTCCGCCATCATGCGGGTCGGCGAGCGCCTGGCCACTACCCTGCCTGCCGGAGTCCAGCCGTGAGCGGGCGCCTCAATTTTGTCCTGGCGCTGGCGCTGGTGTTGTGCGCACTGGCGCTGGTCAACGCGCAGTACCAGGCGCGCCAGCTGTTCATCGAGCTGGAACGGGCGGCCAGCCAGTCGCGCCAGCTCGATATCGAATGGGCCCAGTTGCAGCTCGACCAGTCGACGCTGGGCAAGAACGCCAGGATTGAAGCCAGCGCCACGCGCGACCTGAACATGGTGCCGCTGACCGCTGCCCGCACCCAATATCTGACGGTGGGGGAAAAATGACGCGCAATCCCCCGCGCAGCTCCCACGCAGGACGGATTGCCGCCGGCAAGGGAGTGCCGTTTTCGGCCAGCCCGATGCTCAAGGTCAAGCTGCCTGTCTGGCGCTCGCGGGTGGTGCTGTTCGCCATGTTCGCCGCGTTCCTGGCGCTGATTGTGCGGGCATTGTGGCTGCAAGGGATTTCCACCGACTTCCTGCAAAAGCAGGGTGCGTCGCGCTATGCGCGCACGCTGGAGCTGCCGGCCACGCGTGGCAAGATCACCGACCGCAACGGCCAGGTACTGGCGTCGTCAGTGCCGGTGAAGGCGATCTGGGCCATTCCTGAGGATGTGCAGGCGGCGCCGAAAGAGAAGCTGCAGGCCTTGGCGAAGCTGCTCGACATGAGCTATGCCGAACTCAGCAAGAAACTCGATTCCGACCGCAATTTCGTCTACCTCAAGCGCCAGGTCGAGCAAGATGTGTCGGACCAGATCATCAAGCTTGGCATCGACGGCATCGAGACCCGCAAGGAATACAAGCGCTTCTACCCGGAAGGCGAGGTGATGGCGCACGTGGTCGGTTTCACCAATGTGGAAGATGCCGGCCAGGACGGCATGGAGCTGTCGCAACAGAAAAACCTGGCTGGCACCACCGGCAGCCGGCGCGTGATCAAGGACCGGCTCGGCCGCATCGTCGAGGATATCGAGGCGGTCAAGGAACCGCATGACGGCAAGGACCTGGTGCTGTCGATCGACAGCAAGATCCAGTACATCGCGTTTACCCAGCTGAAAGAAGCGGTGGCCAAGAGCAAGGCCAAGGCCGGCGGCATCGTGGTGGTCGACGCCAAGACCGGCGAAGTGCTGGCGCTGGCCAACCTGCCCAGCTACAACCCGAACGACCGCTCGGTGCTGACCGGCGCGCAGCTGCGCAACCGCGTCATGACCGACACCTTCGAGCCGGGCTCGACGCTCAAGCCGTTTACCGTGGCGCTCGCGCTCGACACCAACCGGGTGCAGGCCACCACCACGTTCCAGGTTCCCGACAAGATGACGATCGGCACCGCGACCGTGGGCGACTCCCATCCGCATCCGGTGTGGAACATGAGCGTCGCCCAGATCATCCAGAAGTCGTCGAATATCGGCACCGCCAAGATCGCGCTGCAAATGCCGGCCGAGGAAATGTGGGAGATGTTCACCACGGTCGGCCTTGGCCAGCAGCCGAAATTCGGCTTCCCCGGTGCTGTCGCCGGCCGCGTGCGTCCGTTCAAATCGTGGCGGCCTATCGAACAGGCCACCATGAGCTACGGCCACGGCATCTCGGTATCGCTGATCCAGATGGCGCATGCCTACACGATCTTTGCCCGCAACGGCGACCTGATCCCGCTGTCGTTCCAGAAGGTCAGCGAACCTCCGGTCGGCCAGCGCGTGGTGTCGGAAAAGACCGCGCTGACCATGCGCGCCATGCTGGAGCGGGTTACCGCGCCGGGCGGCACCGCACCTAAGGCGCAGGTTCCAGGCTACCGCGTGGGCGGCAAGACCGGCACCGCCTACAAGATCGAAGGCGGCAAATACGTCAAAAAATATATCGCCGATTTCGTCGGGTTTGCGCCGGCTTCCGATCCGCGCCTGATCATTGCGGTCATGGTGGACGAGCCTAGCGTCGGCTCGCACTTTGGCGGCGACGTCGCGGCACCGGTGTTCGCGACGGTTGCGGCAAACGCCTTGCGGGCGTTGAACGTGCCGCCCGATTCCAGCGTCACCGACATCATCATCCCGACCGACGGTCCGCAGGAGGGCTTGTGACAAAGCCTAAGCTACAGCAATTGCCGGAAATCCAGCAGTGGCTGGACAGCGTCGCCCCGGCCGGCGCGGAGCTGGTGTCTGACTCGCGCAAGGTGAAAGCCGGCGACGTGTTTTTCGCCTATCCCGGCGATGCCGCGGACGGCCGCGCCTATATTGCACAGGCGCTGGAGAACGGCGCGTCCGCAGTGTTGTACGAGAAGGAAAAATTTGCCTGGGATACGGCATGGCGCGTCGCCCATCGCGCAGTGAGCGGACTCAAGCGGCTCAGCGGCCAGATCGCGCACGGCTATTACGACCAGGCAGACAAAGACATGCTGGTGGTTGCCGTCACCGGCACCAATGGCAAGACCTCTTGCACCCAATGGCTGGGCCATGCGCTGTCGCACCTGGGCCAGGTGACCGGCGTGATCGGCACCCTGGGCACAGGAATCTATACGCAAGGCGAGCGCGGCGAGTTCGAGGAAACCGGCAACACCACGCCCGATGCACTGCTGTTGCAGCAGGCGCTGAGCAACATGCGCCGGCAAGGAGTAGTGGCGCTGGCGATCGAAGCTTCCTCGATCGGGCTGGAACAAGGGCGCCTGAACGGCATGCATGTCGACATCGCCCTGTTCACCAATTTCACGCGCGATCACCTGGACTACCACGGCGACGAACAGCACTATGAAGCCGCCAAGCGTATGTTGTTCGACTGGCCCGGATTGCAGCAGGCGGTGATCAATCTCGACGACGCCATGGGCTTGCGCTTGATTGATCATTTGCAGCAGAAGCAACCAGCGATTCCGGTGATCGGCTATACCTGCGAGGAAGTGGACGCGGCCGGCGTTCCGGTGCTGCGCGCCTCGGCGATCCGCACCAATGCGACCGGCACGGCGTTCCACCTCGATTCGCCTTTCGGTTCGGCGCTGGTCAAGACCCAGCTGGTAGGGCAGTTTAATGTCAGCAATGCACTGGGCATCCTCGGCGTGCTGCTGGCTAAAGGCGCGGCCTGGGATGCTGCGCTGCATGCGATTGAACTGTTGGTTGCCGTGCCGGGTCGAATGCAGCAGTTCGGCGGCCAGGACGCGCCGCTGATAGTGATCGATTATGCACATACTCCTGATGCGCTGGACAAAACATTGAATACCCTGCGGCAAGTAGCGCAGCAGCGCAACGGCGAGCTGTGGTGCGTATTCGGTTGCGGCGGCGATCGCGATCCCGGCAAGCGGCCGCAGATGGGCGCCGTGGCGGAACTCGCAGATCACGTCATCGTCACCAGCGACAACCCACGCAGCGAAGAGCCAAGCCTCATCATCGGCCAGATCCTGGCCGGGATGAAAGCGCCGCAGGCCGCGCAGGCGCTGGAAGACCGCGCTGCAGCGATCTTGTGGGCGGTGCGCCACGCGGCCAAGGCCGATGTGGTCTTGCTGGCGGGCAAAGGACATGAAACTTATCAGGAAATAAAAGGAAAGAAATTGCCGTTTCTAGATGCCGACCATACTGCGCTGGCGCTGGCTGCGCGGGCCACGATGAAAGGCGGCGCTGCATGAACGTCTCATTGTCGCAATTGCAAGCGTGGCTGGGATTACCTTCGGTTGGCGCCGGCCAGGACCAGGTCGTGGTCAACGGCTTGTGCACGGACAGCCGTGCGGTGACGCCAGGCTGCGTGTTTGTCGCCTTGCGCGGCGAGCGTTTCGACGCCCACGATTTCCTGGACCAGGTGATCGCCCAAGGTGCGGCCGCGGTGGTGGTGGAACGCACACCGGCTACATTGGCCGCGCTGGCAGTGCCGGCGCTGGTGGTGAGCGACACCCGGGTTGCACTCGGTACGATAGGGCAGCGCTGGCGGCAGCAATTCACGCTGCCGCTGATTGCGGTCACCGGCAGCAACGGCAAGACCACCGTCAAGGAAATGATCGCCGCGATCCTGGTCGCGGCTTTTGGCGCGGAAAAATCGCTGGCGACGCGCGGCAATTTCAATAACGAGATCGGCGTACCGCTGACCTTGCTGCGGCTGGAGGCCGGCCACCAGGCTGCCGTGATCGAGCTCGGCATGAACCATCCCGGCGAAATCGCGCTGCTGACAGCGCTGGCCGAACCGACGGTAGCGCTGGTCAACAACGCCCAGCGCGAGCACCAGGAGTTCATGGCCAGCGTCGCCGCGGTCGCCGAAGAAAACGGCAGCGTGATACGCGGCTTGCCGGCCAGCGGCATTGCGGTGTTCCCGGCTGACGATCCGTATTCCGGCCTGTGGCGCGGTTATGCCGCCGGCAAGGCCGGCAGCATCAGTTTCGGCCTGACCGCCGACGCCGATGTCAGCTGCAGCTACACTGGCGCGGCGCATGGTTTCGGCAGCGACCTGATCGTTACCTTCGCCACCGCGGGTGGCCCGCAAATATTCGCTTTGCAGCTGGCCGCCGCCGGCGAACACAATGTGCGCAACGCGCTTGCCGCCATCGCCTGCACTCTGGCGATCGGCATCGACGTCGCCGCGATCAAGCGCGGCCTGGAAACCTTTGCGCCGGTCAGCGGCCGCCTGCAACGCAAGCTGGCGACAGCAGCCGGCTGTGCCGGCGCGCTGGTGATCGACGACACCTACAACGCCAATCCGGATTCGGTGCGGGCCGCCATCGATGTGCTGGCGCAATCGGCCGCGCCGCGTTTGCTGGTGCTGGGCGACATGGGCGAAGTCGGCAACGAAGGACGCGAATTCCACCAGGAAATCGGCGCGTATGCACAGCAGCGCGGCATCGCCCGGCTGTTCACCCTGGGCGACATGGCGGCTGACGCCAGCGCCGCCTTCGGTCCGCAGGCACAACACTTTAACGACATCGCAGCGTTGCTAGCCGCGCTCGATGCGACCATGACGCCGGACACCACGGTGCTGATCAAAGGGTCGCGCTTCATGAAAATGGAGCGTGCTGTCCAGCATCTGGTCGGTACAACATCTGAGGGGACTCACTAACATGCTGCTATGGCTGGCACAAAATTTTCAGCAGGATTTCAGTTTCCTGCGCGTCTTCAACTTCATCACCTTTCGCGCCGTGTTCGCGACGTTGACGGCGTTGATGATCGGCCTGATCGCAGGACCTGGCGTGATCCGCATGCTGGCGCGCCTGAAGGTCGGGCAGGCAGTGCGCACCGACGGTCCGCAAACGCACTTGATCAAATCCGGTACGCCAACCATGGGCGGCGTACTGATCTTGATTGCGATCGGCATCTCGACCTTGCTGTGGAGCGACCTGGGCAACCGTTTTGTCTGGATCGTGCTGGTAGTGACGCTGGGTTTCGGCACCATCGGCTGGGTCGACGATTACCGCAAGGTGGTCTACAAGGATCCGAACGGCATGCGTTCGCGCGAAAAATATTTCTGGCAATCCGTGATCGGCGTGGTGGCGGCGATCTACCTGGCGTTCTCGGTGTCGGCGCCGAACAATACCCAGGTCTGGGATCTGTTTGTGGCTTGGGTCGAGTCCGGTTTCAGCCTGGACTTGCCGCCCAAGGCCGACCTGATCGTGCCGTTTTTCAAGACCATCAGCTATCCGCTGGGGGTCTGGGGTTTCATGGCCCTGACTTATTTCGTCATCGTCGGCACCAGCAATGCAGTCAACCTGACCGACGGCCTGGACGGCCTGGCGATCATGCCGACCGTGATGGTAGGGGCTGCGCTGGGTTTGTTCGCCTATCTGACCGGTAACGTGACTTTCGCCAAATACCTGCTGATCCCGCATATCCCGGGCGCGGGCGAACTGCTGATTTTCTGCGGCGCGATGGCCGGCGCCGGACTTGCCTTCCTTTGGTACAACGCCTATCCAGCCCAGGTCTTCATGGGCGATGTCGGCGCGCTGGCCTTGGGCGGCGCGCTCGGCACCGTGGCGGTGATCGTGCGCCAGGAAATCGTGCTGTTCATTATGGGCGGTATTTTTGTTGTAGAGACTTTGTCGGTGATGTTGCAGGTAATCTATTTCAAGTACACGAAAAAGCGTTTCGGCGTCGGCCGCCGGGTATTGCTGATGGCGCCTCTGCACCATCACTATGAACAAAAAGGCTGGAAGGAAACGCAGGTTGTGGTGCGTTTCTGGATCATCTCGATGATGCTGGTGCTGTTTGGACTTTCAACTCTGAAGCTCAGGTAAGCGGAAGGTAAGCGGCGGTAATGGATTACACGGGTAAACATGTTCTGGTATTAGGGCTCGGAGAATCGGGCCTGGCATCCGCATTGTGGCTGGCGCACTGCGGTGCGACGCTGCGCGTGGCGGATACCCGCAGCGCACCGGAACGCCTGCCGCTGCTGCAACAGGCAATTCCGGCGGTGGAATTCGTCGCCTCCGGCGCAGAAGGCGGTTTTGCCGTCGACCTGCTGGACGGCATCGACTTCGCTGTCACCAGCCCGGGCCTGGCGCCTACCGGCGAGCTGAAGGAAATCCTGTCGGCGGCGACTGACCGCAACATCCCGGTATGGGGTGAAATCGAAGTATTTGCGCAAGCCCTGGCGGCATTGCGCGAGAGCCGTTCGTATACGCCGAAGGTGATTGCCATCACCGGCACCAACGGCAAGACCACGGTCACCAGCCTGACCGGCCTGCTGTGCGAGCGCGCCGGCCTGACGGTGCAGGTGGCCGGCAATATCAGCCCGGCGGCGCTGGATGTCTTGCGCAGCGCGCTGGAAAAAGACGCCTTGCCACAGGTCTGGGTGCTGGAACTGTCCAGCTTCCAGCTGCATGCCACCTGCAACCTGCACGCCGATGCTGCAACCATCCTGAACATCACCCAGGACCACCTGGACTGGCACGGCGACATGGAATCCTATGTGGCCGACAAGGCGCGCATTTTCAGCGCCGATACGATACGGGTGCTGAATCGCGACGATCCATTGACGATGCAGTTCAACAACGCCAACAGCATCAGTTTCGGTTTCGACGAGCCGCTGGACGGCGACTGTTTCGGCCTGGTGAGCGACAACGGCATGCAGTGGCTGTCGGTGGCGGTGCCGGGCGACGAAGAGGAACGTGTCGAAAAGCGGCGCAGCAAGAAGGAACAACTGGCCTTGCTGCCGGTTTCAGTAAAACACCTGATGCCGGCCGACGCGCTGCGGATCCGTGGCCGCCACAATGCCGCCAACGCGCTGGCCGCGCTGGCCTTGTGCCGCGCCATCGACCTGCCTTTTGCGCCGTTGCTGCACGGCTTGCGCGAGTATCACGGCGAGCCGCACCGGGTCGAACTGGTGACGACGATCGGCGGCGTCGAATATTACGATGACAGCAAAGGCACCAATGTCGGCGCCACGGTGGCGGCTTTGAACGGCCTGGGGCGCGGCTGTGATGGTGACGGTAATGCCAGCCGCCTGCTGCTGATCGCCGGCGGCGACGGCAAGGGACAGGATTTTGCCCCGCTGGCGGCGCCGCTGGCCACCTACGGCCGCGCGTTGCTGCTGATTGGCCGCGATGCGCCGGTGATCCGCGCCGCGGTCGAAAAACAGGCGGCAGGTATCGCCATGGTGGATTGCGCCACGCTGGGAGAGGCGGTGACGCGCGCCGCCGAATTGGCGCATGCGGGCGATGCGGTATTGCTGTCGCCGGCTTGCGCCAGTTTCGACATGTTCCGTAATTACGCCCATCGCGCGCAAGTATTCGTCGATGCCGTACGTGAGCTGGCTTTGTCGCGCGGCGAGGTTGGGCTATGAAATTCGCCTTCCCATCATTTTCAGGCAAGCCGACGGATCAAGCGCCGTCGCGGCCGCGCACGCTCGACAGCCAGAAACCCGGCGTCCAGCGTTCGAAAATGATGGAGTACGACCAGCCGCTGGTGTGGGTGGTCGTGCTGTTGATGCTGTTCGGCCTGGTGATGGTGTATTCGGCCTCGATCGCGCTGCCGGATTCGCCCAAGTATTCGAACTATACCAACGGCCATTTCCTGGTGCGGCAGGCGATTTTCATCGGCGTTTCGCTGCTGGCCGGGCTGGTGACCTTCCGCATCCCGATCGCCACCTGGCAGCGCTGGGCGCCGTACCTGTTCGTGATTACCCTGATCTTGCTGGCGATGGTGCTGGTGCCGGGCCTGGGGCGCGGCGTCAACGGCGCCAAGCGCTGGCTGTCGTTCCGCGTATTCAACCTGCAGCCGTCGGAATTGATGAAGCTGTTCATTGTCCTGTACGCCGCCAACTATACGGTGCGCAAGCAGGAAGTGATGCACAAGCTGACCAAGGGATTCCTGCCGATGACCGCCGCGGTCGGGCTGGTTGGCCTGCTGCTGATGCTGGAGCCGGATCTCGGCGCGCTCGGCGTGATCGTCTGCATTGCGATGGGCATCCTGTTCCTGGGCGGGATCAACGGCGTCTGGTTCGGCGGCATAGGCGCCATGCTGGCCGGCATGTTCACTCTGGTGATCTGGCTGTCGCCATGGCGGCGCGAGCGGATCTTCGCTTACCTGAATCCGTGGGCAGAAGAAAATGCTCTGGGCAAGGCCTATCAGCTGTCGCATTCGCTGATCGCCTTCGGCCGCGGCGAACTGTTCGGCGTCGGCCTCGGCGCCAGCGTCGAGAAACTGCATTACCTGCCGGAAGCGCATACCGACTTCCTGCTGGCGGTGATCGGCGAAGAACTGGGATTTGCCGGCGTGCTGGTGGTGGTCATGCTGTTTTACTGGATCATCAAGCGCTCTTTTGAAATCGGCCGCCAGGCGATCGCCATGGACCAGACTTTTGCCGGCTTGACGGCCAAGGGCATAGGGATCTGGATCGGCGTGCAGACTTTCATCAACATGGGCGTCAACCTGGGTTTGCTGCCGACCAAGGGCTTGACCTTGCCGCTGATGAGCTACGGCGGCTCCGGGGTGCTGATCAATTGCGTCGGCCTGGCGATCTTGCTGCGCATCGATTACGAAAACCGGGTTCTGATGCGCGGGGGACGGGCATGAGCCTCAGCACAAAACGTCTATTGATCATGGCGGCAGGCACCGGCGGCCACATATTTCCCGGCCTGGCGATTGCCGACACCATGCGTGCGCGCGGCTGGCAAGTCAGCTGGCTGGGGACTACCCACGGCATGGAGCGCGACCTGGTGCCGCAGCACGGCATCGAGATGGACCAGATCACCTTCTCCGGCCTGCGCGGCAAAGGCCTGGCGCATACCTTGCGCGGCGCCTGGCGCTTGCTGGCCAGTTTCCCCGCCTGTTTCCGCATCCTGGGCCGGCGCCAGGCCGATGTGGTGCTGGGCATGGGCGGTTACGTGACGGTGCCGGGCGGAGCGATGGCGCGCTTGCGCGGCGTGCCGCTGGTGCTGGTGAACGCCGACGCGGCGTTGCTGTTGTCGAACAAGACCCTGACGCCGCTGGCGCAACGGGTGCTGTTCGGATTCCCGGCGGATTTTGGCAAAGCCGCAAGCAAGGCGCTGGTCACCGGCAACCCGGTGCGCAAGGAAATCCTGGCGCTGCCATTGCCGGCCGAGCGTTACGGCGGCCGCATCGGTCCTTTGCGCTTGCTGGTGGTGGGCGGCAGCCTGGGCGCGAAGGCGCTCAACGATTGTTTGCCGGCGGCGCTGGCCTTGATTCCGGTCGACCTGCGTCCCAGCATCACGCATCAGTCCGGCAAGCAGCATATCGATGCCTTGCGCAGCGCTTATGCTGCCGCTGGCGTGACAGCGGAGGTAGTGGCGTTCATCGACGACATGCCGCGCCGTTATGCCGACGCCGACCTGGTGATTTGCCGCGCCGGCGCGATCACGATTTCGGAACTGACAGCGGCCGGCGTCGCCAGCGTGCTGGTGCCGCTGGTGGCGTCGACCACTTCGCACCAGCGCGACAATGCACGCTGGATGGCAACCCAGAAAGCGGCGATTCATTTGCCGCAGACAGACTTGAGCAAAGAGCGCCTGGCCGAGTTGCTGACGCGGATCTCGCGCCAGGACTGCCAGACGATGGCGCAGGCAGCATATGAAAACGGCCGGCGCGACGCCAACCAGGCGATCGCGCAGGTCCTCGAAGAATTGGCAGGTGCGCAATGAGTAAAGACCATGAAGCATAAAGTAAAAAACATACATTTCGTCGGTATCGGCGGTAGTGGCATGAGCGGCATCGCGGAGGTGCTGCTCAATCTCGGCTATACGATTTCCGGTTCCGATCTTGGCGATAACGCCGCGACCCGTCGCCTGGTCAGCCTTGGCGCCAAAGTCAGCCGCGGCCATGCTGCCGCGAATATCGAGCAGGCGCACGCGATCGTCACATCGACCGCGGTGCAGGCGGACAATCCGGAAGTGGTCGCTGCGCGCGAGAAGCACATTCCGATCGTGCCGCGCGCGGTCATGCTGGCGGAACTGATGCGCCTGAAGCGCGGCATCGCGATTGCCGGCACCCATGGCAAGACGACAACCACTAGCCTGGTGGCGAGCGTGCTGGCGCAGGGCGGCCTGGATCCGACTTTCGTCATCGGCGGCCGTCTGACCAGCGCTGGCGCCAACGCCAAGCTGGGTTCGGGCGACTTCATCGTGGCCGAGGCCGATGAATCGGATGCGTCGTTCCTGAACCTGTCGCCGGTGATCGAAGTGATCACCAACATCGATGCCGACCACATGGATACCTATGACCATGATTTCGGCAAGCTGAAGCAGGCTTTTGTCGAGTTTACGCAGCGCCTGCCGTTTTACGGCGTCGCGGTGCTGTGCATGGACGACGCCAACGTACGTGAAATCATGCCGCAGATTTCCAAGCTGATCACCACCTACGGTTTCCATGCGGACGCCGACGTGCGCGCGATCGACGCCAAGGCGGTAGCCGGCCACATGCAGTTCACCGTGATCCAGAAAGGTTATGTGGCGATGCCGATCAGCCTGAACCAGCCGGGCATGCACAACGTCCAGAACGCTTGCGCCGCGATTGCGATTGCACGTGAGTTGGGGGTTGCGGATGCGGCGATCCAGCAAGCGCTGATCGAATTCAACGGCGTCGGCCGCCGCTTCACGCGCTACGGCGAAATCAAGTTGCATGACGCCGCCGGCAAGCCAAACGGCGAATTCGCCCTGGTCGACGACTATGGCCATCACCCGGTGGAAACCGCGGCGACGATTTCGGCAGCGCGCGGCGCTTATCCCGGACGGCGCCTGGTGCTGGTATTCCAGCCGCACCGCTACACCCGTACCCGCGACCTGTTTGAAGATTTCGTAAAAGTATTGTCGACGGTGGATGTGCTGGTGCTGGCGGAAGTGTATGCCGCCGGCGAAGCGCCGATCATTGCCGCCGACGGACGCGCCCTGGCGCATGCGTTGCGGGTGGCGGGCATGGCCGAACTGGTGTTTGTGGAAGACATCAACGACATGCCGGCGTCAGTCCTGAACCTGGTGCGCGACGGCGATGTAGTGATGACGATGGGTGCCGGCTCGATCAGCGGCGTGCCCGGCAAACTGGCGCAATTGGTAGAGCAATAGTCATGAGTACAGCGATGAGTGAAACGATGAGCAAAAAAAAGACAGGTCATCAATTCGGCAAAGTCGGAGTGCTGTTCGGCGGCCGTTCGGCCGAGCGCGAAGTTTCCATCATGTCCGGCAACGGCGTGCTGAAGGCATTGAAAAGCCATGGCGTTGACGCCTATCTGTTTGATACGCGCGAGCGCAGCCTGGCCGAACTGGCGGCGGAGAAATTCGACCGCGTGTTCATCGCCCTGCATGGCCGCTACGGCGAAGACGGGACTTTGCAGGGCGCGCTGGAGCAGCTCGGCATTCCTTATACAGGACCGGGCGTGATGGCGTCGGCGATTGCCATGGACAAGGTCATGACCAAGCGCATCTGGCAAAGCATGGGTTTGCCGACGCCGCGTTTTATCGTACTGGATTCGCACAGCGCAACCCGCGAAGAACTGCGCCAGGTGCCGGATGTGCTGGGTTTGCCATTGATGCTGAAAGCGCCGCATGAAGGATCGACTATCGGCATCAGCAAGGTGGTCGGCTATTCGGACATGAGCGAAGGTTTTGCCTTGTGCGCCAAATTCGATGAGAAAGTACTGGCGGAAGAATTTGTCACCGGCCGCGAGCTGACGGTGCCGGTGCTGGGCGCCGGCCGCAATGCGCGGGCTTTGCCTATCGTCGAGATTCGTGCACCGGAAGGCAATTACGACTATCAGCATAAATATTTTACCGACGACACCAAGTATCTGTGTCCGGCGCCCCTGGATGAGGCGCTGACGCAGCGCATACAGTCGCTGGCGGTGCAGGCTTTCAATGCACTGGGATGCGAAGGCTGGGCGCGGGTCGATTTCATGCTGCGCTCTTCCGACAACGAACCGTTCCTGCTGGAGATCAACACTTCGCCAGGCATGACCGGCCATTCGCTGGTGCCGATGGCGGCCAAGGCGGACGGTGTGAGCTACGAAGACCTGTGTGTGGAAATACTGAAGTCGGCCTCGCTGGACCTGAAGCCGTCGACAGACTGGAAACCGGACTGATCCGGGTGGAAAAACCTGAATAGAAAACCTTAACGATCCAAGCGATAAAGTCGATAACCATGTGGCAAGACATCAAAATGTTGAACGCGATTTCCGGCACCCTGCTGGGACTGGCTGCGCTCGCATTGTTGGCGTCGGGCGTCTGGTGGCTGGCGCAGCGTCCGATGTTTACGCTGAAGACGATCAGGATCGAAGGTGCGGGGCAGAGCGAGCTGCGGCGCGTCAATCCGTTGATCGTCCGCGCCAGCGCGCTGCCGCGCATCAAGGGCAACTTTTTCACGGCTAACCTGGATACGGTGCGCAGCGCATTCGAATCGGTGCCGTGGGTGCGCAAGGCGGCGGTGCAGCGCGAATGGCCGAACACGCTGATCGTGACGATTGAAGAGCATCAGCCGTTGGCCACCTGGGACGATGACGGCCGCCTGCTGTCGGTGTATGGCGATTTATTTACCGCCAACCTGGACGAGGCGGAGGAAGACGGCGAACTGCTGCGCTTGTCAGGTCCGAAAGGCAGCGAGAAAGACGTCACGGCGCGGCTGGCGGATTTTCGGGCATGGTTTGCGCCGTTGAAGCTGAACCCGGTAGAGGTGGATTTGTCGAGCCGTTATGCGTGGACCGTGAAACTGGACAACGGCATGACGGTGGAGTTGGGGCGTGAGCAAGACAAGAGCACGCTGAAAGATCGTGTTGAGCGGCTGGTGCAGATTTATCCGCAGCTGCTGTCGCGTTTGCAGAACCGGATTGAGAGTGTAGATATGCGGTATCCGAATGGCTTGGCGCTGAAGGCGAGTGGCTTGTCGACCGGATTGGGAAGCAAGAAAAAATAAGCGAAACACTATGACAAAAGACGCAAAAAACCTGATCGTCGGTCTCGACATCGGCACCTCCAAGGTGGTGGCCGTGGTAGCCGAGGTATTGTCCGACGGGCGCCATGAAGTCATCGGCTTGGGCCAGGCTGAGTCCAAGGGGCTGAAAAAAGGCGTGGTGGTGAACATCGAGGCCACTGTCGAGTCCATCCAGCGTGCGCTGGAAGAAGCGGAGCTGATGGCCGACTGCAAGATCCGCAACGTCTACACCGGGATCGCAGGCAGCCATATCCGCAGCTTCAATTCCAGCGGCATGGTGGCGATCAAGGACAAGGAAGTCAGCGCGGCCGACGTCTCGCGCGTTATAGAAACGGCGAAGGCGGTCAACATTCCTACCGACCAGCAGTTGCTGCATACGGTGCCGCAGGAATTTATTGTGGACAGCCAGGAAGATGTGCGTGAACCAATCGGCATGAGCGGCATCCGACTGGAAGTCAAGGTGCACATCGTGACCGGCGCGGTGTCGGCGGTGCAGAACATCGTCAAGTGCATCCGCCGCTGCGGCCTGGAAGTGTCGGACCTGATCTTGCAGCCGATGGCCTCGGCCGATGCGGTGCTGACGCCCGACGAGAAAGAGCTGGGTGTGGTGCTGGTTGATATCGGCGGCGGCACCACCGACGTTGCGGTGTTCACCGAAGGCGCGATCCGGCATACCGCGGTGATCCCGATTGCCGGCGACCAGATCACCAACGACATCGCGATGGCGCTGCGTACGCCGACCAACGAGGCGGAAGAAATCAAACTGCGCTACGGCGTGGCCAAGCAGATCCTGGCCGATCCGGGCGAGACGCTGGAAGTGCCAGGGCTGGGCGACCGCAATCCGCGCACCCTGTCGCGCCAGGCATTGGCGGCGGTGATCGAGCCGCGGGTCGAAGAGCTGTTTGCGCTGGTGCACCAGGTGGTGCGCGAGTCGGGTTACGAAGAGGTGTTGTCGAGCGGAGTGGTGCTGACCGGCGGCTCGGCCATGATGCCCGGCATGATCGAGCTGGCGGAGGATATTTTCCTCAAGCCTGCACGGCTGGGAACGCCGGACTACCGCGGCCAGCTGGCCGACGTGGTGCGTAGCCCGCGTTATTCGACTGTGCTGGGCCTGCTGCTGGAAGCGAAGAAGCAATACCTGCGCGGCTATATCGTGACACGCCAGGAAGGGTCGGCGAAAGCGATCTGGCAGCGCATGAAGGAATGGTTCCTGGGTAATTTCTAGCTTTTTTTAGTTTACGAAATTTGTTTTTAACGTTGTTTGTGCAACACGCAGTTGTCAGTTGCTAGGCCTCACACCGCGTGATGCCTATTGACTGAATGCTGCATCTTTATGAGGAAATATCATGGAAATCGATATGCTTGACAATGCAACTTTGGGCACCGTGATTAAAGTTGTCGGCGTCGGTGGCGCCGGCGGCAATGCGGTCCAACATATGATCAACAAGGGTGTGTCAGGAGTGGAGTTCATCGCCGCCAACACCGATGCGCAGGCGCTCAAGCAATCGAAGGCGCATAACGTGATCCAGATCGGCGAGACCGGCCTGGGCGCGGGCATGAAGCCGTCGGTGGGTCGTCAGCTGGCCGAGGAATCGCGCGGCCGGATCGAAGACGCATTGCGCGGCGCGCACATGGTGTTCATCGCTGCCGGCATGGGCGGCGGCACCGGCACCGGCGCTGCGCCGGTGGTGGCGCAGATCGCCAAGGAACTGGGCGCGCTGACGGTGGCGGTGGTGTCCAAGCCGTTCTCCTACGAAGGCCAGAAGTGCATGGACATCGCCGATGAGGGCCTGGAAGCGCTGTCCCAGCATGTTGATTCGCTGATCATCATTCTCAACGAGAAGCTCGAAGAGATTTATGAAGACGACAGCATGATGGAATGGCTGCAGCACGCCGACGACGTCCTCAACAACGCCGTCGCCGGGATCGCCGAAATCATCAATGTGCCGGGCCACATCAACGTCGACTTCAATGACGTCAAGACCATCATGGGCGAACAGGGCAAGGCCATGATGGGAACCGCTACCGCATCCGGCGTCGATCGCGCACGCCTGGCGGCCGAGCAGGCGGTTGCCTCGCCGCTGCTGGATGGCATCGATCTGTCCGGCGCCCGCGGGGTGCTGGTCAACGTCACTGCCAGCCGCAGCCTGAAGGGCAAGGAAATCAAGGAAGTCATGGCGACCGTGCGTGCGTTTGCGGCGCCGGACGCTTCGATTGCCCAAGGCATCGCCTACGACGAAACCATGGGCGACGATATCCGCGTCACCGTGGTGGCGACCGGCCTGGGCCGTGCGCGCAAGGCCGTGCAGCTGGTGCAGGCGCCGATGATGCGTACCGGCACCCACAACGAGCCGATGATGCACGGCCAGGCGTCCGTGGGACATGGCAGCTCGTCGTTCGAAGGCATGAAGGCGCCGGCGGTATGGCGTCGCGAGTCGGCTTCCGACACGGTGCGGGCTTTGGAAAAGAACGGCATGGAAACCTACGACATTCCGGCTTTCCTGCGCAAGCAAGCCGACTAAGCCAGGGCTCTTTTGTCCCAATGGTGATGGCGGGTGCCGATACTCGCTATCATCGCCGGCATTCTGCATGAAAGTGCGGAACAGGGCATACTGCGGGTTCAACGCCGCGTCGAAAGGCGCGGCGTTTTCTTTTGTAGCATCCGCCAACATTCCGTGCCTCTGGAATACCGGCGCGCGCCATAGCGTTGCGCCATGGGCTTCAGGGCATCCACACCTAGACAAGGACTTAGTCATGACTATCAAGATCGGCGATCGCCTGCCGGAAGGCAAATTAGCAGAATTCATCGAAACCGAGACCGAAGGCTGCTCGCTCGGACCAAATTCGTTCAATGTCAGCGACCTGGTCAAGGGCAAGAAAATCGCCTTGTTCGCCGTGCCGGGCGCTTTCACGCCGACCTGCTCCGCCAAGCATCTGCCTGGCTACATCCAGCACGCGGCGGAATTCAAGGCCAAGGGCGTCGATGAAATCTGGGCGGTTTCCGTCAACGATGCATTCGTCATGGGCGCCTGGGGCCGTGACCAGAAAGCCACCGGCATCGTGCGTTTGCTGGCTGACGGCAATGCCGATTTCGTCAAGGCGCTGGGCCTGGACGCCGATTTCGGCAAGTTCGGCATGGGCGTGCGTTCGCAACGTTTTTCGGCGCTGCTCGACGACGGCGTGGTCAAGCAGCTGAACGTGGAGCAGGGCGGCAAGTTCGAAGTGTCCAATGCGGAAACCCTGCTGGCGCAACTGGCCTAAAAGCTAGTCATTGTCGGTAAAGAAGGCGGCGCCAACGGCGCCGTTTTTCAGTTCCGGGGCAGGAAACATCCTGGCGTGTTTTTTACCCCACAATAACTACACATCGTTACAGAATAATTATCAGTCAGACTTATAATGTCATCATGTTGAAACAGCGCACTATCAAAAGAATTGTCAAGACGACAGGCATTGGCGTCCATTCCGGCACCAAGGTCGAGCTGACTTTGCGTCCGGCAGCAGTGGATACCGGCATCGTTTTCCGGCGTATCGATATCGATCCTGCCGTCGATTTCCCGGCCAGGGCCACCGAAGTCGGCGACACACGCATGGCCTCGGTGCTGGTCAAGGACGGCGTGCGGGTTTCCACCATCGAGCATCTGATGTCGGCCTGCTCGGGGCTGGGCATAGATAACCTGTATGTCGACGTGACTGCCGAGGAAATTCCCATCATGGATGGCTCGGCGTCGTCGTTCGTGTTCCTGCTGCAGCAAGCGGGGCTGGAAGAGCAAAACGCCGCCAAGAAATTCGTGCGCATCAAAAAATCCGTCGAAGTGCGTGAAGGCGAAGGCGACCGCGAGAAGTGGGCGCGGCTCGATCCATGCAACGGTTTCAAGCTGAAGTTCTTTATCGAATTCAACCACCCTGCGGTGGATGGCACCGGCCAGACCGCGGAAGTCGATTTCAGCATCCAGTCGTATGTGAAGGAAGTGGCGCGCGCGCGCACTTTCGGTTTCATGCAGGATGTGGAAACCATGCGCGGCCTGGGACTGGCGCGCGGCGGTTCGCTGGAAAACGCCATCGTGATGGATGAGTACCGCATCCTTAACAGCGACGGCTTGCGTTATGAAAACGAGTTTGTCCGCCACAAGATCCTGGACGCCATCGGCGACCTGTACCTGATCGGCCATCCGCTGCTGGCCAGCTACACCGCCCACAAGTCGGGCCACGGCCTGAACAACCAGTTGCTGCGCGCTTTGCTGGCCCAGCCGGATGCCTATGAAGTAGTCAGTTTCGACGAGTTGACCGAAGCGCCCGGCGCTTATCAGCGCCAGGTCGGGCAAGAGTGGGCTCTCAACTAGCTGTTTGTGTATAATGCCATTTTTACAAGATGGCGTTTGTCCCCGCCTGCAGCGATTTATTTTTTATCGCTATAGCGCCTGACCATCGCTGCGATAGCATTTTTCAGTGCTTCGTTGGCAGCCGATGGTTCCAGTTCTTCCATCAGCGAAGAGAATGCCGATACAGCTTTGGATGAAAGTAGTGCCTGCTTGACAGCAGGCGCTTTCATTAGGTTTTGGCTTACTTGCACTTTGATTCGGATTGCATTAATCTGCCAATTTCCTGCCAGCAATTGGTTTTGCAGGCGTGGCAGTTGCTGCTTCAATTTGCTTGCCAGAGCTGCATTGGGAGCTGACAGCACCAGCTGCCCGGCTTCGCATTGCAATACTTCGCAGGTACTGAACATGGCAGGCAATTCGGCGGCGCATTGTTTTTGCAGCGCTGCCATGCGTGTGACAGCGGGCAGCAAAGCCGCCATCTTGTCATTTCCCCGTAAAAAATCGGCAACGGCTTTTTGAGTCTGAGGCCTGGAACCCGTTGTCGCTGGCCGGTAAGAAGAAGGTGAGAGTCTACGCATGATGGTGAAACCATATCACACCTGTGACCCACTCAGGGCGTCACAGGAGCTGCCATGCAGGTAATTCTGCTGCACCCGCGTTTTAATCGCGCAAAATCCATCACCTTAGGCGCCAAGCACATCACCCTGATGATCGTCGGTTTTTTACTGGCGGTATTGCTGGCGACCGGATTATTGTATTTTCTCACCGCTCGTTACGCGGTCGGCCTGCCGTTTGCGGGCAAGGCCGCCGGCAACGCTGTCGCCGGAGGAGTACAGGATAAAGACAAGTACCTGAAGGAAAACCTGGCGGCGATGGCCATCAAGCTCGGTGAAATGCAGGCGCAGCTGATGCGTCTGGATGCCTTGGGTGAGCGGGTCCAGGGCCTGGCCGGGGTCAAGCCGGAAGAATTCAATTTCAAGGAAGCGCCGGGACGCGGCGGCGCCGAATCGAGCAGCCTGTACGACCGGCGCTCGCACGACATGAGCATGAGCGAATTCCAGCAAGCGCTGGACGCCATGTCGCGCGACGTCGGTTTTCGCACCGACTACCTGAATGTGGTCGAAACCGTACTCATGAGCGATCGCATCAAGTCCAAGCTGCTGCCGACCAACCAGCCGGTCAACGTCAACTACAATTCCTCCAGCTTCGGCTGGCGGCTCGATCCGTTCACCGGCCGCAGCGCATTTCATGAAGGACTGGATTTTCCAGCCTCGGTCGGCACCAACATCGTCGCCGCGGCGGCCGGCGTGGTAATCGCGGCCGAATATCATCCGCAATACGGCAACATGCTCGATATCGATCACGGCAACGACATCATCACCCGCTACGCCCATGCCTCCAGGCTGTTTGTCAAAGTGGGCGACATCGTGCAGCGCGGCCAGCATATCGCCGATATCGGCACTACCGGGCGTTCGACCGGACCGCACCTGCATTTCGAAGTAAGAATCAAGGGTGTGGCGCAGGATCCGCGCAAGTTCCTGAACGCCGGCACCGACCTGGCCAAGATGGCAACATTGGCCGGGAAGTAATGAATGTTGTTGTAATGCAAGCAGGATAGGCCGGATGCCGGGCACAATTTGCGCAACTTGCTATTGTTTCCTGGTGCATAACCCCAATGTGTCGGGGACTGCATGATAAAATTCTCCGATTATTTATTTAGCCACAGCCCGGTTTCGGGGCCATCCACAAGATGCCACGGAATGCCGCCGGCGCTTTTTTTAGAATCCAAGCATGTCATTACTGACCCAGATTTTCGGTAGCCGCAACCAGCGCCTGCTTAAGCAATATAAAAAAGTCGTCCGACAAATTAATGCACTTGAACCGGCGTTCGAAAAACTGTCCGATGCCGAGCTGCAGGCGAAAACGCCGGAGCTCAAGCAGCGCATAGCCGACGGCGAAAAGCTCGACGCCTTGCTGCCGGAAGCGTTCGCGGTTTGCCGCGAGGCCGGCAAGCGGGTCTTGAAAATGCGCCATTTCGACGTGCAGCTGATCGGCGGCATGGTGTTGCATTACGGGAAAATCGCCGAAATGGGCACAGGCGAGGGCAAGACGCTGATGGCGACCCTGCCGGCTTACCTGAATGCGCTGTCCGGCAAGGGCGTGCACGTGGTGACCGTCAATGACTACCTGGCGCAGCGCGATGCCGAGTGGATGGGACGTTTGTATAGCTGGCTGGGCCTGACGACCGGGGTCAACCTGTCGTCGGTGGAGCACGACGCCAAGCAGGTGGCTTACGGCGCTGACATCACCTACGGCACCAACAACGAATTCGGTTTCGATTATCTGCGCGACAACATGGTGTACGACGCTGCCGACCGCGTGCAGCGCACCCTGAATTTCGCCATCGTCGATGAAGTCGACTCGATCCTGATCGATGAAGCGCGGACGCCGCTGATCATTTCCGGCCAGGCTGAAAATCACACCGACCTGTATTACAAGATCAATGAAGTGCCGCCGCTGCTGATCCAGCAGGTTGGCGAAGAAACGCCGGACGGCAAGGGCAAGGTTGAAGTGCCCGGCGATTACACCAAGGATGAAAAAGCGCACCAGGTGCTGCTGACCGAAGCCGGCCATGAAAAGGCCGAGCAGATCCTCACTGACATGGGCTTGCTGGCCGAAGGCGCTTCCCTGTACGACGCCGCCAACATCAGCCTGATCCATCACCTGTACGCCGCGCTGCGCGCGCACTCGCTATACTTCAAGGACCAGCACTATGTGGTGCAGGGCGGCGAAATTGTCATCGTCGACGAATTCACCGGCCGCATGATGACCGGCCGCCGCTGGTCGGACGGCTTGCACCAGGCGGTGGAAGCCAAGGAAGGCGTCAAGATCCAGAACGAGAACCAGACTCTGGCCTCGATCACTTTCCAGAACTATTTCCGCATGTACGGCAAACTCGCCGGCATGACCGGCACCGCCGATACCGAAGCTTACGAATTCCAGGAAATCTACGGCCTGGAAACCGTGGTGATCCCGCAAAACCGGCCGAACCAGCGCAAGGACCGGCAAGACCAGGTCTACAAGACTTCGCAGGAAAAATACAATGCGATGCTGAAGGATATCCAGGATTGCTACGAGCGTGGGCAACCGGTGCTGGTGGGCACCACCTCGATCGAAAACTCGGAGCTGCTGTCCTCGATCCTGACCAAGGCCAAGCTGCCGCACAACGTGCTGAACGCCAAGCAGCATGCGCGCGAAGCGGAAATCATCGCGCAGGCAGGCCGTCCGCAAGCGATCACTATCGCCACCAACATGGCGGGGCGCGGTACTGACATCGTACTGGGTGGGAATGTCGAGAAGCAGATCCAGTTCATCGAAGCTGACGAGTCGCTCAGCGACACCGAAAAACAACTGCGCTCCGACAAGCTGGGCGATGAATGGCAATCGCTGCATGACCACGTGGTCAATGCCGGCGGCTTGCATATCATCGGCACCGAGCGCCATGAATCGCGCCGGGTGGATAACCAGTTGCGCGGCCGTGCCGCGCGCCAGGGTGATCCGGGTTCTTCGCGTTTCTACCTGTCGCTGGACGACGCCTTGCTGCGCATTTTTGCCGGCGACCGCGTGCGCGCCATCATGGACCGGCTGAAAATGCCGGAAGGCGAGCCGATCGAGGCCGGCATTGTGTCGCGGTCGATCGAATCGGCACAGCGCAAGGTCGAGGCGCGCAACTTCGATATCCGCAAGCAGCTGCTGGAATATGACGATGTCGCCAACGACCAGCGCAAGGTGATCTATCAGCAGCGCAACGAGTTGCTGGAATCGCAAGGCGTGTCCGAGACGGTGGCGTCGCTGCGCGAAGGCGTGCTGGACGACACTTTCCGCACCTATGTGCCGGAAGAGTCGCTTGAAGAGCAATGGAATATCCCGGCGCTGGAAACGGCCCTGGCCAACGACCTGCACCTGGAAGTACCGCTGGGCGAGATGCTGAAATCGGAACCGAACCTGACCGACGAGGATCTGCTGGAGCGTGTGCTGACTGCCGCCAACGTTACCTATGACGCCAAGACCGAAATCGTCGGCAAGGAATCGTTCGCCGGCTTCGAGCGCAGCGTCATGCTGCAAAGCGTCGACAGCCACTGGCGCGAACATCTGGCGGCGCTCGACCATCTGCGCCAGGGGATCCACCTGCGCGGCTACGCCCAGAAGAATCCGAAGCAGGAATACAAGCGCGAAGCGTTCGAACTGTTTGGCCAGATGCTGGACCTGATCAAGAATGAAGTGGTCAAGGTGGTGATGACGGTGCGTATCGAAAACCGCGAGGAAATTGCTGCTGCCGAAGAAGAAATGGCGCAGTCCCATGTGGAAAACGTGCACTACCAGCACGCCGACTTTGATTCGAACGCCGCGCCGGAAGCCTTGCTGGCGCCGACCGCGCACAGCGATGAATCGCAGCAGCCGGGCAGCAGCGTGCCGAAGGTCGGCCGTAACGATCCTTGCCCTTGCGGCAGCGGCAAGAAATACAAGCAGTGCCACGGCCAGCTGATGTAACCGGCAATGGCAGGCAACAGCTAAAGCAGGGCGGGGAAACCCGCCCTTTGCTTTTGTTGCGGCAGATGCACACATGGTCTGCGCATACGCCTTAATACCCCTTAAAATAAGCACCTGGATCAGCTGCCGGTCTGCTGGACCGGGCGAACCACCCATTAATCTCGGCAAACCAGCGCCGCCAACATCTATACCTAGTTAAGGATTCTCATGGCCGTCAATTCCCCCATTCCTGTCGCCGCCGACCTGCTGCCTGTGGCGGGCATCGAGCTTGGCCATGCTGAAGCCGGCGTACGCAAGGCGAATCGCAAGGATTTGCTGGTGATGAAGCTGGCGTCGACGGCGACGGTAGCCGGGGTGTTCACGCAAAACCGCTTTTGCGCCGCTCCGGTGCAGGTCAGCAAAGCACACCTGGCGGCCGCCGAGATTTCCGGCGAGCCTATCCGCGCGCTGCTGATCAATACCGGCAACGCCAACGCCGGCACCGGCGAAGCCGGCCTGGCGGCCGCCAATGCCACTTGTGATGCGCTGGCCGAGCTGCTGGGCTGCCATGCGGCACAGATCTTGCCGTTTTCGACTGGCGTCATCCTGGAGCCGCTGCCGGTGGAGCGCGTCACTGCCGGTTTGCCGCAGGCAATACAGAACCTGCAAAGCGACAACTGGTTCAATGCCGCCGAGGCTATCATGACCACCGATACCCAGCCAAAGGCTGCTTCACGCAGCCTGGTCATCGCCGGCAAAACGGTGACGCTGTCCGGCATCAGCAAGGGCGCCGGCATGATCAAGCCGAACATGGCAACCATGCTCGGTTTCCTGGCGATCGATGCGAAAGTGGCGCAGCCGGTGCTGGAGCACATGGTGCGCCAGGCCGCCGACCGTTCGTTCAACTGCATCACCATCGACGGCGATACCTCGACCAACGACTCGTTCATGCTGATCGCCACCGGCGCCGGTGAACTGGAAGTGAGCAGCGTCGACAGTCCGGAATATGCGGAGCTGGCGGCCGCCGTCACCGATATTTCCCGGCATCTGGCGCAAATGATCATACGCGACGGCGAAGGCGCCACCAAGTTCATCACGATCACCGTGGAACAGGGACAGAACGTTGCAGAATGCCGCAAGATCGCTTATTCGATCGCCCACTCGCCGCTGGTCAAGACGGCTTTCTTCGCTTCCGATCCGAACCTGGGTCGCATCCTGGCGGCAATCGGTTACGCTGGCGTCGATGACCTGGACGTCAGCAAGCTGGACCTGTACCTGGATGACGTCCTGGTGGCAAAAAACGGCGGCCGCAACCCGGAATACCAGGAAGCCGAAGGCCAGCGCGTCATGAAGCAGAGCGAGATCACGGTGCGGGTGCAACTGGCGCGCGGCGATGCCGATGCGACTGTCTGGACTTGCGATTTATCGCATGACTATGTCTCGATCAATGCTGACTATCGCTCCTGAGCCGATAATATCCTGAGAAAAATGCTGTCCGAGGCCGGTTGTCGGCCACGGCGGCGAATTTACTTTGACAAATAATATTCACCCAGCAGCGTTTTGCTTTGCGTCAGAATGGGGAAATCCCATTTGTCACCGAACCAGCCATGACTCAATTAGACCAGTTCTTGATCCGCGCCGAAGCCCTCCTGGCCCGGCTTGAATCCATCCTGCCGCAGGCCAAGGCTGCTCCCGACTGGCAGACGGCGACCGCTTTTCGCTGGCGCCATCGCGGCGGATCTGCCGGCGGTTACCTGCAGGCGGTCGGCCATATTTCGGATATTGCGCTGTCGGACCTGCACAATATCGAAGTGCAGAAGCAGCAGATCGACCAGAATACGCGCCAGTTCGTCGATGGCCGGCCGGCCAACAATGTGCTGCTGACCGGTGCCCGCGGCACCGGCAAGTCGTCCCTGATCAAAGCTTGCCTGAACCAGTATGCTCCCCAGGGTTTGCGCCTGATCGAAGTAGATAAGGACGATTTGGCGGCGTTGCCGGATATTGTCGACCTGGTGGCGGAGCGGCCGGAACGCTTCATCATTTTTTGCGACGACCTTTCGTTCGAAGAGGGCGAAAGCGGTTACAAGGCGCTCAAAGTGGCGCTCGACGGCAGCATCGCGGCGCAATCGGACAATGTGCTGATTTACGCCACTTCCAACCGGCGCCATCTGCTGCCGGAGCGGATGTCCGACAATGCCAGCTATAAAACCACCGAGGACGGCGATTTGCATCCGGGGGAAACCGTCGAAGAAAAGATTTCACTTTCAGAGCGCTTCGGACTGTGGGTGTCGTTTTATCCGTTCAAGCAAGACGATTACCTGGACATCGTCGGCCATTGGCTCAGCCATTTCGGCTGCAATGCCGAGCAGATTGCCGAAGCGCGCGGCGATGCCTTGCGCTGGGCCCTGCAACGGGCCTCGCGTTCGGGCCGGGTGGCATGGCAGTTTGCTCGCGATTACGCTGGCCGGATGACCCAGCCATGAGCCTTCCTGAGCGGGAGCCGGTCAATGTAGCCGTGGGCATCCTGATGAAGCCGAATGGCGATGTGTTGCTTGGCCAGCGACCAGAAGGTAAGCCCATGGCTGGTTATTGGGAATTCCCGGGAGGGAAAGTCGAGTTGGGCGAGTCGATTTTCGACGCGCTCAAGCGTGAGCTGATGGAGGAGCTGGGGGTTGAAATTGCTTCCGCCGAGCCCTGGTGCGGGATTGAGCATCATTATCCGCATGCGCGTGTGCGCCTGCATTTCTACATCAGCCGCGAATGGCAAGGTGAGCCGCAAAGCCTGGAAGGGCAGGCTTTTTCGTGGCAAGGCAGCGTCGGCGTAGAGCCTCTGTTGCCGGCGGCGATTCCCTTGATTGAATGGCTGGACGAATTGCGCCGAGAAAGCGTTTAATCTCGCTCGAGCTATTGCGGCAGCTTGCCGTCGTCATCGATTTCATCGGGCGGATTGACCGCCGGAATCGCATATTTCTCTTCGGCCCAGGCGCCCAGGTCGATCTGCTTGCAGCGCTCGGAGCAAAACGGCCGGAACCGGTTGGCGGCAATCCATTCAACTTTTATGCCGCAAGTCGGGCAATCGACGGTAGTAGTCATACAAATCTATTCAAAAAACATTTAAAAATTACAAAGAGTCAGCTCGAACGGCACGTCGCCCTCATACGCTTTTGGCTTCAGGTCGCCGCCCTGGGTGGTAAAGCGCACCCACAGCATGTACTTGTTGGCGGATATTTCAGGAATCGCCGCCAGTTGCTCATCGATGATCAGACGCAGCATCTGGTAAGACTTTCCTTGCAGCATTTGCTGATAACTGCCGTTTTGTGCGTCTATCTTTACCGAACTTCCGGTTTCTCGCAGTAATCGCAATACGATGCTGATAGCGTCGAACAATGGCGCCAGCGGCGCGAACCAGCCGACGATATCGGCAAACCGCTGTTCGGCGGGGTGCTGTTGCCAGGCATAGTAGGAAGGCAGGTCGAATTCACAGGCGCCGCCGGGAATGATGGTGCGGCCGCGGATACTCATCAGCCATTCATTATCGCGGATGTGCTGGCCGGTCTTGCCCTGGGTCGCCATCAGCGCCGTGCTGATCCTGTCTATCTCCTGCAGGATGGCGTCCAGCATGTCGGGCGCGACGTTGGGGTTGGATTTAAAGCCGAGCAGGGTTTGTTTTTGTCGTTCCAGTTCTTGCAGCAAATCCGACTTCAGATCGGCGCGTCCGGCAACCTCCAGCATTTCGAAAATGGTGGACAGCGCGATATGGTGTTGCAGCGGGCTTTCCTGCTGCACGAAAAAGCCGAATCTTTCATGCAGGTCTTCCAGCCGCAACATGGTGCGAATGCGCTCGTTGAAAGGATATTCGTAGACGATCAAAGTGACATCCCTTAAAAATTTGAGCCGGATAAGACATGATTCTGAACGATGCGAACAGAAATTACAAATGCCCCTCTATTTTTAACATTGAGCGACAGGCTTTCTGTCTGATATATAAAGCTTTATACCATTATAACGATCGGCTCAATGTTTCATATAGCGCGTGTAATCGCGTCACTTGCGGCAATAGCGCCGCGGGCTCACCATCATTGACAATCACATCGTCGGCGGCTTGCAGGCGTTGCTGCCTGGAGGCTTGGGTTGCCATGATGGCCCGTACTTGAGACGGCGTCATTGCATTGCGCTGCATCACGCGTTCCAGCTGGATCTGCTCGTCGCAATCCACGACCAGTATGCGCTGTACCCGTTCTCTCCAGTTGCCGGATTCGATCAGCAGTGGTACGACAAAGATCAGGTACAAACCTTGGACATGCTGCGCCGCGCGGGCGGTTTCGGCCCGGATCAGGGGATGCAGGATAGCTTCCAGGCGCTGTTTTGCCTGCGGGTCCGAGAATACATGGGCACGCATCCTGGCCCGGTCCATGGCGCCGCTGGCGTCGATGAAGGCGCTGCCGAATTCGGCGGCCAGCGGGGCGATGGCGGCGCCGTCCGGCGCCGTCAGCTGATGGGCGATGACATCGGTGTCGATGACAGCGGCGCCGCGCTCGGCAAACATGTCGGCGACGGTGCTCTTGCCGCTGCCGATCCCGCCGGTCAGGCCGACGCTGAATCTGGGCTTGCCTTGCGCTGGCTGGTCGTGATTAGCCGCATCGTGCTGGTTCATACGGTATTAGGTAGCAAAACCGAAATAAGTTTCCAGAATTGTTTGGCCGTAGAGCAGGGCCAGCAGGCCGGCAGCGGCCAGGTAGGGGCCGAAGGGGATGGGTTTGTCGCGTCCGCGGCGGGCAAAAACGATCAATATGATCCCGACTACCGCGCCCACCAATGATGAAAACAGGATGATGATGGGCAGCATCTTCCAGCCCAGCCAGGCGCCGAGCGCCGCCAGCAGCTTGAAATCGCCGTAGCCCATGCCTTCCTTGCCGGTCAGCAGTTTGAATGCCCAGTAAATCGCCCACAGGCTCAGGTAACCGGCCGCGGCGCCGATCACGGCGTCTTGCAAGGGCACGAACAGGCCGGACAGGTTCAGCAGCAGGCCTATCCAGAGCAGCGGCAAGGTCAGGTCGTCGGGCAGCAATTGGGTATCGGCGTCGATAAATGTCATCGCGATCAGCAGATAGACGAAGAGCAGGGTCGCCAGGCCGACCCAGCCGCTGCCGAAGTGCCAGATGAGCAGGGCCGACAGCGCTCCGGTCAGTGCTTCGACCAGGGGATAGCGTATCGAGATGGGGGTTTTGCAGGCTGCGCATTTGCCGCGCAAGGCCAGGTAACTCAGCACCGGCACATTCTCCAGCGCGCCGATCTGGTGTTTGCATTGCGGACAGGCCGAGCGCGGCACCACCAAGTTGTAGCGTTCGGTGTGCGGCAGCGGCTTGCCGCTTTCGTGGGCGACGTAATTATCCGATTCGCGCTGCATCATGATCGGCAGCCTGTGAATCACTACATTCAGGAAACTGCCGATCAACAATCCAAAAACAGCTGCCAGTACGGTGGG
>NZ_JAQGLV010000296.1 GCF_028292705.1 Collimonas fungivorans | reverse complement strand
AGCAGGCAGGCTTGCAGCTTCCTGCGGATTTCATCCTGGTCCATGTCCTGTCCGATGAACACGATTTCCTGATGCCGGTCGCCGTAAGGTTCGCTCCAGCCGGCCTTGATCTGGGCGCGCGTATGCGCGTCTTGCGGCCAGCGCTCGGCCGGCACCGCGGCCCACCAGAAACCGACCGGTTCGCTATCCATCAACCTGCCGGCGCCCGACATGCTGGCGACCCATTCCGGGCGGCTGGCCAGCCAGAAATAACCTTTGCTGCGGATCACGCCCGGCAGCGGCGCCGCCAGGAAATCATGCAGGCGCCGCGGATGGAACGGTTCCGGTGTGCGGTACACAAAGCTGCTGATGCCATAAGCCTCGGTCTCAGGCGCATGATGTCCTTCCAGTTCCCGTGCCCAGCCGGGCATGGCCGACGCCTGTTCCAGATCGAACAAGCCGGTATCCAGGATGGCGGCCAGCGGGATCTTCGAATGCTGTGCAAGCATCACGCGCGCACTCGGATTAAGCGCCTTGATGATGGCCAGCACGTTCTGCAATTGAGCGTCGTCGATCAGGTCAGTCTTGTTGACCACAATCACGTTGGCGAACTCGATCTGCTCGGTCAGCAGCTGCACCAGCCGCCGGTAATCGCCCTCGCCCGCGGTCTCGCCGCGATCGGCCAGGAAATCCTTGCTGGAAAAATCGGCCAGCAGGTTGGCGGCGTCGACCACCGTCACCATGGTGTCGATGCGCGCCACATGATTCAGGCTGTTGCCCTCTTCGTCCTCGAAGTCAAAGGTCGCGGCAATCGGCATCGGTTCCGACACGCCGGTCGATTCGATCAGCAGGTAATCGAAGCGCCCCGACGCCGCCAGCTTCCGCACTTCCTGCAGCAGGTCGTCGCGCAAGGTGCAGCAAATGCAGCCGTTCGACATCTCCACCAGTTTTTCCTCAGTGCGCGACAACGCTGCGCCGGCAGCCTCGGCGCCGTCGCGGACCAGTTCGGCGTCGATGTTGACTTCACTCATGTCGTTGACGATCACCGCCACCCGCTTGCCCTCGCGATTGCGCAAGATGTGGTTCAGCAAGGTGGTTTTCCCTGCACCCAGGAAACCCGACAGCACGGTGACGGGGAGTTTTTTTAGCTGTTTCATAGTGGTCTCTGTATTCAAGGATGATCTGGCGGCACGGCAGACATCGGCTATGCGGCGCGACACGGCAATTAGCGTGCTTTGATCGTTTCGGCACATATGCAACCAAGTTGCATATAGAGATTGTAATGCAACACAGTTGCATTTGTACAGAGACTTATTTCTGGCCTGAGGGCCGCTCAGGCAAGCGGCGCTGCGTGCTCCATGCAGTGCTGGGCGATCCATTCGCGGAAGATGGCGATTTTTTGCTGGTTGGCGACGCTTTCCGGATACACGAAGTAATAGCTTTGGCCCGGCATCACGCAATCGAACGGTTTCACCAGCCGTCGCATTTCGAGGTCATCGCTGGCCAGGATGCAGTCCCCTATCGCCACGCCGAATCCCTGCGCCGCTGCATTCACCGCCAGATCCAGCGTTTCGAAACTCTGGCCGCTGCCGGCGTCCACGCCTTTGATGCCGGCAAAGCGCAGCCACATTTCCCAGTCGCGGTGATCCCTGGTCGGATGCAGCAAAGTCTGCTGCGCCAGCTGCTCTGGCTTCAGGTCCGGCTGCTCCTTGAGCATCGAAGGTGAACATACCGGCGTCAGCTGCTCGGTAAACAATAAAAGGGAGTGGGTATCTTTGCCGGTCGGCGCGCCATACACGATAGCGGCGTCAAACGATTCGCGCTGGAAATCGACATTGTGCTGCAAGGCCGTCGTGACCTGCAGCTGGATATCCGGATAGGCAGCTTGGAACAGCATGATCTTGGGATAAATCCAGCGCATGATGCAGGTCGGCACCTTCAATGCCAGGTCGGTGCGCTGCCGCGTCAGCCGGGTCGATATCTCTTCGATCCGCGCGAAACTTTCGCGCACCGCCGGCAGCAGGAGCTCGCCTTCCTCGGTCAGCGTCAAGCCGCGCGCATGGCGCTGGAACAAGGGGAAGCCGTAATACTCTTCCAGGATCAGTATCTGCCGGCTGACCGCGCCCTGGGTCAGGCAAAGATGGTTGGCGGCATGTGTAATGTTTTGATGGCGCGCGACAGTCTCGAAGACTTGCAGGGCATTCAAGGGCGGCAATTTGCGCATGAGCATCTCCAGGTTCCAGCCACCAGGAAAATGCATGGCTCCTATGATTATATTTCGTTTGTGAAGGCCCGGGCAATGGCCAAGAATAGCAAGCATAAAAAAGTGAGCAGATCCCACAGGGACATTTCACAAAGAAAATACATTTCCTAATACCGGAGCGAGACAAATGCACCCTACCCCAGAACCTGCCGCCATTGCCGGAAGCAACTTGTTTCCTGTTGCCAGAGCACATTCTTCTGCAATTACGCCCAACCTTAGCAGGCATCAGTTTTACGCATCTTAGCCATCATTAAAACTAATGTCTTGCGGCAACATCTGGCACATCTCTTGCATCAGAAAGTATCGCCGCTTGAGCAGATCGCAGGCATTCAGCAGTTGTTTCCATACTCTTACAGCAGGAGCAAGCCATGCAAAATACAAATACCAAACGACGTAACGTCATGAAGGCGATCGGTGCATCGATTGCCGCATCCACGTTATCCGCACCATTTGTGAACGTCTTTGCACAGGAACAGAACTTCAAAGGCAAGACGCTGCGCTTCCTGACCTGGTCAGACGACACCGGCCTGGCGGCGCTGCGCAATATCGCGGCTAGTTTCTCGGAGAAGACCGGCGCCAAAGTGATCGCTGACCGCGCCGACGGCACCTCGGGCATGGTGGCCAAGCTGAAGGCAGCCGGCAACAAGCCGCAATACGATGTGATCACACTGGCGGGCGTCGGCGCTTCCGGCCTGGCCGATGCCGGCTTGCTGACGCAGCCGGACCTGGCGCGCCTGCCGAACCTGAAAGACGTCGCTCCCCAACACCGCAGCGGCGCCAACGGCTTCGGCGTAGGTTACCTGCTGTGGACCAACGGCCTGATCTACAACACTTCGACCTTCAAGGCGGCGCCGTCCAGCTACGAGGCTTTGTGGGATGAGAAATACAGCGGCCGCATCTTCCTGCCGCCGCCAAGCTGGGTCGAGGCGGTCGACCTTGCCATCATTGCCGCCAAGCTGTCCGGCGGCTCGCAAAAGAATATCGATCCCGGCTTCAAGAAGCTGGCGCTGCTCAAGGACCGCATCCTGATGCTGGGCGAAAACCCCAACCAGGTGGCCGAGCTGTTCCGCACCAATGCGCTGGACCTGGGCGGCATCTACTCACCCGCCTTCTTCCCGGTCGCAATCAAGAAGCCGGAATACAAGATGGGCGTCACCTATGACATGAAGGAAGGTTTTGCCGCGCAGCTGATGTACACGGTGATTCCAAAATCCCATCCGGGCGACCTCGACCTGATCCACGCCTTCATCAACCATACGCTTGATCCTGTAGTGCAAGGCAAGATGGCCGCCGACGTCCTCAACGGTCCGGTGAACACCAAGGCGTCGATCCCGGCTGAGAGCAGCCGTTACGTTCCCAGCGCCAGGCAGATCGCCGAGAAAGCGCAGATCCACGACGACAAGGCGCTGGCCGTGGTGCAAAGCGAATGGGTGCGCCGCTACACCGAGATCTTTTCGGCGTAACCGTTACAGGCAAAGGTAAAAGCAATGCTCGATCAAAACTCCAATGCGCGGCCGTGGCTGCTGCTGTTGCCGGTACTGCTGTTCCTGGCGGTGCTGGCAGCGGCGGCGCTGGCGGTGATCCGCATGAGCGTCGGCAGCAACGGCGATGAATGGCACAGCGTTTCGCTCAGCAGTTACGCCGACCTGGCGACCCCTTACTACATGAAGTCGCTCTGGCTCACCTTGCGCCTGGCGTTCCAGAGCACGGTGCTGGCGGTTCTGCTGGCGATCCCGGTAGCGATCGCCATGGCGCGCGCCAAGTCCAAGCTGGCGCGGCGCCTGCTGCTGACCGGCGTGCTGCTGCCCCTGCTGGTGAACCTGCTGTTGCAAAGCTACGGCTGGCTGATCATCCTCGGCCCTGGCGGCGTGCTCAACAATTCGCTGCTGGCGCTCGGCATCGTGCAGCGCCCGGTGCAATGGCTGTATCGTGAAAACGGCGTATTGCTGGGATTGATACAAACCGCGTTTCCGCTGGCGGCGCTGCCGATGGCCAGCGCCCTGAAAGCGATTTCCGGCAGCTACGAAGAAGCCGCCGCCACCATGGGCGCCAGCCGCTGGCAAATCCTGCGCCATGTGCTGCTGCCGCTGGCGATGCCCGGCATCCTGTCGGGCGCCCTGCTGGTGTTCGCCTATAACGCCAGCGCCTTTGCCGTGCCGCTGCTGCTCGGCGGACGCCGGGTTTCGATGCTGGCGGTGCTGGTGCGCGACCAGATTACGCCCTTGCTCAACTGGCCGGCAGCATCCGCCACCAGCGTGGTCCTGATGCTGGCGACCCTGGCGGTGATGGCGCTGTCGCAAAAACTGGTGCAGCGCTCACAAAGAATGCTGGGAGGCGCACAATGACTCCGTTCGCCATCCCTTTCCTGCGGCGCGCCCTGCCCGGCCAGCTGACACGGCTGACCGGCGTGCTGGCCGCCGTGGTGCTGATCCTGGCGGCAATGCCGATCATCACCATGATCATCATGTCGTTCGGCGCATCCGACACCCTGGCGTTTCCGCCGCCCAGCTACGGCTTGCAATGGTATCGCGCAGCCTGGCGCACTTTCATGTCGCCCGACGCCAGCGACGTCCTGTCGATGGGACAAGCGCTCGGCACCAGCCTGATGGTGGCGTTCGCGACCATGCTGATCGCCGCCGCCGTAGCCATCCCGGCCGCCTACGCGCTGAACCGTTTCAATTTTCCCGGTAAAGCCGTGGTTGAACAATTCATCGCCTTGCCGATGGTGTATCCGCTGGTGATGCTGGGCATTTCGCTGCTGCTGGTGTTCAATTATTTCCCGGTCGAACTGGGCATTTTCCGGCTGGTGATCGCCCATGTGATCCTTGCTTTGCCGTTCGCGGTCAAGAATTGTGCGGCATCGATCGCCGGCATCGGTCCCGAATTCGAAGAGGCGGCCTACCTGATGGGGGCCCGGCCCATGCGCGCCATGTTTGACGTGGTGCTGCCGCTGATGCGGCCCGGCATCCTGGCCGGGATGCTGTTCGCTTTCATCGTCTCCTTCAACGAATTCACGGTGACTTTTTTCCTGTACGACGTCGACACCATGACCTTGCCGGTATGGCTGTACAGCCGCACCGTATCGTCGCTCGATCCAACCGTCTTTTCCTTCGCCGTGTTTATCGTCCTGATCGATTTCGGCCTGATCTGGCTGCTGGAGAAACTGGTGGGCGACGACGGCGTGGCGCTCTGATCGCGCTTTCATCGAATCGCGAAGCAATACGTTCCAACCTGACGAGAACAACATGAGCAATCAATTAATTATCGAAAACGTCAACAAGCATTTCGGCGCAGTGCACGTCGTCAAGCATGTCAACCTGAGCATCCCCGAAGGCAAGCTGGTGTGTTTCCTGGGGCCGTCCGGCTGTGGCAAAACCACGCTGCTGCGCATGATCGCCGGGCTCGAGACACCGACCAGCGGCCGCCTCAGCATGGACGGCAAGGATCTCACCCATGTACCGGCCTGTGAACGCGATTTCGGCATGGTGTTCCAGTCGCTGGCGCTGTTTCCGCACATGACGGTGGCCGGCAACATCGCTTATCCGCTGCGCTTGCGCAAAACCGACAAACAAAGCCAGAAGCGGCGGGTCGACGAATTGCTGCAATTGATCCAGCTGCCGCACATGGCCGATAGGCCGGTAGCGCAGCTGTCCGGCGGCCAGCGGCAACGTGTCGCGATTGCCCGGGCCCTGGCGTCCGCGCCCAAGCTGTTGTTATTGGACGAACCGTTGTCCGCACTCGACGCCAAGCTGCGCGAAGCCATGCAGGTCGAAATCCGCCTGCTGCAGCAACGCCTCGGCATCACCACCATCATGGTCACCCACGACCAGCGTGAAGCGATGACCATGGCCGACGTGATTGTGGTGATGGAACAAGGCCAGATCGCCCAGGTCGGCTCGCCGCTGGAAGTGTACCGGGACCCGGTCAACGAATTTGTCGCCGATTTCATCGGCCTCGGCAACATCCTGCCAGCAGTGCCGAACGGCGAACAACGCGTGCGGCTGGCCGGCGGCCAGCTGATCGACATCGGCGGCGCCCGCAAAGCCAGCGCCGGCCAGGATATCCGCCTGCTGATCCGACCGGAAGACGTTTGCCTGAAAATCAGCGAAGCGCAGGCGCACCAGGATCTGCACGCCAGCATCCACAACAATTGCATACCGGGCCAGGTCAGCTTTATCCGCGACGTCGGTTCTTCTCTGGAAGCCACCATAGATTGCGCCGGCTTTACGCTGACCGTAGCGACCAGTCCGCGCGAAGTACCGGGGCTGGCAATCGGCAGTCCGGTGCTGGCGACACTGCCGCCGCATGCCTGCAAGCTGATCGACGCCAGTCCGGGCCGGTTGGCTGCCTGATAAAGAATGCCATCAAGCGATGCATCAATTTACTGACAGGGAAAAATCCATGAACATATTGCCAGCCTTCCTGAATCGCCGCCTGTGCCAGCTGGGCGCTGCCATGCTGCTCGCTGCCGGCATGCTGCATGCCGCTCCCAGCCAGGCAGACGCCATCGACACCATCGCAAAAAACGGCAAGGTCAGGATCGGCGTCTTCATGGACTATCCGCCGTTCGGCTCGATCGGTCCCGACATGCAGCCGCTCGGTTACGACATCGACATGGCCGAACTGATCGGCAAGGCATTGAAGACCAAGGTGGAACTGGTTCAAGTCACCGGCGATAACCGCATGGCTTACCTTGCCGGCGGCAAAGTGGACCTGCTGCTGTCGGTGGGACAAACGCCGGAGCGCGCCAAGGTCATCGATTTTTCCGATGCCTACGCGCCTTACTACCTGGCGGTCTTCGGCGGTCCTAAACTGGCCATCAAGAACAACGCCGACCTGGCCGGCAAGACCATCTCCGTAGCCCGCGGCACGCTGGAAGACTTGAGCATTTCCAAGGTAGCGCCGGCCGGCGCCACGGTCAAACGCTTCGACGACGCCAACGGCGCCATCTCGGCTTTCCTGTCGGGCCAGACGCAGCTGATGGTAGTCGGCAACGATGTCGGCGCCACCATCATGGCCAAGAATCCGGCTGCCGGCATACAGCAAAAATTCCAGCTGTTCAGCTCGCCCGATCACGTCGGCT
>NZ_JAQGLV010000295.1 GCF_028292705.1 Collimonas fungivorans | reverse complement strand
CTGCCTTGGCTCAAGGTCGAACTGCTGGATGATCATGATCAGCCGGTAGCCATCGGCGATATTGGACAAATCGTGGTGTCGAGCATGATCGATGGCGCCTTTTTGCCGCAATACCTGGACAATCCGGAAGCAAGCGCGGCTGCGGTCCGGGACGGGAAGTTGTACACAGGCGATTCTGCGCGCATGGATCCGGAAGGGGATTTGTATTTTGTCGGTCGTCGCACCGATAGCATGCGCGTACGCGGAGAAAACGTATCGGCATGGGAAATAGAACGGGTTTTTGTTACCCACCCGGCGGTGGCCGCTGCCGCTGCCGTCGGCATCGACAGCACTATCGGCGAACAGGAAATCATGCTGTACGTGCAATGCAAGCCTGGCTGCGACGTCTCGTTCAGCGAACTGGCAGAGTGGGCGCAGTCCAGGCTTGCCAGCTACCAGATACCACGCTATTTTCTGAAAATCGAGGCGTTCGAATTGACATTGAGTGAACGTATTAAGAAGCATTTGCTGCCACGTGGCGTTGAATTGGCATGGGACCGTCGCAGCCAGTCGTCCTTAGCCATCCTCGACAAGCAAGGGCGCGATATTCCCGATAGCGCAAAAATCCAATGAGCAGCGATAATAGACCTTTTCCTCAACTAAAAGGCCGGCCTGCCAGGCAGACGGCGATTGACTCTATGAGCGCAGACGCAGGCAAGGTTGTCGGACCACGTAAGAAAAAAGCAGGAAAGGAAACGGCGTCGGCGAAAGCCGGCGCCAGTGCAACCGTAGCAGTCGCCGACACGAGCGCCAGCGCCATGGATTCCCCGCTATACGTGAATTCGGTAGAAAAGGGGATGCGGGTTCTGATGGCGTTCGATGGCCAGCAGCGGCAACTGTCATTGTCGCAAATTGCTGCGCTCACCGGCTTCGATCTCAGCGCGGCGCAACGCTTCACGTACACGCTGACAGTCCTGGGTTACCTGAACAAGGACGAAGAAAGCCGCAAATATGAGCTGTCGCCGAAATTACTCGATTTCGCCTATCACTATCTGTCATCCAGCGAGTTGGTCACCCGGGCGACACCTTATCTGCAACAGTTGAGCCAGGAAACCGAGGAAACCACCAATCTGACGATACTTGACGGCACCGACGTGGTTTTCGTCCAGCGTATCGTCAGTCGTCATGTGTTGAATCCGACCGTGGTCACCGGCACTCGCATTCCGGCCTATTGCACCGCTTCCGGACTGGCATTGTTGTCAACCATGAGCGATGAAGAAGTCGACGCGATATTGGGCGCGTCGGAGCTGCGGCAACATACCCCGTTCACGGTCGTCGATCCGAAAAAAATCAAGCTGCGGCTTGCCACCTTTCGCGAACAAGGATATGCCCACATCAAGGAAGAGTATTTTCTCGGTGACGTATCTACCGCAGCCGCAGTCAAGGATGCCCGTGGCCGCGGTGTCGGCGCCGTCAATGTCGCAGTCACAAAAGCGCGCTGGGGCGCCGATAGCGATGAAAGCCGTTACGCCAATCTGGTGAT
Organism: Collimonas fungivorans; assembly: GCF_028292705.1. Classification (GTDB taxonomy): domain Bacteria; phylum Pseudomonadota; class Gammaproteobacteria; order Burkholderiales; family Burkholderiaceae_D; genus Collimonas; species Collimonas fungivorans_B. The sequence continues at coordinate 6,404 of NZ_JAQGLV010000295.1, read as the reverse complement.
GTCGGCGGCCCGTGCCATTTCGGTGCAAAGGAAGTAGGCGATGACCATCCGGCAGCAGCTCCGCGTTACCTTCATCGGCGGCGGCAATATGGCGGCTGCGTTGATCAACGGACTCGTGGGTCGCTTTACACCTGCGGCATATATCAGCGTCATAGATGTCAATCCGCAGACGTTGCAACAGCTGTCGCAGCAGTTTGGGGTGACAGTTGACTGTAGTGTCGCCAACGCAGTTGCAGACTGCGATATCCTCATTCTGGCAGTCAAACCGCAGCAAATGACGCCAGTATTGCAGGATGTCGCCGCACTACTCCAGCACCAATTGGTGATTTCCATCGCGGCCGGTATTCGCACTGCGGAATTGTCTGCCGGGCTGCTGGGCTATACCGCGATAGTGCGAGCCATGCCGAATATGCCGGCATTGATCGGACGTGGCATGACTGGGATGTTTGCGATGCCTGGGGCGAGCGCGGAGCAACAGCTGCATGCCGATACAATAATGGGATCCGTCGGCAAAACCTTATGGCTGAAAGCAGAACAGTCGTTGGACGCAGTCACCGGTGTCTCTGGCAGCGGCCCGGCTTTTGTTTTTTATTTTATCGAAGCACTGCAAAAAGCTGCTCTGGAAGTCGGGCTGAACGCCACGGAGAGCAAATTGCTGGCGTTGGAAACCGTCGCCGGTGCTGCGCAACTGGCGTTGCAATCGGATGATGAGGTGGCGCTATTGCGTGAACGGGTAACATCGAAAGGCGGAACGACATTCGCCGGCCTGAACAGGCTGCAGCAGGATGATTTCTGCGCCGTGATTGCCCGCGCAGTCAAGGCCGCAACCAATCGCAGCAAGGAGCTGGGCGATACCAGCTGACCAGTATCGCCAGGTGTAGCTGCTTTAATGTCCAGCGAATGCTTCCGACAGCGACAGGATCTCGCCGGTGGCGCTGCCGTCGTAGCCGTTGAGCTGGTTGACTATGTCGCGGAACGAGGCCGATTGCAGGATGGCGATGACCTGCTGCATCAGCGGGTCTTTCATGGCGGCGCTGGAGACGGCAAAGAAATAACGTTCGCGCACCAGCGGGATGAAATCCAGGCCGAAACGGTGGGCGGCGGTCTGCACGCCGAAGCCGACGTCGGCCATGCCGCTGGCGATAAAGGCGGCAATCGCCGAATGCGTGAATTCGGCAGTCTCGAAGCCTTCGATGGCGGTCGGCGACAGCGCTTGCCGGGACAGCATCAGCTCCAGCAGCATGCGGGTGCCGGAACCGGTCTGGCGATTGACGAACAGCACGCCCTCGCGGCTCAGGTCAGGCAGGCCGGCGATGTTTTTCGGATTGCCCGGCGCCACCATCAAGCCCTGGTTGCGGACCGCCAGGTGGATCAGGCAATGCTTGTCTTTGTTCAGCCAATGGCTATAGCTGGCCACCGACGCATCTTCAAACTCTCCCAGAGGCACGTGAAAGCCGGCCAGGTCGCATTCTTGCCGCGCCAGCGCCGCCACGGCATCGGCGCTGTTGCGGTAGCGCAGCTCTACCGGCAAGCGGCGGTCGTTCAGCTGGTTCAGCAGCGCGGCGACGGCAAAACCGTGACTGGCGTTAAGGCGGATCACCTGCGGCTGGCCGCTCACCGTCTTGCTCAGCTCGCCTTCCAGCTCGGAGGCCAGGGTTTCCAGCGTCGGCGACAAGCGCGCGGCGATGCGGCGGTCGGCCCAGATCAGTTTTTCCGCCAGCGGCAGCAAGCGGCTGCCGCGGCCGCGGCCGGTGCTGATCAGCGGATGGCCGAACATCCGCTCGGCATCGCGCAGCAAGCCCCAGGCATGACGGTACGAATTGCCTGTCTGCTTGGCGGCATTGGCGATGGAACCGGTCTCCTGGATAGCGGTGAGCAGGGCCAACAGCACGGCGGTATCCAGGGGCGGTTCAGTGTCGCGCGAGATTTCCCAGTGCGGCTTGATTTTGACTTTATACATTATGCAAAATATAGCCTATTGAGTGCCTTCGCTGCCAGTGATATTTTTCATATATGCTGATGGGAATATAGGGGAAAATACGTATAACGAAAATATTTTTCATATAAAACTATATGTAAGTAATTACCTATGGTACATATAAGCTTTTTTAATTTCCGGGGGGAAAAGTGGGATTTTTAGATAAAGAGCGGACCATTGCAGGTCCCGGTTTCAACCGTTGGCTGGTGCCGCCTGCGGCGCTGGCAATTCATTTGTGTATCGGCATGGCTTACGGCTTTTCCGTGTTCTGGCTGCCGCTGTCGAAGGCGATCGGGATCAAGGAGTCGCTGGCCTGTTCCAAGGATATGAGTTTCTTTGCCGAAATATTCGCCAGTACTTGCGACTGGAAGATTTCGATGCTGGGCTGGATCTACACCATGTTCTTCGTCCTTTTGGGAACATCGGCAGCGATCTGGGGCGGCTGGCTGGAACACGTCGGTCCGCGCAAGGCAGGTTTTGTGGCGGCCTTGTGCTGGTGCGGCGGTTTGCTGATTTCGGCATTCGGAGTCTACCACCACCAGATCTGGCTGATGTGGATAGGCTCCGGCCTGATCGGCGGCGTCGGCCTCGGGCTGGGTTATATCTCGCCGGTGTCGACCCTGATCAAGTGGTTCCCTGACCGTCGCGGCATGGCGACCGGCATGGCGATCATGGGCTTCGGCGGCGGCGCGCTGATCGGCAGCCCGCTGGCGGACAAGCTGATGAAGCATTTCGCATCCGATGTGTCGGTCGGCGTCTGGCAGACCTTCGTCGTCATGGCCCTGATCTACTTCGTGTTCATGATGGCTGGCGCCTTCGGCTACCGGATCCCGCCTAGCGGCTGGAAACCGGCCGGCTGGACGCCGCCTGCCGCCAACGGCAATGCGATGATCACCCAGCACCACGTGCACGTCAGCAAGGTGTGGGGCATCCCGCAGTTCTGGCTGGTTTGGCTGGTGCTGTGCCTGAACGTGTCGGCCGGCATCGGCGTGATTGGCATGGCTTCGCCTATGTTGCAGGAAGTGTTCGGCGGCCATCTGCTCGGCGTCGGCACCAAGTTTACCGAACTGTCGCTGGAGCAAAAAGGCGCGATTGCAGCGATTGCCGCCGGCTTTACCGGCCTGATCAGCCTGTTCAATATCGGCGGCCGTTTCGTCTGGGCTTCCTGCTCGGACTACATCGGACGCAAGATGACTTATGTGGTGTTCTTTGTGCTCGGCTTCATCCTGTATGTGAGCCTGCCTTGGTCGGGTGCGGCCGGCAGCGTGGCCTTGTTCGTGACTGCGGTGTGCCTGATCCTGTCGATGTACGGCGGCGGCTTCGCCACCGTGCCGGCCTATCTGGCTGACCTGTTCGGCACCCAGATGGTGGGCGCGATCCACGGCCGCCTGCTGACGGCGTGGGCGACTGCCGGCATTCTCGGCCCGGTGGTGGTGAACTACATGCGCGAATACCAGATCTCGCTGGGCATGCCGCGCGAATCGGTCTACAACACCACGATGTATATCCTGGCCGGTTTCCTGGTAGTCGGCTTGCTGTGCAACCTGATGATCAAGCCGATTGCCGAAAAGCACTTCATGACGCCGGAAGAACTGGCGCGTGAAAAGAAACTGGCGCATGAACAGGCTTCGGCCAATCCGGATGTGACGGTTTCAGCCGAAGACATGGCGCGTATTGGCAGCGGCGGCAGCCCGCTGGTGTTATGGTTGTCGTGGGCGGCAGTGGTTATTCCGCTGGTATGGGGGATCTCGATCACCCTGCAGAAATCTGCAGTATTGTTCAAGTAGTTGAATGAAGTAGGGTGGGCACAAGTGCCCACCCTACGGCAGCAAGACGTTTTAGAAAAAAGTAACAGAGATGCAGGACGCACCGTAGTGCGCCGATCAAGGTGCATGGTTTCATAACAAGAACATCCAATCTGCGCACCTTTTGTAGTACCGAATACCGGTAGGAGACTGTCGTGAAGATGCAAATCGAGCCAAGTTCCCAAGTTTCAAAAGCAGTTCCGTCGGAACCGCCCGTCGACCTGGACCAGGTCAAATCCATTATCCAAAAATACCAGGCCATGCCCGGCGCCATGCTGCCGGTCTTGCATGCCATCCAGGATGCGCTCGGCTATGTACCGTCGTCGGCGGTGCCCTTGATCGCCGAGCAGTTGAACCTGTCGCGCGCCGAAGTGCATGGCGTGATCAGCTTTTACCATCATTTCCGCCAGCAGCCGGCGGGGCGCCATATCGTGCAGCTATGCCGCGCCGAAGCCTGCCAGGCAGTCGGTGCGGACGCGCTGGCGGCGCACGCCAAGGCGGCCCTCGGCTGCGATTTCCACGGCACCAGCAGCGACGGCCAGTTCACGCTGGAGCCGGTGTACTGCCTGGGCCAGTGCGCCTGCGGTCCGAGCATGCTGATCGACGACGACCTGCATGCGCGCGTCAGCAGCGACAAGTTCAACAGGCTGGTGCGCGCCAAGCGAGGTGTAGCATGAGCATCACCATCTACGTACCGCGCGACTCCACGGCGCTGGCGCTGGGCGCCGAACAGGTCGCCGCGGCGATCGTGGAACAGGCGCAGCAGCGCGGACTGGAAATCACCCTGGTGCGCAACGGTTCGCGCGGCATGTTCTGGCTAGAGCCGCTGGTTGAGGTGGCCACCGCCGCCGGCCGTGTCGGTTACGGGCCGGTCGAGCCGGACGACGTTGCGGGCCTGTTCGACGCCGATTTCCTGGCTGGCGGCCAGCATCGCCTGGCTTTGGGGCAGGTTGATGAAATTCCCTATTTGAAGAAGCAGGAACGCCTGACCTTTGCGCGCGTAGGCATTACCGATCCGCTGTCGCTGGACGATTACCTGGCGCATGAAGGTTACCAAGGTTTGCAAAAAGCCCTGGCCATGCAAAGCGCCGACATCGTGCAGGAAGTGCTGGAGTCCGGCCTGCGCGGCCGCGGCGGCGCAGCCTTCCCGACCGGCATCAAATGGAAGACGGTGCTGGGCGCGCAAAGCCAGCAAAAATACATCGTCTGCAATGCCGACGAAGGCGACTCCGGCACGTTTTCCGACCGCATGGTGATGGAGGACGATCCTTTCGTGCTGATCGAAGGCATGACGATTGCGGCGCTGGCGGTTGGCGCGACCCGCGGCTACATCTATGTCCGCTCGGAATATCCGCATGCGATTGCGGCGCTGGACCAGGCGATCATTACGGCGAACAGCCGCAATTACCTGGGCGAGAATATCCTTGGTTCCGGCCATGTTTTCCATCTGGAAGTACGCAAGGGCGCCGGCGCCTACATCTGCGGCGAAGAAACCGCCTTGCTGGAAAGCCTGGAAGGCAAGCGCGGCGTGGTGCGCGCCAAGCCGCCGCTGCCGGCGATCGAAGGCCTGTTCGGCAAACCGACGGTCATCAACAATGTGATCTCGCTGGCCTCGGTTCCGATCATCCTGGCGCGCGGCGCCGCCTTTTACAAAAATTACGGCATGGGACGTTCGCTCGGCACCTTGCCGATGCAACTCGCAGGCAATATCCGCCATGGCGGCCTGGTTGAAAAAGCGTTTGGCGTCACCTTGCGCGAATTGCTGTTCGATTTCGGCGGCGGCACCGCCAGCGGCAAGCCGATACGCGCGGTGCAGGTCGGCGGTCCGCTGGGACCCTACCTGCCGGAATCGCTGTTCGACACCAAGCTCGATTACGAAGCCTTCGCCGCTGTCGGCGGCATGCTGGGCCACGGCGGCATCGTGGTGTTCGACGACAGCGTCGACATGGCGAAACAGGCGCGCTACGCGATGGAGTTTTGCGCGGTCGAATCCTGCGGCAAATGCACGCCTTGCCGCATCGGTTCGACCCGCGGCGTGGAAGTGATCGACAAGATCGTTGCCGGCCAAAGTCAGCAGATTCATTTGCTGCGCGACCTGTGCGACACCATGGTTAACGGCTCCTTGTGCGCGATGGGCAGCATGACGCCGCTGCCGGTGTTGTCGGCGCTCGATCATTTTCCCGAAGATTTCACCGGCGGCGCAATCGACAAGGCCGCCTGACCGCCATTTAGATAAACACCACCCACGTTCCACTGGAACCAGGAGCATGTGATGAATCAGCTTAATGACCTCGACTACGGTACGCCTGCCAAGCAATCCGAAAAATCGGTAACCCTGGAAATCGACGGCGTCAGCGTCGAAGTGGCTGTCGGCACCTCGGTGATGCGCGCGGCTGTGGAAGCCGGCATCAACGTACCCAAATTATGCGCCACCGACAGCCTTGAGCCGTTCGGCTCCTGCCGCCTGTGCCTGGTGGAAATCGACGGCAAGAAAGGTTATCCGGCATCTTGCACCACGCCGTGCGAACCGGGCATGAAGGTCAAGACGCAGACGTCCAAGCTGGCCGACATCCGGCGCGGCGTGATGGAACTGTACATTTCCGACCATCCGCTCGATTGCC
>NZ_JAQGLV010000201.1 GCF_028292705.1 Collimonas fungivorans | reverse complement strand
GACAGCGGCGACAGCAGGAAAGTGAAGATCGGCAGCGCCAGCATGAACAGGATCAGCGCCATCGCATCGTTGTTGCTGAGGTCGGCCAGCAGCAGCGGATTGACGCCGAGGCCGGTGTAGAACCACAGTTGCTGCTTCAGGTAACCGAGCAAGGCCAGGAACGCCAGCGAAATCGCGAACATCACGGCGATGCGCTTGACGATGTGCTTCAGCTTGAAATGGCCCAGCTCATGCGCCAGCACCGCTTCAATCTCATGCGGCGCCAGGCGCGCCAGCAAGGTGTCGAAAAACACGATGCGCTTGCCGGCGCCGAAGCCCGAGAAGTAGGCGTTGCCGTGGGCGCTGCGTTTGGAGCCATCCATTACGAACAGACCCTTGGAGGCGAAGCCGACCCGTTTCATCAAGCCTTCGATGCGGTCGCGCAGGCTGTCGTCGTTGAGTGGGGTGAATTTGTTGAACAGCGGTGCGATCACGGTCGGGAACAGCACCAGCATCAGCAGCTGGAAAGCGCTGAACACCAGCCAGGCGTAGAACCACCAGAGGCCGCCCGATTTCGCCATCAGTTGCAATATCACCCAGATCAGCGGCAGGCCGATGGCGGCGCCGATCAGGCTGCTCTTCAGCATGTCGGCGAAAAACAGCTTGACTGTCATCTTGTTGAACCCGAAACGGGCTTCGAGCACGAATTGCTTGTAATAATCGAGAGGCAGGTCGATCAGGCCGGAAATCAGGGCAAACGCCACCAGCAGGCCAATCTGATAGACCATGCCAGGGCCGGCCCAGTTGAACATGACGCTGGACAGCCATTGCAAACCACCCAGCAGGGTGAAGCCGATCAGCACGGCGGCGCTCACCAGCATCGAAAACAGGCCGAATTTGGTCTTGGCGACGGTATAGTCGGCAGCGCGCTGGTGGGCCGCCAGCGGGATCTTTTCGGCGAATTCAGCCGGCACCGCGCTGCGATGGGCTAAAACATGCCGGATCTGGCGCGAACTCAGCCAAAAGCGCACCACCAGGGTGATTGCCAGGAAAACCACAAACAAAACCGAAAATGCAAATGAAGACATGTAGTCCCTATGTGAGAAAATAGCCCTTCTATGGCTTGCGCAAACAATTGCCGGGCCTGTCTTAGCCAAATATAACGAAGAGAACAATTATGTCACAAGCCGCCGACGTATCTACTGCCATCGCCGCTACCACCGCAACTCCAGCGGCGCCGGTGCGGCCTAACGAATTCAACCTGATCTGGGTCGACATGGAAATGACCGGCCTCAATCCGGACAGCGACCGCATCATTGAAGTGGCGGTGGTGGTGACAGATCCGCAACTCAATATCCTGGCGGAAGGCCCGGTATTTGCAATCCATCAGCCCGACGAAATCATGGATGGCATGGATGCCTGGAACAAGGGCACCCACGGCCGCTCCGGCCTGATCGAAAAAGTGAAAAACTCGACCGTGACCGAAAGCGAGGCCGAACTGGCCCTGGTCGAATTCCTGAAGAAATACGTGCCGAACGGCAAGTCACCCATGTGCGGCAACACCATCTGCCAGGACCGCCGCTTCATGGCGCGCGGCATGCCCAAGCTGGAAGCGTTTTTCCACTACCGCAACCTGGATGTATCGACCCTGAAGGAACTGTGCCGCCGCTGGAAACCGGAGTTGGCCAGCGGTTTCAAGAAGCACCAGAAACATACCGCGCTGGCGGATATCATCGAATCGATTGAGGAACTGCGCTATTACCGCGAGCATTTCATCAAGGAATAATCGTCAAAGAGTAATACGGCGGCGGGTAGATGCCCATCCACCTGCCGTCTTGCTTAATCTTCTTTTGAATCGACGCCGCAGCATTTCTTGAATTTCTTGCCGCTGCCGCAAGGGCATTCGTCATTACGGCCGACTTTCGGCGTTTCGCGCTGGATGGTGGTCACCGCGGATTTACGGTGCGGCAGCCAGTAGCGGTAGATTTCCGGAATCGCCGCTTCCACTTCCACCGCCAGCTTATGGCGCTGCACCGGATCTTCGCGCAGCGCCATTTCTTCTTCTTCCAGCTCTTCCGCACCCAGCAGATAGATAGGCCGCACCACTGTCGCCAGGTTGGAATGCCAGATCGGCTCCCAGGCCTTGGCGCGCAGGTTGATGCCTTCCCAGAAACCCCAAGTCCAGGCTTCGCCGTCGAGCAGCGACTTGCCTTCGTATTCCTGCTCGCAAAACAACGGTTCGTATTCTTTCGGCGCAACTTCCAGCGTGACCGCGATTTCATTCATGTAGCGTGCAATCAGGCCGACGATCTTTTCATATTCCTTGTCGGACTTGAATTTCGGCGCATCCTTCAGCGACGGCCCCCACACATGCGGCAGCCATTCGCCCAGCAGCACCTGCTCCGGACCGATCACCAGCGCCGTCAGGTAGCCGTGCAGGGTATCCATGGTCATGCTGTCTTCAGCACAACGATCGGACAACAGGAAGTCGTCCAGTTCGTCAAATTCTTTGTCTGAGAGGGGTTCGTCGAGATTCATGGAGATAAGCGCTTAAAAATTGGGGGATACGGATTTTATGATCGAAACACCTTCTGCTTGCAAAATATTTCATTAAATCCCACAAATTCTACTGTTCATATACTCGCATGAAACTGGCGAACCTGGGTTTGCCGCTAGGATTCAAGCCGCGGAAGCGATAAGTCACCACGCTGCCAAGCGCCGGCGGCCGGCGCCGCTGCTCGTCGCTGAAGCCGCTGCCGAGCTTGAAGCGCAGGCCGTCCGGTGTTTCCACCAGCAAAGCGCCCAGCATGCCCTGGTATTTTCCCTTGCCGGGCAGGTGGGCGATGACCCTGGCTTCGGCATCCTCGTGGGTTTTGACCTTGAGCAGGTCGTCGCTGCGTTGTGCCCGGTAAAGCGAAGCGCCCCGGTGCAGCATCAGGCCTTCGCCGCCTTGCCTGACGGTCTGCTGCAGCAAACGTTGCAAGGCTGCATGGTCGCTTAGTTTGATCTGCGCCACCGGCTGCAGCCAGGGGACGGCAAGTTTGGCTAGCTTGCTTTGCAAGGCGGCCAGGCGCTGGTCGAAACTGCCGGGATGCGCCGGCAGGTCGAACACCATAAAGCGCATGCGGCGCCAGGCGGCATCGTCGGGCATGTCGCGGCGTACGGTGGAAACCGCATGGCTGAACTGCCGGCGGCCGGCCCACAGTTCACCGTCCAGCGGCGTTTTTGGCCAGCCGGCGGTGAACCAGGGCGGGGCGTTTATCCGCTGGCCGCCGCGCGTCAGCAATTTCTCGCCGTCCCAGTAGCCGCGCACGCCGTCCAGTTTTTCGCTGACCCAATAATCAGCCAGGGTGATGCCGGGATGGTAGATATTGGCCAGCATCAGCGGCGGTGCTGCGGGAGCTGTCGCCGGCGCTGCGATGGATGGCCGGCTGAGAAAGAGGCAAAGCAGCAGGGTGCTCAGCAATCTGGCGATAATTGGCGATAACGCATGCATGGGCGCGGACTGTCAGGCAAGGAAGCGATATCGTAAAACGATGTTGCCTGGAGATGCGCCACGAAAGCGCGATTTGCTATTTAGCTTATTTGCTAGCTTACATGTGCGAAATTCAGTTCCACGCCGTTCCCGGCCGGATCGCGCAAGAAGATTTGTTTTTGCTGCATGGACGGCACAAACGCCACCTGGTAGGGCAGTGCATGCGCCTGCAGGCAAGCTTCCATTTGCTCCGGATCGACGCAGCTGAAGGCGACATGATCGAAGGTGGTGGCCGTATCGGTATGCCGGATATCATCGGCGCGCGCTTCGCTCAGGTGCAGCACGGCCTGGTCGCCGGCGTACAGCCAAAATCCGAAATTGTCGAAAGGCGGCCGCGCGCCGGCTTCCAGGCCGATCACCTCGCAATAGAATTCCTTCAGCTGCAATAACAGCGCGCGCGGTGCGCGCAGGTTGTAGTGGTTGAGGGCGATGGCTGGCACAAGCTGCTCCCGGCAATAGTGAACGATGCAAGAGTATTAGTGTAATCGATGCGGTGAACAGGCCGCTGGCGCTTACAATAGCCGACATGACTATCCCAAGCCCAGCCTCATTTTCTACCCTGACTCCCGACACCGTGCTGGATGCGCTCGACAGCATCGGCCTGCACGGTGATGGCCGCCTGCTGGCGCTCAACAGCTATGAAAACCGTGTGTACCAGATCGGTATGGAGCAAGGGCCGCCGCTGGTGGCAAAGTTCTACCGGCCGCAGCGCTGGAGCGATGAAGCCATCCTGGAAGAGCATGGTTTCGTGCAGGAACTGGTTGAACGCGAGATTCCAGTGGTGGCCGCATGGGCGGCGGAAGACGGGCGCACCCTGCATCAGTTCGACGGTTTCCGCTTCGCGGTGTTTCCACGGCACGGCGGCCGCGCGCCGGAACTGGAGGATAGCGCCACGCTGGAGTGGCTGGGCCGCTTCCTCGGCCGTATCCATGCAGTCGGTGCGCTCAGCAGCTACCAGCACCGGCCGACCTTGGACATCGTCAGTTTCGGCGAAGAACCCAGCGCTTTCCTGCTGGCCAACGGCTTTGTGCCGGAGGATCTGCTGGAAGCCTATCGCAGCACCGTGACGCAGGCTCTTGATGGCGTACGCCGCTGTTTCGAACGCGCCGGCAGCGTCGGCGCCTTGCGCCTGCATGGCGATTGCCACGGCAGCAATGTATTGTGGACCGACGCCGGACCGCACTTCGTCGATTTCGACGACAGCCGCATGGGACCGGCGGTACAGGATCTGTGGATGCTGCTGTCGGGCGAACGGCGCGACATGGTGCAGCAGATGGGTTCTTTGCTGGCCGGTTATGAAGATTTCTGCGATTTCGATACGCGCGAGCTGTACCTGATCGAAGCACTGCGCACCTTGCGCCTGATCCATTACGCGGCGTGGATAGCGCGGCGCTGGGACGACCCGGCTTTCGCCGTGGCCTTCCCCTGGTTTAACACCCAGCGTTATTGGCAAGACCGGGTGCTGGAGCTGCGCGAGCAGATCGCGCTGATGGATGAACCGCCGCTGTGGCAGACATGAAGCAAGCTTAGTGCGAGACCGACTTCGAGAATACGTTTAGCACCAGCACACCGGAAACAATCAGGCCGATGCCGATCAAAGCCGCGGCGTCCAGGCTTTGCTTCAGGAACAGCCAGCCGACCAGCGCGATCAGCGCAATGCCGATGCCCGACCACATCGCATACACGATCGCCACCGGCAAGGTGCGCAAGGTCAGCGACAGGAAATAGAAGGCCGTCAGGTAACCCACCACCACCACGATCGACGGCAGCAGCCGCGTGAATTCGGCGCTGGCTTTCAGAGCACTGGTGGCAATCACTTCGGCGACGATGGCGATCAATAGATAGACCCAATGCATGACTTCTCTCCTGGCTAAAAAACATAATGGTACGAAACTCTAATCGATAGCGGCAAACAGCTCTGTAACAAAATCGACAAAAACCCTCACCTTGGCCGACAACTGGTGGCTCTGGTGATACACCACCGACACCGGCGGCCCCGGCGTGGCCCAGTCCGGCAAGACCGGCGCCAGCAGGCCGGCGCGGATCTGCGGATTGAGCGACAGCGTCAGCAGCTGGACGATGCCGGCGCCGCTGGCGGCCGCGTGGATCAGGGTTTCCGCGTGGTTGATCGCGATATTGCCGGGCGGCGCCCAGCTCAGTTCTTGTTTGCCCTTGCTGAAAGTCCATGGCACGTTCTGGCCGCTGTTGGGGTGGATGAACGCCAGGCAGCGGAAATCGCCGAGTTCCTGCGGCGTCTGCGGGACGCCGTGCTGCGCCAGGAAAGCGGGTGAGGCGCAGCACAGGTTGCGGGTCTGGTAGATGCGGCGCGCCACCATGCTCGAATCCTTCAGTTCGCCGATACGGATCCAGACGTCGCCGCGTCCCTCCACCATGTCGACCATGCGATCGCCCACATTCAGCCTGATCGACAGTTCCGGATACAGTTCGGCAAAACGCGACAGGGCCGGCGCCAGGTAAATGCGCGCAATCACGGTCGGCACATCGACGCGCAAGATGCCTTGCGGCGTCACGCGCCGGCCCTGCAGCCCGTCTTCCAGCTCGCTCATGTCGCCCAGCAGGCGCTGCGCGCGCTGGTAACAGCTGTGGCCATCGTCTGTCAGCGAAATCTTGCGGGTGGTGCGGTTCAGCAGGCGCACGCCGAAATGCCGCTCAAGGGCGGCAATATGGTTGGTGATGGTGGCGTTCGACATCTCCAGCTGTTCAGCAGCGCGGCTGAAGCTGTTCAGTTCCACTACCTGGCAAAACACCCGTAACGATTCCAGCCTGTCCATGATGACGATTTTATATTATTTAAGTTATTTAAAAAATGATTTTAATTATTGCCTATTTTTCTGAATAATAAAAAGGATGATAATGCGCAAAAGCAGATCGTATTGATACGACGCCAACTTCTCCGGAGACCTGCATGGCGATTGCGACAAACAGTAGTCCGATAGA
>NZ_JAQGLV010000189.1 GCF_028292705.1 Collimonas fungivorans | reverse complement strand
GCCGATCCGATGCTGTTGCCTATCGTGACCAGGCGCACCAGGGTATCGAGGAATCCCGGCAGTTGCCGCAGCATGGTCCGCTGCAATTTGGCGGTCCGCAGCCAGAAATAAAAATACACCAGCATCGTGTACAACAGCAGCGTTCCGATAGCCGACAATCCACCACCCAATATCAATGCCAGCAGCGTCAGGCCGATCCCGGGCAGCAGCAGCTGCAAATACAGCTTGCCGCTTGGATGTTGAATCCCTGCGCGCAGGAAGAAATGGCGCAAGGCCTCTATCGACACCTGCAACTGCGGCGCAACCTGGCTCGTATCCTGCGGCTCATTCTGGGCCTGCTGCATCCCTTGCAGCTGCCGGTTCACGAATGCGGCGCTGACATCCTGCTGAGAACGCTGTTGCGCGCGCTGCCACAGCCAAAGACCGGTGCCGGTCAATAACAGTGCCGCAGCAAGCAGCCAGAGAGCGATATGCATGATTAGCGCCTTCCCGCCTGGCCGCCTGTCGAACCACCGGTATTCGGACTGCCGGTGCTTTGCTGCCCCAGTTGACGTTGCCGTTGCAGTTTAGGTGCATGCGGGAAGATGCCCAGCGATATCCAGCGATCGGCCTCTTCGCCATCCGGCCCGATAAAACTCTCGTGCCGATACAGTTCCTGCAGGGTGATGATGTTGTCGCCCATGCCGGTGACTTCGGTAATCGAGACAATACGGCGGCGGCCGTTGGATAGCCGGCCGATCTGCACGATGAAATCGAGCGCGCCTGCGATCTGCCGCCTGAGGCTGCTTTCGCTGCCCTGGAAGCCGGCAAACCCCGCCAGCATTTCGATCCGGTACAGACATTCGCGCGGCGTATTGGCGTGGATCGTGCCCATTGATCCGTCATGGCCGGTATTCATCGCTTGCAGCATTTCCAGCACTTCGGCGCCGCGCACTTCGCCGACAATAATCCGGTCCGGCCGCATCCGCAGGCTGTTGCGGATCAGGTCGCGGATACTGACCGCGCCGCTGCCTTCGAAGCCACCCAGGCGCGATTCCAGGCGCACTACATGCGGATGGTTGAGCGACAGTTCGGCGGTGTCTTCCACTGTCACCACACGTTCATTCTCCGGGATGAAAAATGCCAGCGCATTCAACAGGGAAGTTTTACCGGAACTGGTGCCGCCGGAGACCAGGATATTGCAGCGCGCCTTGACCGCATTATCCAGCAGCGAATAGATCTCCTCGTTCATGGTGCCGAGATTGAGCAGGTCGGTAGGCTTCAGCGGTTCCTTGCGGAATTTCCGGATCGACACCATTGGTCCATCTACTGATAACGGCTCGATCACCACGTTGAGCCGGCCGCCATCTGGCAAGCGCGCATCGACCATCGGATTCGATTCGTCCAGCCGGCGTCCCAGCGGCGCCAGGATGCGCCTGACGATGCGCAGCAGATGGGCGTTGTCGGTAAAGCGCAGGGTTTCACGCTGCAATATGCCGTGGCGCGAAACAAACACGTCGTTATAGCCGTTGATCAGGATATCTTCGACCGTCATGTCGGCCAGCAGATCTTCCAGCGGCCCCAGGCCCGCCAGTTCCTTGGTCAGGGCATCGGCAATCTGCCGTACTTCGGCTTCGTTCAGGGGGATGCGCTGCAGGCGGACAAAACCGTCGACGTCCAGATTGACGAATTGCTGGATCGCGCTGCGCGACCAGCGGCCGAACTCCGCCCCCAGCTCTTCAATCCGCGTCAGCAGATGATCGTAGGCCGCCGTCTTGATATCCTGGAATTCCTGGGTGTTCGTAAACGCTTGATCGTCGTCGGCAAATTCAATCTGGTTACTCACGTTCGTTTCTCCCGTCTTTCATCAGGGGCCGCTTCTGCCTGTCTTTTCCTGGCCAGGTTCTGAGACAGCGGCATGCATCATGCCTAAATCGGCTTGCTTATTTGCTTGCTCATTTACTTGCTTATTTTCGCAATAAAATTTTCGGTAACCAGCGTCCCACTCCATGTTTGTGCGCTACCGTCTCGTCATGGCTGAGCAAGCCATCGATCAGGCCGTCCACCGCCTTGACATAAGTATCGTGCGGAGCAACTTCATGCAGCAGCTTGCCGCGGTTGGCGCTGGAAGTCAGCTTCAGCGTGCGTTCGGGTAAAGTCGCCAGCAAGGGCAATTTGAAACGCTCGGCGATCTGGCTTGCCGCCATGCCGAAACGGTCGTCATAACGGTTCACCACAAGGTGGCGCTTGCCGTCGTCGGGATGGCGGCCGTTCAGTTCCTGCAAGGTGCCCGCCAGGGAGACCAGGGCGCCGACGCTTTGGTCAGTCACCAGCCATACCTGGTCGGCAGCGCCTGTCAGGTTGGCGATGAATTCGTGATTGGTGAAACCTCCAAGATCGGCGATCAGCACGTCAAAGTACAAGCGCAGCCGATCCAGCAAAGCCAGCGCATCGTGGTGCGACACCGTACGCATCTCGCTCAGGCTGTGCGGCAGGGAAATCACGGTGACGCCGCCGGGACTGCGCGGCAGCGCCGTATGCACCAGGGTTTCGTCAAAACGGCGCAGATTGCGCACGGCTTCAGCGAAGTCGAAGTTGCCGTTGGCGCTCAGGTACAGCTTGCCATCGCCGGCAGGCAGGCCGAGATCGAGCAGCGCCACCCGGCTGTCGGTGGGGTTGCGCTTGCCGCCGTGGCTGCTATTGCGTTGCTGGATCATGTCGGCCAGATGCGCGGCAAGCGTGCTGGTGCCGATGCCTGAACGTACGCCGAGCAAGGTCACCAGCTGGCCACGCTTGACCGGCGCCGGGGCTCGCGCCGCGGCCTTGGCCAGCACTCGCTGCACCACATCGCGCGCTTCGTCTTCGGAAGCGCTGACGTCGATGAAATCGCTGACGCCTGCGCGTAGCGCCGCGATCGTCCCTTCGGGAAAAGCCATGGAACCGACCGCCACCAAAGGCAAGGCCGGCAGTGTTTTACTCAGGGCGCGCGCCAGTTCGGTTGCATGCGCGGTAGTGCCGAGGGAATCAATTGCCAGGACGCCGGCCTGATCGCTGGCGTGTTCAACACCGGAAAAATCCAGCAACACCAGCAAGGGATTAAGTTCTACTATGCGCGACAGCAATTCGGCTACATCGGCTTTTTCCTGCAGCAGGGTACCCCATTTGCCAAGGGCAGCGCCCAGCCATTCTGCTTGCGTACTGTTACGCGAACAGAAGACGAAACGGCTGAGCGCCGTCAGTTCATTCAAAGCCTTGTTACGAGCATTCATCATGTGATCCAGAAAATTGGGCGCTTACTTTGAAAATCCCGGCAATTCGTCGCGGCTCGCTCCTCCTAACAGATAACTTCCCCACGC
>NZ_JAQGLV010000162.1 GCF_028292705.1 Collimonas fungivorans | reverse complement strand
CCTTGGCCGACATGCCCTATGTGCAGGCGGCGACCATCCAGGCGCTGGCGTCGGCGCTGCGTCAAGGCGCCGGCATTGCGGTGCCGACCTGCCTCGGCCGGCGCGGCAATCCGGTCGGCTTCAGCCGACAGCATCTGCCGCAGCTGCTGGCGCTGCAAGGCGACCATGGCGCCCGCAGTCTATTGCAGTCGTATCCTGTAGTTGAAGTAGCGGTGGACGATCCCGGCATCCACCAAGACATCGACACCGTCGCCGATATACGACAATCCCCGGCCTGAAGCGCGCAATCCGCCGCTCTTTTCAACGCCATGCGACCGAGGCCGGGCCTGCCGGGCGCAATCCCGCTACACTATCGTCTTTTTGCGCAGCTAGTCACCTGCGCTGTTTTCCCTGACAAAGCCTCCAGATGAATCCACATTTCCTGAACAAACGTATCATTCATTTACTTGGTTATGCCGGATTGATTCCGTTCGTGCTGCTGACGCTGGCGTGCTGGCTGGTCAACACCGACTGGCTGCGCGATTTTATCCGCGGCCAGCTGGCCTATGGCATCGCCGCCCTGTCTTTTCTCGGCGGCATACACTGGGGCGCGGTGGTGTTGCGGGCCGACCTGTCGGCTGACCAGACAAAAAAGGCCTTGATCTGGGGCGTGGCGCCGACCAGCATCGCCTGGTTCTCGACCATGGCCGGCGGTTTCGGATTCGCCTTGCTGATTGCCGGGTTTATCGCGGCTTACCAGGCCGACAAGCGCCTGTTCCCATGGTACGGCTTGCCGACCTGGTTCATTGAATTGCGTTTCAGATTGACATGTGTGGCGGTGGCGGCGCTGATGCTGACCGTGATTGCCGGTAACGTTCGAGGATAGAAATGAAAAAAAGTACTGCAAAATCAGGCGCCAAGTCAGCCGTCGCCAAATCGGCCCGCGGCGGCCTCAGCTACAGCATCATCGCAGCCGATCCCGCTGCCCATCTGTTTGCCGTTACCCTGAGCATTGCCGAGCCGGCCGCGGTGGGGCAGATCGTCGCCTTGCCGGCCTGGATCCCGGGCAGCTACATGATCCGCGAATTCGCACGCAATATCGTACAGATCCGCGCCGAGTCGAACGGCCGCAAGATCGCCCTCAAGAAACTCGACAAGCACTCCTGGCAGGCGGCGCCATGCGACGGGCCGCTGACCTTGCACTATCTGGTGTACGCATGGGACCTGTCGGTGCGCACTGCGCATCTGGACCAGACCCATGGTTTTTTCAACGGCACCAGCGTATTCCTGCGCGTGGTCGGCCAGGAAAATGCGCCGCACGTCGTGGATATCCAGCGTCCGCAAGGCGAAGCGTATGAAGCGTGGCGCATCGCCACCGCGCTGCCGACGCTGAAAGCCAAGCGCGGCTCTTTCGGCAGCTATGTCGCCGCCAACTACGACGAGCTGATCGACCATCCGGTCGAAATGGGCAGCTTCCAGCTGGCGACTTTCAAGGCGCACGGCGTGCCGCACGAAATTGCAATTACCGGCAATGTGCCGAACCTGGACCTGGCGCGCCTGAGCGCCGACCTGAAAAAGATCTGCGAAACCCAAATCAGCTTCTTCGAACCGGCCGGCAGCAAGTTTGCCAAGCGCGCTCCGATGCAGCGCTACGTATTCCTGACGCTGGCGGTGGGCGACGGTTATGGCGGTCTTGAGCATCGCGCCTCCACCGCACTGATTTGCGCGCGCGCCGATTTGCCGGTCAAGGGACAGGCGGACATGAGCGACGGCTATCGCACCTTCCTCGGCCTGTGCAGCCATGAATATTTCCATACCTGGAACGTCAAGCGCATCAAGCCTGCGGCGTTTGCGCCCTATGACTTGCAGGTCGAGAATTACACGCCGCTGTTGTGGCTGTTCGAAGGCTTCACCAGCTACTACGACGACCTGATGCTGTTGCGCAGCGGCCTGATTGACCAGCCTGCCTATTTCAAGCTGATTGAAAAGACCATCAACGGCGTGCTGCTCGGCAGCGGCCGGCACAAACAGAGCGTGGCCGAATCCAGCTTTGACGCCTGGGTCAAATATTATCGCCAGGATGAAAACGCGCCGAACGCGATTGTCAGCTATTACACCAAGGGCTCGCTGGTAGCGCTGGCGCTGGACCTGACAATCCGCAGCGAGACCAAGGGGCGCAGGTCGCTGGACGATGTGATGCGCGCCTTATGGCAAAGATACGGCCGCGATTTTTATGCCGGCAATGCCCTCAGCGGGCGCGGCGTCAGCGAAGCTGCGGTCGAAGCCCTGTTCGATGAAGTCACCGGCCTCAAGCTGAAACGTTTCTTCGATCGTTATGTGCGCGCAACCGACGATTTGCCGCTGGCAAAATTGCTGGCGCCGACCGGCATCGTGCTCAACGATAGCCGCAAGCCGGGCAAGCCATCGCTTGGCGTGCGCACCGCGCGCAACGGCGGCGATTGCAAGTTGGCCAATGTGTATGAAGGGGGCGCTGCCCATCGCGCCGGTCTGTCGGCGGGCGACGTGCTGGTGGCGGTCGACGGCATCCGTGTGCCTAACAGCCTGGATGCGCTGCTGGTGCGTTACCGGGTTGGCGACAGCGTGGTCGTCCATGCTTTCCGGCGTGATGAATTGATGACTTTCCGTGTCAGGTTGCTGGCGGATAGCGCACCGCAAATCGGCCTGAAGGCAGAAGCAAAACCGGCGCTGGTGCCGGCGCTGCGCACCGCATGGCTGGCCGGGCGCAGCGGACGTTAAGCAGGGCGGGGTTGGAAAAAAGCCGGAGCAGTTGTCCGGCTTTTTTTAATCGGCTTTCAAGCCATTCCAGCGTGGCGTCAGTGCATGCTGGATAGCGAACAGATCGAGCACCCGTCCCAGGGTGTGGTCGACCATTTCCGCAATGCTTTGCGGCCGGTGGTAAAACCCCGGCAGCGGCGGGAAGATGACGCCGCCCATTTCGGTGACGCTGGTCATGTTGCGCAGGTGCGCCAGGTTGAACGGTGTTTCGCGCACCATCAGGACCAGCCGCCGGCGCTCCTTGAGGACAACATCGGCGGCGCGCGTGATCAGGTTGTCGGACAGGCCGTTGGCGACCGCGGCCAGGGTTTTCATCGAGCAGGGCGCGACGATCATGCCATCCGACTGGAACGAGCCGCTGGCGATGGCCGCGCCGATATCGCGCACATTGTGCACCACATGCGCCAGGGCCTCGACTTGCTTGCGCCGCATCTCCAGTTCCTGGTGCAGGTTCAGCACGCCGGCGTCGGAAATCATCAGGTGGGTTTCGACGCCGGGGATGTCGCGCAGCAGCTGCAGCAGCCGCACGCCGTAAATCACGCCGGTGGCGCCGGTAATGCCGACAATCAGGCGGCGCGGCTGGCCGGCGTCTGCAGCTGGGCGGCTGGATGAGACCACGTGGGGTCTCAGGCCGTCAGCAAGGTTTTCAGTTCGCCGGAGTCAGACATCTCGTTCATGATGTCGGAGCCGCCGACGAATTCGCCGTTGACGTAGAGCTGCGGAATGGTCGGCCAGTTGGAGTAGTCCTTGATGCCCTGGCGCACAGTCGGGTCTTCCAGGACGTTGACGGTGACGATGTTTTCAGCACCGTTAGCCTTTAACAGCTGGATGGCGCGGCCGGAAAATCCGCATTGGGGGAATTGCGCGGTTCCTTTCATGAACAGCACCACCGGGTTGCTGGTCACGGTTTCCTTGATCCACGCTTGTACATCGCTCATGGCAATACCTTAAAAAGTTTCAGAATACCGCCATTATATGAAAAAGGCCGCTGTGCTGCTGGTGAGACTGCGGTGGTGAGTGGCTGTACGGCAAGATTTGGCCGGGGTTGCCCGGCGGAAGTACGGAACTGTGGCGAATTCCGCACTTGTCAAGAGATTTTGACGAAAGCGCCAAGTCCATGTACAATCTCAGGTTCTCCCGATTCCGCCCAGCGATTTCATGCTTTTCCGTCGCTGAATATGGTGTTTTAGGAAAGAAATTTTTTTAATAGTCTTCAATCATTTCGATGAGGTTTCATATGTACGCGGTCATAAAAACCGGTGGCAAACAATATAAGATTGTTGCCGGCGAAAAACTTAAAATAGAACAGATACCTGCAGACATTGGCACCGAACTCACTATTGATCAAGTGCTCGCAGTTGGCGCTGGTGACACCATTAAGTTTGGTGCACCGCTGGTCGAAGGTGCTACGGTGTCGGTTAAGGTATTGGCGCAAGGTCGCCACGATAAAGTCAAGATCTTCAAAATGCGTCGTCGTAAGCATTATCAGAAGCATCAAGGCCATCGTCAAAATTACACCGAAATTCAAATCGTTTCGATTAACGCTTAATTACGTTAATTAATCGCGTCGATTGACTTAACCAGATACCAGGAGTTTTAAATGGCACATAAAAAAGGCGGCGGCACTACGCGCAACGGCCGTGACTCAGAGTCAAAGCGACTCGGCGTCAAGGTCTACGGTGGCCAGGCGATCAACGCCGGCGGCATCATCATTCGTCAACGCGGCACCAAGACGCATCCGGGCGAAAATGTCGGCATGGGCAAGGATCACACCCTGTTCGCGCTGATCGCCGGCAAAGTACAATTCGTAACCAAGGGCGCTACCCAGCGTAACTACGTTACTGTCGTAGCAGCTTAAGTTTCCTTAAGCCCGTCGACACAGGCAAGGCGTCAGCCTTGCTGCGAAAGGCTCTGCCAGCTGGTGGAGCCTTTTTAGTTTCTGGTCGTAAAACACTGCCCAGGCTAACCGGAACACGCAGCGTGTCTATTCCGCTGGCGGCGAGTTATGCCTGAAGCAATGGCATTATTGCAATACAAGCTGCGGCCTGGGCTGCAACGATTGCCAAAAATCGGTAAAGTTACCTGTGGCTTTCAATAAGAATTTAACCTCCAACCTCATTAGGACCTTCGAATGAAGTTTATAGATGAAGCAAAAATCGAAGTCATTGCCGGCGATGGCGGCAATGGGGTTGCGAGTTTTTGCCGTGAAAAATTCCGCCCGTTCGGCGGCCCTGACGGTGGCGATGGCGGCGTAGGCGGCAGTATCTGGGCCGTGGCCGACCGTAACATCAACACTCTGGTCGACTACCGTTTCTCCAAGATGCACCGGGCCGGCCGTGGCGAAAACGGCCGCGGTTCGGATTGCTACGGCAAGGGCGCCGACGATATCAAGCTGCGCATGCCGGTAGGCACGCTGATCGTCGACGTCAACACCGGCGAAGCGATCGCCGACCTGACCGACCATGGCCAGGAAGTCTTGCTGGCCAAGGGCGGCGAGGGCGGCTGGGGCAATATCCATTTCAAATCCTCGACCAACCGTGCGCCGCGCCAGAAAAGCGACGGCAAGGAAGGCGAACGCCGCGAACTGCGGCTGGAGCTCAAGGTGCTGGCCGATGTCGGCCTGCTGGGGCAGCCGAATGCCGGCAAATCGACTTTCATCACCGCGGTGTCGAATGCCCGCCCGAAAATCGCCGATTATCCGTTTACTACCCTGCATCCGAACCTGGGCGTAGTCCGCGTCAGCCACGAAAAGAGCTTCGTGATCGCCGATATCCCGGGCCTGATCGAGGGCGCGGCGGAAGGCGCCGGGCTCGGCATCCAGTTCCTGAAGCATTTGCAGCGCACCGGTCTGCTGCTGCACATCGTCGACCTGGCGCCGTTCGAAGACACGGTCGATCCGGTCAAGGAAGCCAAGGCGATTGTCAAGGAACTGAAGAAATACGACCAGTCGCTGTTCGACAAGCCGCGCTGGCTGGTCCTCAACAAGATCGACGTGATCCCGGAAGGCGAGCGCGTCAAGCGCGTCAAGGACTTCATCAAGCGTTTCGGCTGGAAGGGCCCGGTATTTGAAATTTCCGCACTGAACCGCGACGGCTGTCCTGAGCTGGTGACGGAAATCTACGGTTACCTGGCAGAGAAACGCCAGCAGGAAACCCGCTCGGAAGAGAAGCACATGGTGGTCGAAGCGCAAGCCATCCTGTCTATCGATCCGGACGATCCTCGCTTCAAGATACTCGACTAAGCCAGTATCCGGCACCGATGGCTGCGGAGAAATCAATCTCTCTCGCCATCGGTCTATTTTTTTCCCGCCACCCTCGCCAGTCGCCGAGGCACGATAGATAAAAATATGAATTCCGTCATTCAAAAAGCCAAGCGCATCATTATCAAAGTCGGATCTTCTCTGGTGACCAATGACGGCAAGGGCCTGGACGCCAGCGCTATCGCCAAATGGGCGGCCCAGATCGCCGAATTACGGGCGATGGGCAAGGAAGTGGTGCTGGTCAGTTCCGGCGCCGTGGCCGAAGGCATGCAGCGGCTCGGCTTTGACAAGCGGCCGACCAGCATCGACGAACTGCAGGCCTGCGCCGCCGTCGGCCAGATGGGCTTGGCGCAGATCTATGAAACCAGCTTCCGCGCCCACAATATACGCACCGCCCAGGTATTGCTGACGCACGCCGACCTGGCCGACCGCGAACGCTACCTGAATGCCCGTTCGACCCTGTTCACCCTGTTGCGCTTCGGCGTGGTGGCGATCATCAACGAGAACGACACCGTGGTCACCGATGAAATCAAGTTCGGCGACAACGACACCCTGGGCGCGCTGGTCGCCAACCTGATCGAAGGCGACGCCCTGATCATCCTGACCGACCAGAAGGGTTTGTACACGGCTGATCCGCGCAAGGACCCGAATGCCGAGTTCGTGCATGAAGCCAAGGCAGGCGATCCGGCGCTGGAAGTGATGGCGGGCGACGCCGGCACCAGCATCGGCCGCGGCGGCATGATCACCAAGATCCTGGCCGCCAAGCGCGCCGCCACATCGGGCGCCCACACGGTGATTGCCTGGGGCCGCGAAGATGCGGTGCTGACCCGGCTCGCCAGCGGCGAAGCCATCGGCACGCAATTGAATGCGCAGACCGCGCAGCTCACCGCGCGCAAGCAGTGGATGGCCGATCACCTGAAAACCGCCGGCAAGGTAGTGCTGGATGCCGGTGCGGTGCAAAAGCTGCGCAACGAAGGCAAATCCCTGTTGCCGATCGGTGTAACCGCCGTATCCGGCGAATTCGGCCGCGGCGACGTCATTACCTGCACCGATGTCGATGGCCACGCCATCGCGCGCGGCATCAGCAATTACACCAGTTCGGAAGCGCGCCGCATCATGCGCCATCCGTCGGCGGAGATCCAGTCTATCCTGGGTTTTGTCGAAGAATCGGAATTGATCCACCGGGACAACATGGTCTTGCTCTAGGCAGCAAGACCGGCAGTCCTGGACAATAAAAAACGGCTCCGCAAATTGCAGGAGCCGTTTTTACATGCGGGCGGGGTGGCTCAGCTGCCCGGTTTGATCGGGCGGTTGCTGCGCAGCCTGCTGCGAATGTCCTCAACCTTGCCGGCTATCATGCCATCCTGGCAAAGAAAGTCTTTGGCCAGGGCCGCATGCTGGCGGTTTCCCGACGATTCGCTGATCTGTTTCCAGCCGCTCAGGCGCGCGCGCGACCAGCTGCCGTCTTTCTGGCCAAATGCATATGACTTGCTCTCATAGGTCTGGCAGCGGATGCCTTCGTAGCTGACGTTTTCAGCGCCGCCCTGGCTCTTGCTGACCAGCGTGTAGCGCACCACGCCGTCGCTGCCGGCCGATATCGAATTGACATCGACGAAAAAATTCATGGTGGCGGTCGGGCTGACATAGAACGACACCAGGTTGGCCGCTTGCGGCTGCGGCGGGATTTCGGACTTGGCTTCTTGCCAGGATTTGCCGTCGTCGTCATCATCGTCGGGCATGCCTGAATTACTCGAACTCGCGCCGGCGCCGGGATTGAACGGATCGCCGGCGGCATGCACATGGGCGGCGGCGCCCAGCAACAGCAGGCTGGCAGCCAGCAGCTGCAGCAGCTTGTTTGTAGCGGAGGGGGAACGCAAGGCGCGAAAGGCAAAAGCCATAGAGGTACTCACTTCTTTTCGGGTTCGGCACAGGCCGGAGGGGATTGCGTCGCTGCGCGCGGACCGTGGCCGGTGCGCAGGTGACGGGCGTGATGCGGCGCGTTTTGCAGCGGGCGCGTCAGGAAACGTGATAATTCTTGCAAGGCGCGCTGGTAGACATCGCGTTTGAATTCGATCACGACATCCAGCGGCACCCAGTAATCATGCCAGCGCCAGGCGTCGAATTCGGGGTGTTCGGTGAGGCGCAGGTTGACGTCGCAGTCGCGTCCCACCATGCGCAGCAGGAACCAGATCTGTTTCTGGCCGCGATAATGTCCGCGCACGTCGCGCTTGATGAAATGATCGGGCACTTCATAGCGCAGCCAGTCGCGGGTGCGGCCGATGATCTTGACGTGTTCCGCCTTCAGCCCGATCTCTTCCTCGAGTTCGCGAAACATTGCCTGCTCCGGGGTTTCACCGTATTTGATACCGCCTTGTGGAAATTGCCACGAATGTTCACGCACGCGCTTGCCCCACCAGACTTCGTTCTGGGTGTTGAGCAAGATAATGCCGACGTTCGGGCGAAAGCCTTCACGGTCAAGCATGTTGTTACCTCAAAACTTTCTGCGGCCAGGCGGCTCTACTGCGCATTTTGCTAGATGTTCTGCTAGATTCCTTGCTTGCCGTCAACATTGCGGGACAGGTTCATGCAGCCGCCATGGTTAGGCGTAAAGCTCTGTCCTCGCCCGATCAGGCGCGCAATCTGTCCTTGCCAGTAACAACAATGGCCAGAACATCAATCAATTGTGCAAAGAGTAGGCGCATCAGCCAGCTAATCCTTTAAAATTGAGTTGATTATAACCCTCTCTTTTTAAAAAGAATTCATCGTTATGCGCGCCTCCCGTTTTTTTATCTCCACGCTCAAAGAAGCTCCATCCGACGCAGAAATCGTCAGCCACAAACTGATGATGCGCGCCGGCATGATCAAGCGCATCAGTTCCGGCATTTACTCCTATATGCCGATGGGTTTGCGCGTGATCCGCAAGGTGGAGAGCATCGTGCGCGAAGAGATGAACCGTTCCGGGGCGGTGGAATTGCTGATGCCGGTCGTGCAGCCGGCCGAACTGTGGCAGGAAACCGGGCGCTGGCAGAAATACGGCGCCGAACTGATGCGCGTCAAGGACCGTCACGGCCGAGACTTCATCATCCAGCCGACTTCAGAAGAAGTGATTACTGACATCGCCCGCACCGAATTGCGCTCTTACCGCAAGCTGCCGGTGAATTTTTACCATATCCAGACCAAGTTCCGCGATGAGCGCCGGCCACGCTTCGGCTTGATGCGCGGACGCGAATTCACGATGAAAGACGCCTATTCCTTCGATCGCGACCTGGATGGCCTGAAACAGTCCTACCAGATCATGTACGACGCCTACGTCCGCATTTTCAACCGCTTCGGCCTGCAATTCAGGGCGGTGGCGGCCGATAACGGCGCCATCGGCGGCACCGGTTCGCATGAATTCCACGTCATCGCCGCTACCGGCGAAGACGCCATCGTGTATTGCCCGAACTCGGATTACGCCGCCAATATGGAAGCGGCCGAGTCCCTGCCTTTGTATCCGACTCGCGGCGCGGCAACCCAGGCGCTGACCAAGACGGCGACCCCGGGCAAGGCCAAATGCGAAGCGGTAGCCGAGCTGCTGCAGCTGCCTTTGACGCAAACCATCAAGTCGATCGTGCTGACTGTTGAAAAAGAAGCAACCGACAAAGAGCCGGCAAGCAAGGTGGTCTGGCTGCTGATGCTGCGCGGCGACCATGAGCTCAACGAAATCAAGGCCAACAAGATTCCGGGCCTGGCTGGTTATCGTTTTGCTACCGAACCGGAGATTGTCGAGTACTTCGGCACGCCGCCAGGCTACCTTGGCCCGGTCAATACCAAGAAGCCGGTTACCGTTGTAGCGGACGTCACTGTCGCCAACATGCATGACTTCGTCAGCGGCGCCAACGAAGTGGATTTCCACTACACCGGCGTCAATTGGGGCCGCGACTTGCCCGAGCCTATGGTGTTCGATATCCGCAACGTGGTGGAAGGCGACCCTTCCCCGGACGGCAAGGGCGCCCTGGCGATCTTGCGCGGGATCGAAGTCGGCCACGTGTTCCAGCTGGGCACGGCCTATTCGGAATCGATGAAAGCGACTTTCCTGGACGAGAACGGCAAGCCGCAGATGCTGCAGATGGGATGTTATGGAATTGGCATCACACGCATCCTGGGCGCCGCGATCGAACAGAATTTCGACGACAAAGGCATCATCTGGCCAACCTCCATCGCTCCGTTCGAAGTAGTCCTGTGCCCTATGGGCTATGACCGCAGCGAAGCGGTCAAGGCCGAGACCGACAAGCTGTACGACACCTTGCTGGCTGCCGGCGTCGATGTGATCCTGGACGACCGCGGCGAGCGCCCGGGCGCGATGTTCGCCGACTGGGAACTGATCGGCGTGCCGCATCGCGTGGTGATCGGCGACCGCGGCCTCAAGGATGGCCAGCTGGAGTACCAGGGACGGCGCGATACCGAGGCAACTACGGTGCCGCTGGCGGACGTGGCAGGCTTCATCAAGGCTCGCCTAGTTTCCCAATAACAACAGATTTGCGGCGGATTGGTTTTTTGCGCCGTTTTCTTTGTATACTCTCCCCAAAATAAAAGTGTATTTTGGGGAGTATCGATTGCGCTGGTCTCGTTGGCTTGGCTTGTTGCCCATGTTGTTGCTGCTCTGCAGCATGGCGCAGGCCGGAAATCAAAAAGAAGAAGAGCTGGCGGATTCGGTACGCCTGGCTTTGTCACGCGCCATCAATGACGCCCGTCCCCCCAAAGCCCAATTCTCTGAAATCGACCAGCGCATCCAGTACCTGTACTGGCTGGGCGAAATGTCGGAACGCCTGAAGAAGAAGCTGCCGGATGCGCAGGTGCGCATCGAATTCCTGGAAACCGCCTGGTATGAAGCCAAACGCGCCGGCCTTGATCCAGGCATGGTGCTGGGCCTGATCCAGGTCGAATCGGCGTTCCGCAAGTACGCGCTGTCCAGCGTCAGCGCCCACGGCTACATGCAGGTGATGCCGTTCTGGACCCGCGTGATCGGCGACGCCGACCGCAGCAAGCTGTTCAACATGCAGACCAACCTGCGTTACGGCTGTTCTATCCTGCGCATGTATATCGACATGGAAAAGGGCAACCTGTACCTCGCGCTCGGCCGCTACAACGGCAGCCGCGGCCGTCCCGAGTATCCCAATGCCGTGCTGGCAGCGTGGAAACGCTGGGAATACAAGGACGACCTGCCGATACATACGGTATCAGCACGCAAGTAAACATTTCCATCGCCAACGGCTGTGCCGGCTCGCAGCAAGCACCCAACTCCCCTTTCTCCCCTTTGATTGACCCCGGCATTGCACGGGTCAATCTTCCGTCGCGACTCCCATTTTCTGAAGATCCATGCTCTTCCGTCATCAGCATGTAATAACTTCTGGTTACAGTTGTTACACATTATTACAAATGACTGCATGTTTCTGATTGACAACACGGAGCGATGAATGAAATTACGTATTTTGATTGCCGCCGCCACGGGAGCGATGGCGCTGGTGGGATGTAGCGGTTCCAGCAATCCACTGGTCGAGGTGCCGGTCGAGCGGCCTGAAGTCAAGCCGGGCAAGAATGTGATCTTCTTCCTGGGCGACGGCATGGGCATTACTACCATGACTGCCGCCCGCATCTACAAAGTGGGCGAAGAGGGCGACCTGACCATCGATACCCTGCCGGAAAGCGGTTTCGTCACGACCTATTCCAACGATGCCCAGGTAACCGACAGCGCACCGTCGATGGCGGCCTACATGACCGGCGTCAAGGCGAACAACGAAGTGATTGCCATGTCGGCCAATACCAGCGCCCGCGACGCCGGCGGCAAAAGTTATGTCAACGGCGCCGACAGCACCTGCCCCGGCGGCAACGGCACACCGGCTGACACTTTGCTGGAGATCATGAAGGCCAAGGGCTACAGCACCGGCGTCGTGACCACCACCCGGATCACGCATGCGACGCCGGCGGCGACTTATTCGCACATCTGCCACCGCGACGGCGAAAACAATATCGCCGCGCAACTGACGCCGAAGGGCGCCGGCTTCAACAGCAAGCTGAACGATGGCGTCGACGTCATTTTCGGCGGCGGCCGCCGTCATTTCCTGCCGAAAGCCGACGCCGACAGCAAGCGCAGCGACAGCCGCGACCTGGTGGCCGAATTCAAGGCGGCGGGCTATACCTATGCCAGCAACTTTGCCGAGTTCGACAAGATCGGCGCTGCAACGCCGAAAGTGGTCGGCCTGTTCCACAAAGACCACATGACTTACGACCTCGACCGCGACGCCGCCAAGGAACCGAGCCTGGCGCAGATGACGGGCAAGTCGATCGACCTGCTGAACAGCAAGAAAACCGGCTTCTTCCTGATGGTGGAGGGCGGCCGCATCGACCATGCCTTGCACGCCACCAATGCGCGTCGCGCGTTGCAGGAAACCGTTGCATTCGACGACGCGATCAAGGTCGCGCTGGACAAGATGCAGCAAGTCGATCCGGGCTTGAAAAACACCCTGGTGGTGGTCACCGCCGACCATGACCATTCGATCCTGCTGAACGGCTACGCCAAGCGCACCGGCAAGACCACCAGCAGCGAGCCGGGTGTGCTCGGCCTGGTGAAAAATGTCGCTACCGGCCAGCCTGAACGCGATATCAACAATAACCCTTACACCGTGATCGGTTTCGGCAACGGCCCCAACCACCTGGCCACGCGTGGCGCATTGTCCGACATGCAGGTAGCTGACAAGGACTACATGCAAGAGTCGGTGATCCCGACCGAAGCCGGCGGGGAAACCCACGGCGGCACCAACGTCTTCATCGGTGCACAGGGACTGGGGGCCGAGAATATCCGCGGCGTGCTCGATAACACCGAGGTGTTCGGCCTGGTGAAAAAAGCCGTCGGCCTGTGATGCTGCTTCGAATTTGCCGAATATATACAAAGGTCAGAGATGAAAATGATGAAATCAGCCAATAAGCCAAGCAGCAAGCAATTCCAGCGCCGGATCTACCAATGCGCCGCACTGTGCGCGTTGACGCCGCTGTCTTTACTCTTCACCGCGAACGTCATGGCAGCCGACGCTGCCGCCGCGAAAAACGTCATCTTCTTCCTGGGCGACGGCATGGGCCCGGTGACTGTCACCGCGGCGCGCATCTACGGCCATGGCGAAGCAGGGCGCCTGACCATGGAGACCTTGACCCGCACTGCGCGCGTCAAGACCTTCTCGCTGGATGCCCAGACCACCGACAGCGCACCGTCGATGGCGGCGTACATGACCGGCGTCAAGATGAAGAACGATGTGATTTCCATGTCTTCCGATACCAGTGCCTTCGACGCCAACGGCAAACCGTATCAAGTCAAGGCTGACTCCACCTGCGTGGCCGGCAACGGCCAGCCGGTGCAGACTTTGCTGGAACTGGCCAAGGGCGCGGGCAAGGCGGTCGGCGCAGTCAGCACCACCCGCATCAGCCATGCCACGCCGGCCACGACGTATTCCCACGTCTGCAACCGCGATGCTTACAACACCATCACCGAACAGGCGACACCGGGCGCGGCGCGCTACAACACGGCGCTGAAGGATGGCGTCGATGTCTTGCTGGGCGGCGGCTTGCGGCATTTCCTGCCGAAGAGCACGCCGGGCAGCCAGCGTAACGACGAGCTCGATGCGCTGGGCATGTTCAAGGCGGCGGGATATACCTACGTCGCGTCGGGCAGCGAACTGAAGAACGTCAATCCGGCCGGCGTCAGCAAACTGCTGGGCTTGTTCAGCGCCAGCGACATGGATTACGAACTGGACCGCGTCAAGAAAAACCTGAACCAGCCAAGCCTGGCCGAGATGACTGAAAAAGCCATCGGCGTGCTCAAGAAAAATCCGAAAGGCTATTTCCTGATGGTGGAAGGCGGCCGCATCGACCATGCCTTGCACGGCACCAACGCCAAACGCGCATTGGAAGATACCCTGGCTTTTGATGCCGCGATCAAGAAGGCGCTGGAGCTGGTCGACCTGAAAGACACCTTGATAGTGGTGACTGCCGACCACGATCACGCGATCGGCTTCAACGGTTATCCCAAGCGCGGCAACCCGATCCTGGGCAAGGTCGCCAACTACTACGACGGCAAGCTGGCGCTGGCGGCCGACGGCAAACCCTACACCACGCTGGTGTTCGGCAACGGCAGCGCGCCGCGCCGTCCGGAAGACGGCGACCTGACCAATGTCGATACCGAAGCCGATGACTACCTGCAGCAGGTCGGCGTGCGTTTTGCCGGCTCGCCCGGTTCGGAGACGCACGGCGGTGGCGACGTGATGCTGTTCTCGGCTGGCGCCGGCAGCGACAGCTTCAAGGGTACATTTGAAAACATCAAGGTGTTTGGCAAAGTGAAAAACGCACTTGGCTTGTAATCCTTTTTTTAGTAATGTCGATGCCGCCATCGCAATGATGGCGGCAATTCTTTTGGTGGAAAAATGATTTTCTTGAAAAAAATCGCGGACGATGCCGGTAAGCTGATGGCCGCACTGGTCCTGCTGTCGCCGCTGCCGGCTGCGCTGGCCGCTGCGCAGGTTCTGGTCAGCGCGCCTGACCAGAACCTGCAGGTGCAGCACTATTCGATGGTATTGGGACGTGACGGCGTCAAGCGCGAAACGACATTCACCGAGCGCCTGTACCGGCGCAGCGACCAGGTATGGACCGAGCGCCTGACTGTCGCTGAAACTGCGGCCGGAACCACGGACGCCGCCGATCAGCACGATCACAGCGGGCACAACCATCCGGATGCCGGCAGCTCGCCGATGTGGGTGCGCCGCCAGGCCGACGGTTCGCTGGACGCGCGTTTGATCGAGCGGCACCAGCGCCGCACCGTCAAGGTCGACTCCCAGTATTACGGCAATATCGGTTTCAATGGCAACTGGGGCAGCACGTTTTACCTGAGCGATCCGCAGAGCCTGAAAAACATGCGCGCCGTCGGTCCGGCCAAGGACGGCGTCCAGCTATACGAAAGCAAGCGTGGGGAATTGACGGTGCGGGTCAGCTGGGACGTCAAGGGCCAGTATCCGCGCCTGGTGGAATCGTTCGATGCGCATGGGATGGCGCGCCGCCAGACTGCGGTCAGCGTGATCGCCGCGCCGCCGGTGTTGCCGTGGAAGACGCTGGCTGGTTATGCGGAAATCGACTACTCGGATCTGCTCGACTAAAGTCCTGGATTCTGCGGATACAAAAACGCCCGCGTGATGCGGGCGTTTTTGTTTGGCACTCAGGGCGGCGGGTTGGACAAAATCCAGCTAGGCCCTAAGCATTATTTCAAGTGGTCGGAAATGAGTTTGGTCATTTCAAACATCGACACTTCTTTTTTGCCGCCAAAGACAGCTTTCAGTTTTTCATCAGCAATGATATTGCGTTTGTTTTCCGGATTCTGCAGCTTGTGCTTCTTGATGTATTCCCAAACCTTCTTGGTGACTTCAGTGCGTGGCAGCGGTGTCGCGCCAACGACAGCAGCCAGGACAGCTGATGGCGTCAATGCCTTCATGAATGCTGCGTTAGGCTTGCGCGCTACTTTCGGAGCGTCGGCTTTTTTTACTGCAGGCTTGGCTGCCGCTTTGACCGGAGCTGCTTTTGCTTTGGTCGCTGCTGGCTTCTTTGCTGCAACTGCTGGTTTTTTGGCTGTGGCCATCTTTGAGCCTCCTTCAGGGATAGTGAAAAAATGCGTCAAGCACGCATCGCTAATAGTGTTGCGCTTTTCCTGGCGATGCAAGCGTTTTTTGCGGGTTTGTGCGGGATTTGATACGGAAGCGGAACCCCCGGCATGAGGGGGGAAACGCCCGGTTGGCGGGCTTTTGCGGCGGGTTGCCGGAATCCGGGCAAGGTAACAAATGCCCGGCGCCGCCGGCCAGCAGCTTCCCGCAATCGTCGTAAATTGACGAAAAGCCTTGCAAGTC
This sequence comes from Collimonas fungivorans, assembly GCF_028292705.1. Classification (GTDB taxonomy): domain Bacteria; phylum Pseudomonadota; class Gammaproteobacteria; order Burkholderiales; family Burkholderiaceae_D; genus Collimonas; species Collimonas fungivorans_B. The sequence goes on along the minus strand of NZ_JAQGLV010000162.1, from coordinate 18,054 downwards.
AATGACTTGCAAGGCTTTTCAGGGTACTGCGCGAGTGGCGGCGCAGTGTTTAGCGCATGCCCGGCATCATGCCTTTCATGCCGCGCATCATTTTCATCATGCCGCCGCCTTTGAGTTTTTTCATCATCGACTGCATTTGGTCAAATTGCGACAGCATGCGGTTGACTTCCTGCACCTGGACGCCGGCGCCGACGGCAATGCGGCGTTTGCGCGAAGCCTTGATCAGCTCCGGTTTGGCCCGTTCCTGGGCAGTCATCGAGTTGATGATGCCCTCCATCCGGCGCACCTGTTTTTCCGCCTGGTCCATATTGGCGCCGCCTGCCGCCTGCTGGAATTGCGCCGGCAATTTGTCCATCAGGTTGGACAAGCCGCCCATTTTCTTCATCTGGCCGAGCTGCGCCTTGAAGTCGTTCAGGTCGAATTTGCCGCCGCCCTTGATCTTGTGCGCCAGGTCCTTGGCCGCGGCGACGTCGACGCCTTTCTGGGCTTCTTCGACCAGCGCCAGGATGTCGCCCATGCCGAGGATGCGGTTGGCCATGCGGGTCGGATCGAAGGCTTCCAGGCCGTCCAGCTTTTCCGCGGTGCCGGCGAACTTGATCGGCTTGCCGGTGATGTGCCTGACCGACAGCGCCGCGCCGCCGCGCGCATCGCCGTCCAGTTTGGTCAGCACGATGCCGGTCAGCGGCAGGGCGTCGCTGAAGGCCTTGGCGGTATTGATGGCGTCCTGGCCGAGCATGGCGTCGACCACGAACAGGGTTTCGATCGGCTTGACGGCGGCGTGGATGGCGCTGATTTCCTTCATCATCGCTTCGTCGATGCCGAGCCGGCCGGCGGTGTCGATGATCAGGACATCGTGATAATGGCGCTTGGCATAGTCCAGCGCAGCCAAAGCGATCTCGACCGGCTTGTCGGTGGTGGCGGTGGGGAAGAAGTCGGCGCCGACCTGGGCGGTCACGGTCTGCAGCTGGCCGATCGCGGCCGGGCGGTAGACGTCGGCCGAAACGGTCAGTACTTTTTTCTTCTTTTGTTCGCGCAGGTATTTGGCCAGCTTGCCGACGGTGGTGGTTTTACCGGCGCCCTGCAAGCCCGCCATCAGGATGATCGCCGGTGGCTGGGTGGCGAAATTCAGCTGCGACGCCTCGGGACCGAGGTCGGCGCCCATCAGCGAGGCCAGTTCGCGCTGTACCACGCCGACCAGGGCTTGGCCCGGGGTCAGCGAAGCAATCACTTCTTCGCCCAGCGCTTTTTGCTTGACGTTGGCGATGAACTCGCGCACCGCCGGCAAGGCGACGTCGGCTTCCAGCAAGGCCAGGCGCACTTCGCGCAACATTTCCGCAGTATTGGTTTCGGTAAGGCGCGCTTCGCCGCGCATGGTTTTGACGACTTTGGCGAGGCGTTGGGTCAGATTGTCGAGCATGGGTAACAGCGTTTCCAGAAGAACTGCGATGGGTCAATGTGGCCCGGTTTTTGCGTCGGCAACACCCCGACGCGCATTAAAATGGCCACGATAATGCATGTAAACAGCCATTTTACCTGATGCTGGCCGCGGCTGACCCGGGAATAGCGGCGTGCGTCCGGGATCGCCGCGGATGATGTACAAGATGCAAGAAATGAAGGCCCGCCTTACCGGGGCTGGTCAACCGCGCTGTTTGAGCACGCCGCGCAGACGCCACATGTTGTAAACTTACACGATGCAAACATATCTTTTCGTTCTGGTGGCGCTGCTATATATAGGCTGCACCTTTTTGCCGTCGAGCCGGCGCCAGACCATTTCCATTGTTGTCGCCGCCGCCTGGGTGCTGCACGGCGGCGTGCTGTGGTCCGACGTGGTCGGGCCGGAACAGTTGCGGGTCGGGTTTTCGATGATGCTGTCGGCCATCTTATGGGTGTCGGTCGCGGCCTACTGGCTGGAGAACCGCAACTATACCTTGGACGGCCTGCGGGTCCTGGTGTTGCCGATGGCGGCGCTGGCGGCGATTCTGCCGGCCATATTCCCGGGCAATATGGTGCCGCTGAACGGCAAGTCGCCGGTGTTCCTGTGGCATATCGTGATTTCCATCCTGGCCTACAGCACCCTGACTATCGCCGCATTCCACGCAGTGCTAATGGTATTGCAGGAGTCGCGCCTGCATACCCGGCCGGGCGGGGCGAAAGCCGGCTGGTTCGGGGTTGCGCTGGATCGGTTGCCGGCCTTGCTGACCATGGAAAAGCTGCTGTTCCGCCTGATTGCTTTCGGATTTTTCCTGCTGACGCTGACGGTGCTGTCGGGCGTGGTGTTTTCGGAAGAACTGTTCAACAAGGCTTTCAAATGGGATCACAAGACCATTTTCACCATGTTGTCATGGGCCTTGTTCGGGCTGCTGCTGGCGGGCCGCAGGTGGCAGGGCTGGCGCGGCCGCACTGCGCTCAGTTTTACCCTGACCGGATTTGCCGTTTTGTTATTGGCGTATGTAGGGAGCCGCTTTGTGCTTGAAGTTGTGTTGCATCGGGTATTAGTATGAAACTGATTATTTTGATTGTCGTCGTCCTGGCTGTCATCGTCTGGCTGCAGCGCCTGAAAAAGAACCTCACCCAGAATCGTCCCGCACCAGGCGAGCCGACCTTTAGCAGCGGCGCCGCGGCTTCCGCCGCCAGCGATTCGCCGCAGGCCGAAGCCATAGTGGCTTGCGCCCATTGCGGCATGCATTTCCCGGCATCGGAGGCCATGGCCGATGCTTCCGGCGCGGTTTTCTGCAGCGCGGAACACCGTCGCCTGCATTCGACCTGAACCCTGCCCACTTGAGCCGTTATGCACATTCCAGTCGAAGCCGGCGCTTGAGCGCGTCAGGCTTGCGGCTGCACGATCCATTGTGGGACAAGAATGAGACAAGAATGAGACACGGCGCACATGACTAGCCCCAGCCCCACTGCGCTGAACGGTAAACCGGATACTTTCTGGCGCACGCTGCAGACCTTCAACGTGACCCGGATCGTGGTGGCGATGGTGATGCTGGCTTACCTCAGCACCCAGAGCAAAAACGAAACCTGGTTCTCGCAGCTGTTTACCAATCCGCAGACCTGCAGCGTCTACCTGCTGTGCGCGGCCCTCTTCACGCTGGTCACCGCTTATTACCACCGCCATTACATGGCGCAGATAGTGCTGCCGATCACGGTCGACATAATCGCGGTGTCTATCCTGTATATAGGCGCCGGCGGCGCCAAGGGTGGCCTGGCGATCCTGTATCTGTTTCCCCTGGCCGGCGCAGCCATCCTGGCGCCGCTGCTGGTGGCGCTGTTGTTTGTCTCGATTGCGACCATGGTGCTGCTAGCGGAAAGCGGTTACCAGATCCTGCAGTCGGCGCCGGACGCCTCCTCCCTGCAAGCCGGTTTGTATGGCGGCGCTTTCTTTTTTGCCGTGCTTGTCATCAACCGGCTGGCCGACAAGCTGATCAAGCAAGAGGAACTGGCGACCCAGCGTGGCAGGGACTTGCGGGTGCAAATGGATATCAATCGCATCGCGATCAAGGACATGGGCGACGGCTTGCTGGTAGTCGATCCGCTTGGCACCCTGATCATGGCGAACCCGGCGGCGGAGCGCATGCTGGGCCTGTCCTTGTCGGACGAAGAACAGCAGCACAAGCTGAGCGACTATGCGGTGCTGGCGCCGATAACCGATGCCTTGTTTGCCTGGGAATCGCGGGTCAGCGACCTGCCGCATGCGGTTTCACCGGCAGTGGGCGAGGCGGTATTCGTCACCATTAAGCATACCGATGACCTTGGGCAGGACGCCGCCGCCATCGACTGGAGCGGCCGGCGCGAACTGGCGGCGCATTTGAAAGTGCGCTTTGCCGCGGTCAGGATGCGCGAGCTGAGCGAATACCGCGCGGTCATCTTTTTGCAGGATGTCAGTGAAATCGAGAACCAGGCCCAGCAGCTCAAACTCGCCGCCATGGGCCGCCTGACCGCCAGCATCGCGCATGAGGTGCGCAATCCGCTGGCGTCGATTTCCTATGCCGCGACCTTGCTGGCGGAAGAGGCGACCGACGAGGCGGAGGCGCGCCTGCTGACCATCATCGAAGACAACGTGGCGCGCCTGAACCGCATGATTGAGGATATCCTGAAGCTGTCGCGCAAGGCGCAGCGGCAACTCGAACCGATTTTGCTGGCGCCCTTGCTGCAGGATATCGTCAGGGATTTCAGGCAGACCCATGCGGTGGCGCCGGCCGCGATCGATTTGCAGATCGACGCCGCGGACCGGCAGAGCGTCTGGTTCGACCCTTTGCATCTGCGTGAAGTCGTGACCAACCTGCTGTCGAACGCGGTGCGTTACGCCAGCGGCGGGCCAGGCGGGATGCGCCTGCAGGTCATGTCCAGCGTCGCCGGGCGGCTGGAGCTGCATGTGCAGGACGACGGCGAACCGATTTCACCGGCGGTGCGGGCGCACCTGTTCGAGCCGTTTTATACCACCTCCAGCAAGGGCACCGGGCTGGGCTTGTTTTTGGCGCGCGAGTTATGCTTGAATAACGGCGCGTTGCTCGATTATGAATACCGGCATGATGTCCAAGGACAGAACTCCAGCCATGTGAGTGGTCGTTTTGTTATTGCGTTTGCTGCCCATGACCCCGTGTCTCCTGATTAGAACTGACTGAAAAAGACGAATGCCATGAGCTCACCCCGTATTCTGGTTGTTGACGACGAAGCGCACCTGCGCGAACTGCTGGAAATCGCCTTGGTCAAGATGGGGCTGGATGTCGACAGCGCCGACAGCCTGTCCGCTGCGCGCAGCCATCTGGCGCAAAACGACTATGCGCTGGTCCTGACCGACATGCGCCTGCCGGACGGGCTCGGGATCGAGCTGGTGCGCGAAGTCACCGCTGGCGAAAAGGTCATACCGATTGCCGTGATCACCGCCTACGGCAGCGCCGACAATGCCGTCATGGCGTTGAAGGCAGGCGCTTTCGATTATTTATCGAAACCGGTGGCGCTGGACCAGCTGCGCCTGATGGTGCAATCGGCGCTGCGTGTCGGCAAGCCGGTGGAAAACCAGCGTCCGGCGGCGGATTCCAAGCGCAACGCCGGCTCAGGTTCGGCGTTGCGCCTGATCGGCCAGTCTGCCGCCATGCAGGAACTGCGCACCCAGATCGTGCGCCTGGCGCGCAGTATGGCGCCGGTGGCGATCACGGGCGAGTCCGGCAGCGGCAAGGAACTGGCGGCGCGCGATATCCATGCGCTCAGTCCGCGCGCCGACAAGCCGTTTGTCGCCGTCAACTGCGGCGCCATCCCGGAAGCCTTGATGGAAGCGGAGTTCTTCGGCTATCGCAAAGGCGCGTTTACCGGCGCCGCCGACGACCGCGACGGTTTTTTCCAGGCCGCCAACGGCGGCACCTTGCTGCTGGACGAGGTCGCCGACCTGCCGCTGGCGATGCAGGTCAAGCTGTTGCGCGCGATCCAGGAGCGCCGTGTGCGCAAGGTCGGGGCGACGGTGGAGGAGGCGGTAGATGTCCGCCTGGTCAGCGCCACCCACCAGAATCTGGCCGAGTGTGTCGAATCAGGTAGATTTCGCCAGGATTTGTACTATCGTTTGAATGTCATCGAATTAAAATTGCCGCCGCTGCGCGAGCGGCTGGACGACATCGGCCTGCTGGTTGCAGCGATTCTGGCGCGCCTGTCGACGTTTACACCGCAGGCGGAACAGGTGACGCTGGCGCCGGCGGCGTTGTCGGCGCTTTGCGCTTATGCGTTTCCGGGCAATGTGCGCGAACTGGAAAATATCCTGGAGCGGGCGCTGGCGTTTGCCAACGACGGCGTAATCGAAGTGGCGGATCTGGGTTTGAAGGGCGGCCAGGGACGGCCGGCGGAAATCCCGGACCTGGCCGATCACTACAGCGAGGCCGCAGCGGTTGCCGGCGTGTCCATGGCGGCGAACCTGGAATCGGCTGCACCCGGCACGGCGGTACAATTGAATGGCGGCGAACTGCCGTCATCGCTGCCGGACTATCTTGACGATATCGAGCGCGACGTCATCCGGCAGGCGTTGACGCGTACGCATTTCAACCGCACCAAGGCAGCCGATTTGCTGGGCATCAGTTTTCGCCAGCTGCGCTACCGGATGCAACGATTGTCGATCCACGAGCAAGATTAGGACCAGGTAATAATGACGGAGCAGCAAAAACCGCTTCCCCCAAGTTTTGCAATCGGCGCAGACGGCTGGTGCCGTCCCGATGAAGTCGTGCGCCAGTCTTCCCCCAATTGCGACGCCAGGCCGGAAGGCTGCGTCGCCGATCTGCTGGTGATCCATAACATTAGCCTGCCGCCAGGGCAGTTTGGCGGCCCTTATATTGCCGACCTGTTCGGCAATCGCCTCGATTATGACGCCCATCCTTATTTCGAACAGCTGCGCCCGCTCAGGGTTTCTTCCCATTTCCTGATACTGCGCGATGGCGGGGTAGTCCAGTTTGTCTCCGCCAACGACAGGGCCTGGCATGCGGGCGCATCGTGTTTCGAAGGCCGTGAGCGCTGCAATGATTTCTCAATCGGCATCGAGCTGGAAGGCAGCGATTTCGAACAATTTTCCGCGCTGCAATATCGAGCGCTGGCGGCATTGACCCATGCCTTGCAGTTGCATTACCCTCTCGCCGCGGTCGCCGGACACGAGCATATTGCCCCCGGCAGAAAGACCGATCCCGGTCCGTTTTTTGACTGGACCCAATACCAGCAAGCCTTAGCCGGGCATGCACCAAAATCGCCAGGCGAACCTGCGCTGCGCTTTCCGGCCATAGACAAAAAAGTCAATTGATTAGTCTCTTTTTGTATATAAAAAAGATCGTACTTTTGGATTGCATCGGCGAGTTCTAGGTACTACAATTAGTAAAAATCAAATCCAGAGAACTATATGTAGTGTTTGTAGTGTCTTTTCTCGTATTTCGTCCTTGGTTTGCTTTGCATGGTCTGTCCACCTATGTGGTGTTTTGTTTTTGTACTCACGTCAGTATAAATGCAGGTGTCGGACAGGCTGCTCAGCGGCCTCTGGGTTTGTTGGCGGTCTTCGCCAACCATTCTTTTAACGCTGGTTTTTCTCTTTTTATCTTGATTTGGGCATCGGTCGCGAACGCCTGCCGACAGGCAGTCGCTGGGTCAACAGCTGAACAGCATTGGCTGATGCAGTAATAACAGTATATGAACCATCAATGGTTCCAAGGTTCTAATTAATAACAGCAGGCGTAATTGTTTCGCCTGCTTTCACAGTCTCGGGAGGCTCAGTGCAATCTACTCAAGAAATTTCCGTTAAATCATCAGCCGACATCGCTGGTGTTCAGCCATCAACCGGCAGCGGCTCTCCCGTCAAGGTATCCAGCAGTTTCGGCGACTACCGAATCATCCGCCGCAATGGCGCCGTAGTCGGTTTTGAACCGTCCAAGATCTCGATCGCCGTCACCAAGGCATTCCTCGCCGTCAACGGCGGCCAGGGTGCGGCATCGGCACGGGTGCGCGAGCTGGTCGAACAGCTGACTTCGAACGTCGTCGCCGCCCTGGTGCGCCGCCAGCCGAATGGCGGCACTTTCCATATTGAAGACATCCAGGACCAGGTCGAACTGTCCCTGATGCGCTCCGGCGAGCACGACGTGGCGCGTGCCTACGTGCTGTACCGCGCCAAGCGCATGGAAGAGCGTTCGCAGCAGCAGACCGGCGCCAAGCCGACCGTAGCCGGCACCGAATTGTTCGTGACCGAAGACGGCCAGCGCCGCGTGCTGGACATGGAACAGGTGCGCAGCCTGATTACCGCCGCTTGCATCGGCCTGGAAAAACACGTCGACGCTGAAGCCATCCTGGCCGAGACCGTCAAGAACCTGTACGACGGCGTGCCGGTCGAAGAACTGCACAAGTCGGCGATCCTGGCAGCCCGTGCGCTGATGGAAAAAGACCCTGCCTACAGCACGGTTACTGCGCGCCTGCTGATGCACACGATCCGCAAGGAAGTGTTCGGCAAGGAAGTGGCGCAAGCCGATGCGCCGGCGGAATATCTTGAATATTTCCCGAAATTTATTAAAAAGGGTATTGAAGCCGACTTGCTGGATGCCAAGCTGGCGCAATTCGACCTGAAAGCACTGGGCGAAGCATTGAAGCCGGAGCGTGACCTGCAATTCGGTTACCTCGGCTTGCAGACCCTGTACGACCGTTATTTTCTGCACGTCCGCGAGATCCGCATCGAAATGCCGCAAGCGTTCTACATGCGGGTAGCGATGGGCCTGGCGCTGAATGAAGTCAACCGCGAAGCGCGCGCCATCGAGTTCTACAACCTGCTGTCCAGCTTCGATTTCATGAGCTCGACGCCGACCCTGTTCAACTCGGGCACGCAACGCTCGCAGCTGTCGTCCTGCTACCTGACTACCGTGGCCGACGATCTCGACGGCATCTACGAAGCGATCAAGGAAAACGCCTTGTTGGCCAAATATGCAGGCGGCCTGGGCAACGACTGGACTCCGGTGCGTTCGCTGGGCGCCCATATCAAGGGCACCAACGGCAAGTCGCAAGGCGTGGTGCCGTTCCTGAAAGTGGTCAACGATACCGCCGTCGCGGTCAACCAGGGCGGCAAACGCAAGGGCGCGGTCTGCGCCTACCTGGAAACCTGGCACATGGACATCGAGGAATTCCTCGACCTGCGCAAAAATACCGGCGACGACCGCCGCCGCACCCACGACATGAACACCGCCAACTGGATTCCGGACCTGTTCATGAAGCGCGTCATGGAAAAGGGCGAGTGGACCCTGTTCTCGCCAAGCGATGCGCCAGACCTGCACGACAAGGTCGGCAGGGCCTTCGAGGAAGCGTATACCGGCTACGAAGCCCGGGCCGCCCGCGGCGACCTGCGCCTGTTCAAGAAGATTCAGGCGCTGGACCTGTGGCGCAAGATGCTGTCGATGCTGTTTGAAACCGGCCATCCATGGATCACCTTCAAGGACCCATGCAACATCCGTTCGCCGCAGCAGCACGTCGGCATGGTCCACAGCTCCAACCTGTGCACCGAGATCACGCTCAACACCAACGAATCCGAGATCGCCGTGTGCAACCTGGGCTCGGTCAACCTGCCGGCCCACATGAAAGACGGCCAGCTGGACCGCGCCAAGTTGCAGAAAACCATCAATACTGCGATGCGCATGCTGGATAATGTGATCGATATTAACTATTATGCAGTGAAGAAAGCGCGCGATTCCAACTTGCGGCACCGTCCGGTTGGCCTCGGCATCATGGGTTTCCAGGATTGCCTGCACATGATGCGCGTGCCTTACGCCTCGCAAGCAGCGGTTGAATTTGCCGACAAGTCGATGGAAGCGGTCTGCTACCACGCCTATTGGGCGTCGACTGAACTGGCGGAAGAGCGCGGCCGTTACAGCAGCTATCGCGGTTCCCTGTGGGACCGCGGCATCCTGCCGCAGGATTCCCTGAAACTGCTGGCGGAAGAGCGCGGCGGTTATCTCGAGGCGGACATGTCCGCTTCGCTGGACTGGACCGAACTGCGCGGCCGCATCAAGGAATTCGGCATGCGCAATTCGAATTGCGTGGCGATTGCGCCGACTGCGACTATCTCGAACATTATTGGCGTATCGGCTTGTATCGAGCCGACTTACCAGAACCTGTACGTGAAATCGAACCTGTCGGGCGAATTCACTGAAATCAATGAATACCTGGTGCGCGACCTGAAAGCGCGCGGCTTGTGGGACGAAGTGATGATCTCCGACCTCAAGTACTTCGACGGCAGCCTGGCCAAGATCGACCGCATCCCGCAAGACCTGCGCGACATCTACGCCACCGCATTCGAAGTCGAGCCGTCCTGGCTGGTGGAAGCAGCGTCGCGTCGCCAGAAATGGATAGACCAGGCGCAATCGCTGAATATCTATATGGCGGGCGCATCCGGCAAGAAGCTGGATGAAACCTACAAGCTGGCATGGTTGCGTGGCTTGAAGACCACTTATTACCTGCGCACCATTGGCGCGACGCATACCGAGAAGTCGACATCGAAGACCGGCGCCCTGAACGCCGTGTCGGTAGACGGCGGCGCCAGCGGCGGTGCGGCGGCGACTTACGGCACTGCTGCTGTTGCAGCGGCGCCACAGGAACTGGATGGCCCGGCGTGCACCATGCGTCCCGGCGATCCAGGGTTCGAAGAGTGCGAAGCTTGCCAGTAACAGCTGTCAGATAACGAAACAATTGCAAAGAAAGTAGGGTGGGCGGTTTTTCTGCCCGCGCGTTACGGAAGCAAACGTGGTGACGGTTTTGAAGCCACGCGTGGGCAAGGTTGCCCACCCTACGAAAGATAAAGGAATAAAGAATGCTCTCCTGGGATGAAGAAAAAAGTTCGGCCCCTCGTACCGGGCCGGCGCAACCGGCATTTGCTCCTTCGGCGCGTCCGCAGATGTCCGATACCGCTCTCAACCCGGCATTGGTGGGGCAGGCAGCTGCTGCACCTGCAGTCGATGTCACGCACCGCGTCAATGCCGCGGACAAGCGCATCATCAACGGCCATACCGACGTCAACCAGCTGGTGCCGTTCAAGTACAAATGGGCCTGGGACAAGTACCTGGCCGGCTGCGCCAACCACTGGATGCCGCAGGAAATCAACATGCAGCGCGATATCGAGCTGTGGAAGAACCCGAACGGCCTGACCGAAGACGAACGCCGCCTGGTCAAGCGCAACCTGGGATTCTTCGTCACCGCCGACTCGCTCGCCGCCAACAATATCGTGCTCGGCACCTACCGCCACATCACCGCGCCGGAATGCCGCCAGTACCTGCTGCGCCAGGCTTTCGAGGAAGCGATCCATACCCACGCCTACCAATACATCGTGGAATCGCTCGGCCTGGACGAGGCGGAAATCTTCAACGCCTATCACGAAGTCAAATCGATCCGCGACAAAGACGAGTTCCTGATCCCCTTCATCAATACGCTGACCGATCCTGAATTCAAGACCGGCACTACTGAAAACGACCAGAAATTGCTGCGCTCGCTGATCGTCTTCGCCTGCATCATGGAAGGCCTTTTCTTCTACGTCGGCTTCACGCAGATCCTTGCCCTGGGCCGCCAGAACAAGATGATGGGCGCGGCGGAACAGTATCAATACATCCTGCGCGACGAGTCGATGCACTGCAATTTCGGGATCGATCTGATCAACACAATCAAGATGGAAAACCCGCATTTGTGGACGCCGGAATTCCGCGATGAGATCAAAGCGTTGTTTTTAAGCGCAGTAGAGTTGGAATATCGCTACGCAGAGGATACAATGCCGCGTGGAGTGCTCGGTTTGAATGCGCCAATGTTCAAAGGTTATTTGCGGTTCATCGCAAATCGCCGCGCGCAACAGATCGGACTGGACCCGATGTTCCCTCAGGAAGAAAATCCCTTCCCCTGGATGAGCGAGATGATCGATCTGAAAAAAGAACGCAACTTTTTTGAGACTCGTGTAATCGAATATCAAACAGGCGGTGCCCTGAACTGGGAATAAAGGCTTCAGATCTCGGACAAGAATAATGAAGTGGATGGACGAGGTAAATGGAAACCTGCAGCGCTTAGTACTATAAAAAAGTCTGCAAACTAAAAGGTGATTTCCAAATTTAATGAATAGCCAAAGACAGAAACGTACTTATCTGTTGTCGCCGCTTACCCCGATTCAGTCGGGTTTGGCGGCGTTTTCTTTGGAAAAACTAACCGTTTTGTAACAGAATTCCGACGCCGGCATAGCCGCTGGCGTTTTTTTGGCTAAGGATCGCAGCCGACAGGTGATGCGAATTCTTCCTCCCGGCCCGGAAGCTGGGGAAAGGACCTTAACCAATAATGGCTGAAGTGCTGCATCAATGAGGGGATGGAGCAGTTCAGCTGGTGCCGAATTCATTAGCGCAAGCAGAGTTGATTGCGCCGATGAATAATCCGCCGTTCCCATCGCGATGGGTTCGTCGGGTTTCCAACTTGGAGCTTGATTTTTTCCATCACGTGAAGGAGAAACAAAATGGCAACAGCAACAAAGAAACCCGCAGCGAAGAAACCCGCTGCGAAGAAAGCAGCCCCGGCCAAGAAGCCAGCAGCTAAAGCAAAACCAGCAGCTAAGAAACCAGTTGCTAAGAAAGCTGTCGCGGCCAAAAAGCCAGTAGCTAAGAAAGCAGCAGCAAAGCCAGCAGCCAAAAAACCGGTTGCTAAGAAAGCTGTCGCGGCCAAAAAGCCAGTAGCTAAGAAAGCAGCAGCAAAACCAGCAGCTAAGAAACCAGTTGCTAAGAAAGCTGTCGCGGCCAAAAAGCCAGTAGTTAAGAAAGCAGCAGCAAAACCAGCAGCCAAGAAACCGGTTGCTAAGAAAGCTGTTGCGGCCAAAAAGCCAGCAGTGAAGAAAGCAGCAGCCAAGAAGCCGGTTGCTAAGGCAGCAGCGAAACCAGCGGCCAAAAAGCCGGCAGTTAAGAAAGTCGCGGCTAAGCCAGCAGCAAAAAAGCCAGTAGCTAAAGCTGCAGCGAAACCTGCTGCAGCCAAGCCAGCTGTTAAAAAGGCCGCAGCGAAACCTGCAGCCAAGAAGCCAGCAGCCAAGCCAGCGGCACCAGCAGCAACGACCGTGCTGAACCCGGCAGCAGCCTGGCCTTTCCCAACTGGCACACGCCCGTAATTAGCGTTTGTCGGCTTACCTGATTCAGTTCAGGTATATCGCCCGCTGAATGGCCTAGCGCCCTTCAGCGGGTTTTTATTTGGGGCTACGGATATCGGCGCAGCAGACAACTGCGATGCGTGTGGCGCCCGGCCACGCGGGCCTGTCAGCGAACCTGAAATAACTGCTACGATAGCCAGCTGGTAAGTCCGTTCTTTTCTTGAAACGTGGCGCTCGCCCACAGGCCCTACATCTTGCACCCGAATTCGGGTAAGTTATCAGTAAATGGGCTGGGTCGTCCCGGATTGACGACGGCTCGCCTGAATCGTTGCTTCATCTGGAAAGGGAAACACGCCGTGCTGCAGAACATTTTCACCTTGATTATCGAAACCATCGCCAGCGTCCTGGGCGGTGTCCTGTTGCTTCGGTTCTGGATCCAGGCGGTGCGGGTGCGGCCTCCGCAACAGCTCGCGCAATTCATTTTTACCTTGTCCGACTGGGCTGTGCGTCCGCTGCGGCGCTTGCTGCCGGGGGTTGGCGGCTATGACTGGGCCAGCCTGATAGGCGCGGCCCTGGTTGCCGTCATCTGCATCCTGCTGGAGCTGGGCGTCAGGTCGGCGCTGAGTGCTTCGCTGATCTTCAGCCTGTCGGCGCTGCTGTTTTTTCAGTGGGTATTCTACGGACTGATTGCGTTGCTGATCATCGAGGCGATCTTTAGCTGGGTGAATCCGAACGCACCCCTGGCACCCTTTGTACGGGCACTCAATGAGCCGCTGCTGCGGCCTTTGCGCAGAATCATCCCGCTGATCGGCAATATCGACCTGTCGCCGCTGGCAGCGCTGATACTGCTGCGGGTGGTGCACCAGCTGGTGATCTACCTGATCATGTCGGTGGCATGAACCAAAAGGCGGGCGCCGCATGGTGCTCCGATATTGCCGGCGGCATCAGGCTGGCGCTGCAGGTGACGCCTAACGCCAAGAAAAGCCAGATCATCGGCCCCCTGGAGAATGTACTCAAGCTGCGCCTGCAGGCGCAACCCATCGAGGGCAAGGCGAATGAAGCGCTGGTGCGCTATCTGGCGGAGCTGCTGGATGTGCCGCGCAGCAAGGTCATCGTCACCCATGGTCATACCAACAGGCGCAAAATCGTCGAGGCGCTTGGCCCGACATTGAAGGCGGAAACAGTCATGCGCAGTTTGCTGGCGTTGGCGCAGTAAACATCAGCAAACTGCGGCCGAGGAAAGAAAAACGGCTTCCGATGATGAATCGGAAGCCGCGAGCCTGGTACCCCGGGTAGATCCGGTTTAAGCGTCCATCTGGCTTTGCAGGTAGTTTTGCAGGCCGACTTTGTCGATCAGGTCGAGCTGGGTTTCCAGCCAGTCGATATGTTCTTCGGTATCTTCAAGGATTTCCTTGAACAGCTCACGCGATACATAATCGCCGGCCTTTTCGCAAGCAGCGATGCCGTCCTTGACGGTTTTTTGCGCGCCTTGCTCCAGTTTCAGGTCGCATTGCAGCATCTCCGGCGTCGATTCGCCAATCATCAGCTTGTGCAGCGCTTGCAGGTTTGGCAAGCCGTTCAGCATCAGGATACGGTCGATCAGCTTGTCGGCATGCTTCATTTCGCCGATCGATTCTTCGTACTCCTTCTTGCCGAGCTTTTCCAGGCCCCAGTGCTTGTACATGCGGGCATGCAGGAAATACTGGTTGATCGCTGTCAGTTCGTTGGTCAGCTGCGCGTTGAGCAGCGTGATGATTTGTTTTTCGCCTTGCATGGGAACCTCGCTATGATGGGATGCGGAGCGCGCAGCGATAAAGTCGGGGGATTTCTGGACTATATGCCGGCTTCTCACTTGATCGGCGCGTCGTTTAAACGACTTTCAACCGAAATCGCAGCCATGATAGCGCATGCGATAAGCTTTTTCATCATCAGGTAGCGCGAATCATTTTCATTGTGATTTGTGCATCGGTACAATAGCCCCGGACAAGAAAAAGCCTGCGCATGGCGACATGGGCAGGCTCTTGCAAAGGCGGCGGCTGGCCGCCGCGAATGCTTATTGAGTGCTGTACCTACTTGGCGTCCGGATCGGTGACAAAGCCGATCTTTCCAAGGCCGCCGGACTGCGCCGCTGCCATCACCTGGGCCACTTTTTCATACTGCACCGTGCGCGCCGCGCGCAAATGCAACTCCGGCTGCGGCTGCTTTTGCGCTGCAACGGCTATCCGTGCATTCAGTTCGTTGCGGTCAACCACTTCGTCATTCCAGAACAGCTTGCCGTCGGCGTCGATGGACAGGTTGATGTTTTCCGGCCTGGTCTGGTCAGGCTGGTTGGTGGCGCGCGGCAAATCGATCTTTACCGCATGGTTCATCACCGGGATGGTCATGATGAAGATGATCAGCAGCACCAGCATCACGTCGACCAGCGGCGTGGTGTTGATCTCCGGATTGAAATCGTCGTCCGAATCGGACAGGGAACCCATGCCCATCATGCACCTTTCACGGCGACCAGCTTGGCGCCATTATTCGTGCCGTTGGCATGGTCCGCCTCGTTGTTGCTGGAACGGGAGCCGGTAACAAACAGGGCGTGCAGGTCAAAGCCGAATTTATTCAGTTTGGCGATGATGGTCTTGTTGCCGCGCACCAAGGCGTTATAACCGAAGGTGGCCGGGATCGCCACGGCCAGGCCAAGGGCGGTCATGATCAGCGCTTCGCCGACCGGACCGGCGACCTTGTCGATGCTGGCCTGGCCAGAAGTGCCGATCGACACCAGCGCGTGGTAAATGCCCCAGACCGTGCCGAACAGGCCGACAAAAGGCGCGGTGGAGCCGACTGAAGCCAGCACCGCCATGCCGGTCTGCAGCTTGCCTGAGACCTCGTCGATGGCTTGGCGCAGAGACAGGGTGACCCAGTCGCTGACCGACAGCTGATCGTGCAAATGGCCCTTGTGGGCGGCGTGGTGGCGCATCGAGGAGACACCGGCCTGGGCGACTTCGGCAAACGGATTCTCGGTGCCCAGCGTGGCGATGCCTTCCGGCAGGCTGGTGGTGTCCCAGAACTGATGGCCGGCGGCGTGCGCGGCGCGCTGGAAGCGCAGGATCTGCAGGGCCTTGGTCAGGATCACATACCAGGATGCAATCGACATCGCCACCAGCAGCACGGCGACGCTTTTAATGACGAAATCGCCCTGGCTCCAGAGCGCTTCCAATCCGTACGGACTTACTTCCATGATGAACTCCCCTTGTATCTGTAAATTGAGTGCGGCGGCTAGTGCGGCTGCCTCGGCGGAGCGCCGAGATGCCGTTGATTAATTGGATAACTGGAAATTGATAGGTACGATGGCAAATACCGGCAGCGGCTTGCCATCTTCCATGTAGGGCTTGAACAAAGCCCGCATTACCGCCTGTTTGGCGGCATCGTCAAGGCGGCTGGAGCCGGAGGATTTTTGCACCTCGACGCGCTCGGCACGGCCTTTTTCATTGATCAGGACGCGGATCACCGACTTGCCTTCTTCGCCCATGCGTTTGGAGGCCGCCGGATATTTCACGTCGGGCGGCTGGATATATTCGACCCCGGAAGTGATGGTGCGCGGCTGGGGCGGGGCGGCTGCCGGCGCTGGCGGCGCAACGGCTGCCGGTTCCTCATGCTGGGGTGGTTGCGGCGCCGGCGTCGGTACTGAAATGGCGGTTTCCGACGGGGTATTGTTGACTACCGGCGTAGGGCGCGGCGGGGTAATGTTTTTCTTGACGACAGCGACGGTTTTCGGTGCTTCCGGCTGCGGTTTGGGTGGTGTCGGTTCAGGCGCTTTTTCCGGCGTGATGAAGCTGGCGAAGATTTCCTTTGGCACGGCTTGCGCGGCCTGGTGAATCAGGCCGCTTTCCAGGGCCCAGAAAAATGCGACGTGGAGCAGAAGGATCGTCCCCAGGGGACCGATGCGTTTTATCTTTTTCCACGCAAGCGCAGGGGAGCTGATTGTTGCTGACGACATGGTTGCGCTGATCCCGCTGGGTACTAAGCAGCTTGTATGTTTTGTTGAAATACCAATGCTTGAACATGGCGAAGGGCAGCCGGGGCCCGGTTATCCAGGCATTCGCGCAATACGCTTTTCGCGCAGGAATGGCATTTCCCGCAGCAGGTGGCAATCCCCAGGTTCTCGCGCAATTCAGACATGGAAGACATGCCAGAATCGACTGCCTGCCGGATTTTGCGATCCGACACGTTATTGCAAATACAAACGATCATTTTGTACCTCACTGCCATGGTTAAAAGGCAGATTAAGAAATAAAAGTCCGCCGACAAAGATGTTCTTGCGGCGGTTGGCCGTTACTGCGCCATGCTTCATTAACAAACCCGGTTGGCGGCCCCGAACCTGCTGAACAGGCTGTACTTCTCAGGCCGCGGCATCGTACTCTCTACCACCGTGCCCCACTGCTCCGACAACTGCAGGCAGGTTGCGCGCAATACCGGCGCCAGGTTCGGTAAATCCGCCAGCGCCTTCAAATGCCGCTCGATCACCGAGGCCAGCTTGACGCAACCGCTGATTTCCTGGCTGTTCGCGGTGTACTGCGACATCAGGTGCAGCACCGCCGAAACCAGCAGCTCCGGCTGCGCCGGCGCACCGTTCGGCTCCACAAAAGCCGGATTGATTTTCTCCGATACCATCAGCACTCCTATATCAGTAACTCGCTGGCTGGCGCTTGCTGCGGGCGGGCTGGTGTTGGATCAATTAAAAACCGCCGTGCTCGATGAAAGCTAACTAAGCGGTCAGGATCAGCTTGTTCAATTGCGTCAGCCGCAGCTTGTAAATCCTGCCGCCGTGATCAATTTCCAGTTCGCGCATTTGCTTGAACAGATCCTGGCTCTTGATTCGCGTGACTGCTGATGCAACTGACTTCGTGATGCTGGACACAGGGGTTTTCTCAACTTGTGTTTCGCGTCGTATCGTCTGGCTCATTATAGTCCTTTCTGTAAATGCGAACAATTCGTATTTGTATTATTCGTCACCTGAGCAGGGAATGCAAGCGTTTTTAGCGCATCTGTTGGGGTAATCTGGAAAAGATGTCAAGCAGGAAATATCAGCCGCGCCTTGCCTATGATGCACATGGGCAAGGCGGCTTCCGAGGAGGCTGTTTTTTCGGGAGATGTGGGGGTAAATGCGGGGATCTGGGCTGCCAGAAGTAAAACAAGCGCAAAAATTGCGCTTGTTTTATTAAAACCTTGCCAAGGAAAGCCGGCGGGCGGTCATTCTGCCTTTGGCTTGGCTGCTTCGCGCCGGTTGAAGCCGGCCACCATGTCGAAGCGGAACAGGCGGCATTCCAGCGCGCCGTTGAAGAAGGGCGTCTTGCGCGCTTCTTTCAGGCGCAGCAGCTTGGGCAAGCCGAGGTCGGCCGAAAACAGGAAGATGCTCCAGCCGGCGAAGCGCTGTTTCAGCGTGGTGCCGAAGGCGCTGAAGAAGGCGGTCA
>NZ_JAQGLV010000140.1 GCF_028292705.1 Collimonas fungivorans | reverse complement strand
CGCGGCGTTCTTCATCGATTATGGTTTTCCGCATCACGAGTACTACCATGAGCAGCGCGCGCAGGGCACGTTGATGTGCCATTACCGGCATCATGCGCATCCCGATCCTTTTTATCTGCCGGGTTTGCAGGATGTGACCGCGCATGTGGATTTCACCGCGATGGCGCAGGCAGCGGTCGATGGCGGGCTGGATCTGCTGGGCTACACCAGCCAGGCCGGGTTTCTATTGAGCGCCGGTATCGGCGATCTGTTATTGCGTACCTCGCCGGAGCAGGCGGTGCAATACCTGCCGCAGGCAAACGCAGTGCAGAAGCTGATTTCACCGGCCGAGATGGGAGAGTTGTTCAAGGTGCTGGCGGTCGGTCATCAGGTTGAATGGCCCGAACGTCTTTTGCAGCACGACCGTGGTTATCGCCTTTAAGGGTTAAAAATGATTCGTTGGGTATTGGTGATTTTTTTGGCGCTGGTGATCTTTTCCCAGGCGCTGCCCTGGCTGGAAAAGCTGGGCGTCGGACGCTTGCCGGGCGATGTGAATTTCACGCTGTTCGGCCGCCATTTTTCGCTGCCGTTCGCCTCGACAATCTTGCTGTCGACGGTTGTTTTTCTGCTGGCAAAATTTTTGTAAGACAGCATAAAAAAATGCCGTCCGGGCGGTATGGCCTGGACGGCGTTTTCACACTCTTTATTGCGGTTTTTCCTAGCCGCGTTTTAAATCGCGTTCTTCCTTCAGCATTTTGGTCTTGATTCTATTGCGCTTCAGCGGCGACAGATATTCGACAAAGACCTTGCCTTTCAGGTGATCCATTTCGTGCTGCAGACAGACTGCCAGCAAACCTTCGGCTTCCACTTCAAATGATTTTCCATCCGCATCCAGCGCACGCGCCTTGATGCGCGCAGGACGTTCCACGCCGTCATAAACGCCGGGTACCGACAGGCAGCCTTCGTCGTAGATCTTTTTTTCTTCGCTGGCCCAGGTTATTTCCGGGTTGATGAATACCTGCAATTGATCGTTGGTCTCGGATATGTCGAGTATCAGCAGTTGTTGATGCACGTCGACCTGCGATGCGGCCAGGCCGATGCCCGGCGCGTCGTACATGGTTTCGGCCATGTCGGCGATCAATTTTTTGAGCCGGGTGTCAAAAACTGTCACAGGCTTGGCAATTTTGTGCAAACGGACGTCAGGATAACGCAGGATATTTAATAAGGACATACGAGATTGCGTAACAATTTAGGCGGTTTGGAAGGGGTTTTCTCTTGCTAGTTCAATCGATTATGGGCAAAATTTGATTCACTATGGCAAGTTTTTTGCTTTGCCGATCAAAGCCGTGGCGACGAAACGAGGGTGTAGGCGCCAATTTAACGCAGTATCCACCGGAAACAATATGAAAAAGTTTAGCACAGCTGCACTCCTTCTTGCTTTAAGTGCCGGATTTGGCGGCATGGCGCATGCCCAAGCGGTCAAGACCATGCGTTGTGAATTTTTGCCCAATGCCCCGGATCAGCACGTTGTAGTGCGTGGCGATACGCTGTGGGGAATCTCCGGGCAGTTCCTGCAACATCCATGGTGCTGGCCGCAAGTATGGGGCCTGAACCAGGACCAGATCCGCAATCCGCACTGGATTTATCCAGGCCAGATCGTCTATTTTGACCGCGTCAACGGCCGCCTGCGCCTCGGCAAATCGACCGGCGAACCCGGCGTCGTCAAATTGTCGCCGCAAACGCGCGTGCAAGGCATAGGCCGCGATGCGATCACCGCCATTTCCACCGACGCCATCGGTCCGTTCCTGTCGCAGCCGCTGATCGTCGAAGACGACGAGTTGAAGAATTCACCACATATCGTGGCGGTCCAGGATGGCCACCTGAACCTCGGCAAGGGCGACAAAGCCTATGTCCGCGGCGACCTGGCTGACGCCAGCGCGTTCCAGGTATTCCGTCCCGGCAATCCGCTCAAGGATCCGGACACCGGCAAGGTCATCGCCAACGAAGCTCTGTACCTGGGCACCCTGAAGCTGGAGCGCAGAGGCAAGACTCCCGACGAAGCGGCGACATTCAGCGTGATCGACACCAAGGAAGAAATGCAAGTCGGCGACCGCATCATCCCGCGTCCGGTTGAACCGATCCTGAACTATGTGCCGCATGCGCCGGCCAGTGAAGTCAACGCTCGCGTGGTCTCGGTCTACGGCGGCGTGGCTACCGCGGCGCAGAACCAGATCCTCAGCATCAACCGCGGCAAGGCTGACAATATCGATATCGGCACCGTGCTGCAGCTGTACCGTTTCGGCAAAACCGTCAAGGATCCTGCCGATCACAACAAGAAGGTCAAGCTGCCGGATGAACAATACGGTACCCTGTTCATTTTCCGTGTCTTCAACCATATTTCCTATGGCCTGATCATGGAAGTCCAGAACACGGTCGATATCGGCGATATCGCCAGGTCGCCGGAATAAAGGTCTTTACTGCTGTTGACAACGATAAACGACGATAAGCTTCATGACGATGGCGGCGGTGCAGACCGCTGCCCGCCTGCTGCCGGCAATGCAACTGATGCGGCGATTGACGCCGATGAGCTGGCAGCCTGGTTGCGTCTGGAGCAGACAGCCGGCGTCGGCGCGGAAACCGCGCGCCGGCTGCTGGCGGCCTTCGGCCTGCCGGCCAACATCTTTTCCTCTTCCTTCTCCGCTTTGCACAAAGTGGTGCCTGAACGCATTGCCTACGCCTTGCTGGCGGCGCCGTCGGATGCTGTCCAGGCGCTGATAGAACGCACCCAGGAGTGGCTGCAACAGCCTGGCAACCGGCTGTTCACGCTGGCCGACAGCACCTATCCGCAAGCCTTGCTGGACATTTCAGATCCGCCGCTGATGCTGTACGTGAAGGGCCGCGCCGAACTGCTGGAGCGGCCGGCCATGGCCGTGGTGGGCAGCCGCAACGCTACGGTCCAGGGTGTCGCCAATGCCGACCGCTTTGCCGAAATCCTCAGCCAGCGCGGCCTCACCATCATCTCCGGCATGGCCTTGGGGATAGATGCCGCCGCCCACCAGGGTGCTTTGCGCGGCGCTGCCGGCAATCCGGAGGGCGGCAGCACGGTGGCGGTGATCGGCACCGGCGCCGACATCGTCTACCCGGCGCGCAATCGCGCGCTGGCACACCAGATTGCCGAGGGCGGCTGCATCGTCAGCGAATACCCGCTGGGCATGCCAGGCATCGCCGCCAACTTTCCGCGCCGCAACCGCATCATTTCCGGCCTGGCGCGCGGCGTGCTGGTAGTCGAGGCGGCGGCCCAGTCCGGCTCGCTGATTACTGCCAGGATGGCGGCCGAGCAGGGGCGGGATGTGTTCGCGATCCCCGGTTCGATCCACTCGCCGCTGTCGAAAGGCTGCCACCAGCTGATCAAGCAGGGCGCCAAGCTGGTGGAATCGGCCCAGGATATCCTGGAAGAACTGGGCAGTTTACGGGCAGTAGTGGCAACCCCGGCGGCAATCCCCGCGCAACCAGCGGCAGTGCCCGGCGCGGCATCGGCTGACAGCGGCGGTCAGGAGCTGCTTGCCATACTCGGGTATGATCCGGTCAGTTTCGACGTTCTGGCGGCGCGCAGCGGCAGCGATGCGGCGAGCCTGGGCGGACAGTTGCTGGAGCTGGAGCTGGCGGGGCTGATAGAGGCGTTGCCCGGCGCAATTTACCGGCGCATCGGCTGATGCTATTTTGCCATTTCGGGCGGTCCGGCATAAATCTGCGATACTAATATACGTATACTGTTGGCTGAAACGGCTTTATTGCCCCGCGTTTTTGCGCTTACCCTTGTACTTTGCTTGTCTTACCCTTACCTTAGCGATACAGTAGAACCATGTTTGAAGTCCTTGTTTATCTGTATGAAACTTATTATCGGCCCGACGCCTGCCCTGAACCGGAGGCTTTGGTCAAGAAGCTGTCGGCGATCGGCTTTGAAGAAGAAGAGATAGCCAAGGCGCTCGGCTGGCTGACGGACCTGGCGGAAACCAACCACGAGTTCGCCGATAAATATCCGCAGCAAACCGCTTTTTCTTTTGGCATCCGTATTTACGCCCAGCAAGAGATCGATGTGCTGGGCATTCCTGCGATCGGCTTCATCCAGTTCCTGGAATCGGCCAAGATGCTCAACCCGGTGCAACGCGAGATTGTCATTGAGCGTGCGCTGACCGTCAGCGAGACCCCGGTTCCGCTCGACAAACTCAAGGTGATCGTATTGATGGTGCTATGGAGCCAGGGCAAGGAGCCGGACGGCTTGATGTTCGACGAGCTGTTTCTCGACGAAGACGACGATCCTGAGCCGCGCCAGCTGCACTAAACACGACTTTCACCTGCTGCATGCTGGCCAGACCGAGGTCTTGCTACTTGCGACTTTTCCAACAACCCGCTTATCATTGGCCGCATTATGCGGCGCCGGCCGTGAAATTTGCTGCGAGTTACCACTATCAGTTTGCTGCAAAGAGTTTGCTGGTAAGTTTGCTGCGATGTTTGCTGATATATTACGGGAGATTTCCCGTTGGCAACTAAATTTCCGGATTGACGCTTGCGAGCCAAAGCAAAAACATGCGCTGAAATAATGCGCGCTACTTTCGAGACGACACTATGAGCAAGACCCTCATCATTGCTGAGAAACCTTCTGTCGCGAACGACATCGCGAAGACGCTCGGCGGCTTCACCAAGCACGATGAGTACTTTGAATCCGACGAATACGTCCTCTCCTCGGCGGTCGGCCACCTGCTGGAAATCGCGGTCCCTGAAGAATACGACGTCAAGCGCGGCAAATGGACCTTCACCCACCTGCCGATGATCCCGCCGCATTTTGCGCTGAACCCGATCGCCAAGACCGAGTCGCGCCTCAAGGTGCTCAACAAGCTGATCAAGCGCAAGGATGTCACCGCCCTGATCAACGCCTGTGACGCCGGGCGTGAAGGCGAGCTGATTTTCCGCCTGATCGCGCAATATACGAAAGCCAAGCAACCGGTCAAGCGGCTGTGGCTGCAATCGATGACGCCAGGCGCGATACGCGACGGCTTCACCCACCTGCGCGAAGACAAGGACATGCTGCCGCTGGCCGATGCCGCCCGCTGTCGCAGCGAAGCGGACTGGCTGATCGGCATCAACGGCACGCGCGCAATGACCGCCTTCAATTCGAAAGAAGGCGGTTTCTATTTGACCACCGTCGGCCGGGTGCAGACGCCGACGCTCTCGATCGTGGTCGAACGCGAAGAGAAGATCAAGAAGTTCGTGCCGCGCGATTTCTGGGAAGTGCGCGCAGAGTTCGTGTGCGCCGCCGGCATCTATGAAGGCCGCTGGCTCGACACCGCCCACAAGAAGGACGAGAACGATCCGGAAAAGCGCGCCGAGCGCCTGTGGAGCAAAGCCGCAGCCGAATCGATCGTGGCTGCTTGCCGCGGCAAGATGGGTGCAGTGCGGGAAGAATCGAAGCCGACTACCTCGATGGCGCCGGCGCTGTTCGACCTGACCAGCCTGCAGCGCGAAGCCAACTCGCGTTTCGGTTTCTCCGCCAAGAACACCCTCGGCCTGGCGCAGGCACTGTACGAAAAGCACAAGGTGCTGACTTATCCGCGTACCGATTCGCGCCACCTGCCGGAAGATTACCTGAGCACCGTCAAGCAGGCGCTGGAAACGGTGTCGGAGAACAACAACTACCAGCAGTTCGCCGCGCAGATCCTGAACAAGGGCTGGGTCAAGCCGAACAAACGCATCTTCGACAACACCAAGATCAGCGATCACTTTGCGATCATCCCGACCACGCAGGCGCCGAAGAACCTGTCGGAACCGGAACAGAAGCTGTACGACCTGGTGACGCGCCGTTTCATGGCCGTGTTTTTCCCGGCCGCCGAGTTCCAGGTCACCACCCGCTACACCGAAGTGTCCGGCCATCAGTTCAAGACTGAAGGCAAGGTCATGACGAATCCGGGCTGGTTGGCCATTTACGGCAAGGAAGCCGCGGATGAAAAGGATCCGGAAAACAGCGGTACGCTGGTTGCGGTAGCCAAGGACGAGAAGGTCAAGACCGACAAGATCACCGCCAACGGTCTGGTCACCAAACCGCCGGCGCGCTACACCGAAGCGACCCTGCTGTCGGCGATGGAAGGCGCGGGCAAGCTGCTGGACGACGGCGAGCTGCGCGAAGCGATGGCCGGCAAAGGCCTCGGCACGCCAGCCACGCGCGCTGCCACCATCGAAGGTTTGCTGTACGAAAAATACCTGCTGCGCGAAGGCCGGGAAATGATGCCGACCGCCAAGGCGTTCCAGCTGATGACCTTGCTGCACGGCCTCGGCGTCGATGAGCTGACCGAACCCGAGCTGACCGGCGAGTGGGAACACAAGCTGTCGCAGATCGAGCGCGGCACCATCAGCCGTGAAGAGTTCATGCGCGAGATCGCGCAGCTGACCCAGATCATCGTCAAGCGCGCCAAAGAATACGATAACGACACCATCCCGGGCGACTATGCGACCCTGCTGGCGCCGTGTCCGAACTGCGGCAGCGTGGTCAAGGAAAACTATCGCCGCTTCGCCTGCACCAAATGCGAATTTTCGATGAGCAAGACGCCGGGCAGCCGCCAGTTCGAGATTCCTGAAGTCGAAGAATTGCTGACCAAGCGCACCATCGGACCGCTGCAAGGATTCCGCTCGAAGATGGGCCGTCCGTTCGCCGCGATCCTGAAAATCAGCCGCGACGAAGAGATCAAGAACTACAAGCTGGAATTCGATTTCGGCCAGAACGACGGCGAAGGCGAAGACGGCGAGGGCGTCGATTTCACCGGCCAGACAGCATTGGGCCCCTGCCCGAAATGCGGCAACGGCGTCTACGAAATGGGCCTGGCTTATGTCTGCGAAAAGGCGGTAGCAAAACCGAAGGCTTGCGATTTCCGCAGCGGCCGCATTATCCTGCAGCAGGAAATCCTGCCGGAACAAATGGTCAAGCTGCTCAACGACGGCAAGACCGATTTGCTGCCGGGCTTCATTTCGCAGCGCACGCGCCGTCCGTTCAAGGCCTTCCTGGTCAAAGGCAAGGATGGCAAGGTCAGCTTCGAGTTCGAAGAACGCAAAGCCAAGGCGCCGCCGAAGGGCAAGGCGAAAGCTGCAGCTGTCGAAGGTGAAGAGGATGAGGTGACCGCAGTGGCGAAGAAGCCTGCGGCCAAGAAACCGGCGGTAAAAAAGGCGGCGCCCAAAAGGGTGGTCGCCAAGCGCAAGGCTGCATAAAGCCTGGTCCGCACCAGAAAAAGCCGCTCGCTGAGCGGCTTTTTTTATTGGCGCTGGAATAGCCTGACTCCTGGCTCGGTGATTTTGCCGTGCCACCGCCGGTCGCGCTTCGGCTACACTTGCTTATCGTTTTCGCTCATCGGATATTGCCATGTCTCTGGATCATCCTGCCGTCGCCCGCGCCGTGGTTCGCCAACTGGAAGCCTCGCGCATCCGCGAGGTCGCCAACGTCGGCATGGGGCGCGACGATGTCTTGCCGTTCTGGTTCGGCGAGCCGGACCAGGTGACCCCGGACTTCATCCGCGACGCCGCCAAGGCCGGGCTGGACGCCGGCGACACCTTCTATACCCACAACTATGGCATCCCGCCGCTGCGCGCGGCGATCGCCGTCTATCTGTCCGCCTTGCACCAGCCTGTCGATGCCAGCCGGATCGCCGTTACATCGTCCGGCGTATCGGCGCTGATGGTGTTGTCGCAGCTGATCATCAATCCTGGCGACCGCGTGGTGGCGGTGACGCCGCTGTGGCCGAATGTCGCCGAGATCCCGAAAATCCTCGGCGCCGACGTAGTGCGGGTAGCGCTGCAGTTCGGCCAGACCTGGGAGCTCGATTTGCAGCAGCTGCTGGACGCCTTGACGCCGGACACCCGCGCCGTCCTGCTGAATTCGCCCAACAATCCGACCGGCTGGGTCATGCCGCGCGAACAGCAGGAAATCGTGCTGGTGCATTGCCGCCGGCACGGCATCTGGATTGTCGCCGACGATGTCTATGAACGGTTGGTGTATACCGAGCGGGCCGATGCGCCGCAGTGCGCGCCTTCCTTCCTGGATATCGCAGATGCCGATGACCGGCTGATTTCTTCCAACAGTTTTTCCAAGTCCTGGCTGATGACCGGCTGGCGGCTGGGCTGGCTGGTAGCGCCGCCGACCTTGATGACGGACATCGGCAAGCTGATCGAGTACAACACTTCCTGCGCGCCCGGCTTTGTGCAGCGCGCCGGCGTCGTCGCCATCGAACGCGGCGAGGAAATCATCGGCAGCACGGTGGCCCGTTATCGCGCGGCGCGCGATTTCCTGTACCAGCGCCTGAACGCCTTGCCGGGGATTACCGCGCCGCGGCCTAAAGGCGCGATGTACCTGTTCTTCCGCGTCGACGGCGTCGACGACAGCCTGGCGCTGTGCAAGCAACTGGTGCGCGACGCCGGCCTCGGCCTGGCGCCCGGCAATGCCTTCGGTCCGGAAGGCGAAGGCTGTGTGCGCTGGTGTTTCGCCAGTTCGCTGGAGCGTCTGGAAGATGGCGTGCAGCGGCTGGAGCGCTTTCTTTCGGCCTGATCTGACGGCTGTTTCATAGGCCGGAATCCTCTGTCCGGCCGCCTCCCTGATAGTCCAATTGCCGTTTTGGCAAGCAAAGCAACGGCCTTGTTTTTTTGCAGGGTCTGGTGCTATCATCGAAACGCGCAAACGTTTGCGCGCCCAAGATGGCGGCATGCCGATCCGACGGACGTGCCGCTCAACAACAAATTTCAGGAGACTTTTGATGAATACCCGTATCCGCCTCAAGCTGATTGCCGCCACCATCCTGGTCTGCGCCTTGCCGTCTTTGCCAGCCATGGCGCAGACCGCTGCCAAACCGAAGGTTGCGCTGGTGATGAAGTCGCTCGCCAATGAATTTTTCCTGACCATGGAAAACGGCGCCAAGGAACACCAGAAGGCCCACGCAGCGCAATATGACCTGATCGCTAATGGCATCAAGGACGAAACTGATACTTCCAACCAAATCAAGATCGTCGAACAGATGATCGTTTCCAAGGTCAACGGCCTGGTGATCGCTCCCGCCGATTCCAAGGCGCTGGTGCCTGTCATCAAGAAAGCCATCGACGCCGGCATCATCGTGGTCAATATTGACAACAAGCTGGATGAAGCAGCACTCAAGGAAAAAGGCATCACGGTGCCGTTCGTCGGTCCGGATAACCGTCTGGGCGCCAAACTGGTCGGCGACTATCTTGCCAAGCAGATCAAAACTGGCGACAAGGTCGGCATCATCGAAGGTGTCTCGACAACCTTCAATGCACAACAACGCACGCTGGGCTTCCAGGATGCCATGAAGACCGCCGGCGCCAATGTGGTTGCAGTGCAGTCCGGCCAGTGGGAAATGGCGCCGGGCAACCAGATCGCCGCCGCCATGCTGAATGCGCATCCGGACATCAAGGCATTGTTGGCCGGTAACGACAACATGGCCCTGGGCGCAGTCGCCGCGGTCAAGGCTGCCGGCAAGACCGGCAAGGTGCTGGTGGTCGGCTACGACAACATCAACGCCATCAAGCCTATGCTGAAAGACGGCCGTGTCCTGGCGACCGCCGACCAGTTCGCTTCGCAGCAAGCGGTGTTCGGCATCGAGACGGTATTGAAGGCGATTACCGACAAGAAAGCCCAGAGCACCCTCGGCGGCACTGTTGAAACCAAGGTCGCGCTGGTGACCAAAGACAGCAAGTAATCAACCTGCGCGGGGCCGGGCCGGGTACTACGGTATCTGGCCCGGCCCCGCCACGCATAACTACAGCTGTCATTGCTGGAGGACAGAATGTCCAATGAATTCATGGCGGCGGCCCGGCCTGACGGGCACGCCGCTGCATCCGCAGTTCCCCTGTTAAGCCTGAGCGGCATCGGCAAGACCTATGTAGAACCGGTCTTGAGCGACGTCTCGATCAGCATCAGCCCGGGCCAGATCCTGGCGCTGACCGGCGAAAACGGCGCCGGTAAAAGCACGTTGTCGAAAATCGTCTGTGGCCTGGTCGATGCCACCACCGGCAGCATGCTGCTCGACGGCCAACCGTACCAGCCGGGTTCGCGCAAGCAAGCCGAGCATCTCGGCATCCGCATGGTGATGCAGGAACTGAACCTGATCCCGACCCTGAGCATCGCCGAAAACCTGTATTTCAACCAGCTGCCGCACCGCTTCGGCTGGATCGACAAAGCCAGGCTGGCAGAGGACACGCGGATCCAGATGGCGGCGGTAGGGCTGACCGATCTCGATCCCTGGACGCCGGTCGGAGAACTGGGCGTGGGCCACCAGCAGATGGTGGAAATCGCCCGCAACCTGATCGGCAGCTGCCGTTTGCTCGTGTTGGATGAACCGACCGCGATGCTGACCAACCGCGAAGTCGAGCTGCTGTTCACGCAGATTGCGCGGCTGCAGTCGGAAGGCGTCGCCATCATCTATATCTCGCATCGGCTGGAAGAGCTGAAGCGCGTCGCCGACCGTATCGCGGTGCTGCGCGACGGCCAACTGGTGTGCGACGACGCCATCGGCGGCTACAGCACCGAAGCGCTGGTGCAGCTGATGGTAGGCCGCGCCGCCGAAGCCGAGCTCGATCTTGGCCATCGCACCATCGGCGCTCCTTTGCTGCGCGTGCGCAATATCGGACGCGGCAAGGTGGTTGCGCCGACTTCATTCGATTTGCGCGCCGGCGAAATCCTCGGCGTCGCCGGCCTGATCGGCTCGGGCCGTACCGAATTGCTGCGCCTGATTTTCGGCGCCGATCGTGCGGACCAGGGCGAGGTATTCATCGGCGACCAAACCCAGCCAGCCAAAATTTCATCGCCGAAAGACGCCATCGCCGCCGGCATCGCCATGATCACCGAAGACCGCAAGAGCCAGGGTTTGCTGCTGCCGCAATCGATAGGGCTTAACACCACGCTGGCCAAACTGTCCGCCGTCAGCAAGCTTGGCGTGCTCGATCAGCAGGCCGAAGCCGCAGTCGCCGACGACTATATCAAGCGCTTGCGGATCCGTTCGCGCAACGGCATGCAGGCTGCGGGGGAACTTTCCGGCGGCAACCAGCAGAAGGTGGTGATTGCGCGCTGGCTGTACCGCGATTGCCCGATCATGCTGTTCGACGAACCGACCCGCGGCATCGACATCGGCGCCAAGTTCGATATCTACAAGCTGCTGGCCGAGCTGTCGCGCCAAGGCAAGGGACTGTTGATCGTCTCGAGCGACCTGCGCGAACTGATGCTGATCTGCGACCGCATCGCCGTGATGAGCGCCGGCAAGCTGGTCGACACTTTCGAGCGCGGCCAGTGGAGCCAGGAGACGATCCTGGCGGCGGCGTTCAGCGGCTACGTAAATGGCAACGGCGCTGCTCCCGTAGATACACCCGCTGCGCAAGCTGCCTGAAGCCTCTCAACTTTTTCGAAAATCATGACAACACTCTCTTTTACCCGAAGCATGTCCGGCCTGAAGAATTACCTGGGCCTGATCGGTGCGCTGCTGGCGATGTGCATACTGTTCTCCATCCTGAGCGAGAACTTCCTTACCGCGGCCACCTTTACCACCTTGTCTAATGACATTCCGACGCTGGTGGTGATGGCTGTCGGCATGACCTTCGTGCTGATCATCGGCGGCATCGACCTGTCGGTCGGTTCGGTGATGGCGCTGGCGGCTTCGGTGCTGTCGATGGCGATGGTGCGCTGGGGCTGGCCGCTGTTTGCGGCGGCCACGCTGGGCGTGCTGGTAGCCAGCTTGTGCGGC
Organism: Collimonas fungivorans; assembly: GCF_028292705.1. Taxonomy (GTDB): domain Bacteria; phylum Pseudomonadota; class Gammaproteobacteria; order Burkholderiales; family Burkholderiaceae_D; genus Collimonas; species Collimonas fungivorans_B. The sequence goes on along the minus strand of NZ_JAQGLV010000140.1, from coordinate 326 downwards.
ATGCTGACCGGCCTGATTTCGGTCGGCTGGCGCATTCCATCGTTCATCGTTTCGCTGGGCGTGCTGGAAATGGCGCGCGGCCTGGCTTACCAGGTCACCAATTCGCGTACCGAATATATCGGCAGCGCGGTCGACGGCATCAGCTCGCCGATCCTGTTCGGCATGTCGCCGGCTTTCCTGTCCGCCATCCTGATCGTCGTCGTCGGCCACCTGGTATTGACCAAGACCGTGCTCGGGCGCCACTGGATCGGCATCGGCACCAATGAAGAAGCGGTGCGCCTGTCCGGCATCAATCCGCGTCCCAGCAAGGTGCTGGTGTTTGCGCT
>NZ_JAQGLV010000097.1 GCF_028292705.1 Collimonas fungivorans | reverse complement strand
GCGGATAGGCGATATGGCCCTGTATGCCTTTCACCGTGAGCTTGCCGGACATGGTGCCGCGGCGGCCGTTCTTGATCATGTCGCCCAGCGTCGAGCTGGAGGTCGGTTCGCCGACGATGCAGTAGTCGAGCTGTTCGCCGCGCGCCTTGAGTTTTTCGCAGACCACCACGGTGCCGTCGGTGGCCGGGCCTTCTTCATCGCTGGTGATCAGGAAAGCGATGGAGCCGGCATGGTCGGGACGGGCCTGCGTGAATTCTTCCACCGCCACCACCATTGCTGCAATCGAGGTTTTCATGTCTGCCGCGCCGCGACCGTACAGCTTGCCGTCGCGGTGGCTGGGCAGGAAGGGATCGGACTGCCATTGTTCGCGCGGACCGGTCGGCACCACGTCGGTGTGGCCGGCAAACACCAGCAGCGGCCGCGTCGTGCCTTTGCGCGCCCACAGGTTGGTGACGTCGCCCGACTGGATGGTTTCGCAGGCAAAACCGAGCGGCGCCAGCAGTTCGATCAGGAGCGCCTGGCAGCCTTTGTCTTGCGGCGTGACGGACGACAAGGCAATCAGTTGTTCGGCCAGCGCCAGGGTTTTGCTATCGTTGCTCATTGTGGTTGTGTTGGGCATTTCTATCGTGTGGCGTTCTTGTGTAGGCTTGTTGGCCGAATTATTGGCTGAATATCTCTTGGTACAGCGCATCCGAAAAGCCGACATAGGCTTGCTTGCCGGTGAACAGCACCGGCCGCTTGATGATGGACGGCAGTTCCAGCATCAGGGGAGTGGCGCTGATGCCGTCGGTGATGCCGTTGCGGCGCTGTTCCGGCAAGCCGCGCCAGGTAGTGCCCTTGCGGTTGACCAGCGTATCCCAGGGGATGTCCTTGAGCCAGGTCGTGATCAGCTCGGCGCTGACGCCGTCTTTCTTGAAATTGTGGAAGGTATATGCGATCTCTTGGTCTTCAAGCCAGGTGCGGGCTTTCTTGACTGTGTCGCAATTGGGAATGCCGTAAAGTGTAATTGCCATAGATTGAATGCGGTGTGATGCGGATGTTTACAGGTCCAGCGTGAATTCGGTGAAGGTCGCACCTTCGACGCGTTCCGGTTCCGGCAGCGTCGGCATCGAATTCTTCTTGGAGCTAGGCGTGTGGTTGTTGATCAGCCAGTACAGGTTGCTTGGCGAATCGGCATGCGCCAGCGCTTCGTCCTGGGTGATGATGCCGTCATCGATCAACTGCATCAGCGCTTGTTCGAAGGTTTGCGAACCGGGCGCCAGGCTCTTCTCCATCGCTTCCTTGATCTGGCTGATGTTGTCTTCTTCGATCAGTTCGGAAACGTGGCGGGTGTTGAGCATGATTTCCACCGCCGGCGTGCGTTCGCCGCTAACGGTGGTGACCAGCCGTTGCGAGACGATCGCAGCCAAGGTCGACGCCAGGTCTTCCAGCAGCGCCGGCCGGTTCTCCAGCGGATAAAAGCTGATGATGCGGTTCAGCGCGCGGTAGGTATTGTTGGCATGCAGAGTCGATACCACCAGGTGGCCCGACTGGGCATAGGCCATGGCGGCCGACATGGTTTCCTTGTCGCGGATTTCGCCGATCAGGATGCAGTCCGGCGCCTGCCGCAAAGCGTTCTTCAGGGCGCCGCCGAGATCGGTGGTGTCGCTGCCGATTTCACGCTGGTTGACGATGGAACGATGATTGTGGAACAGGAATTCGATAGGATCTTCCAAGGTCAGGATATGGCCTGCCTGGGTCTTGTTGCGATAGTCCAGCATCGAGGCGATGGTGGTCGACTTGCCGGAACCGGTGGCGCCGACCACCAGCAGCAGGCCGCGCTTGCGGCCTATCAGCTCGGTCAGGGCAGGCGGCAGGCGCAGTTCTTCGAAAGCCGGGATTTCATACGGAATATAGCGGATCACGGCCGAGATGCTGCCGCGCTGGCGGAACGCCGACAGCCGGAAACTGCCGACGCCGGGCACCGGCAAACCGAGATTCAGCTCATTGTTGCGCTCCAGTTCCTGCAAGCGCTCGGCAGACAGCACTTCCTTCAACAGCATCTGGATAGTGTTGTCATCCATCGCCTGCTGGTTGACCGGGACCATCTGGCCCATGATCTTGAGATGAATCGGCGAACCGGGCGCCAGGAACATGTCCGACGCCTCCTTCTCCTGCATCAGATGAAACAAGCGATCCATTGCCATCAAAAAAACTCCTCAATGCAAGAAAAGTGCAAATTATTATTATGAAATCGCAACAGGCTTGCGTATTTTCATACGTCAAGCCCGGTCACAGCTCAATCAGGCTTCGCGCAGCAGTTCGTTGATGCCGGTCTTGGCGCGCGTTTTTGCATCGACGCGCTTGACGATAACCGCGCAATACAAGCTGTATTTGCCGTCGGCCGAAGGCAGGCTGCCTGACACCACTACCGAACCCGACGGGATGCGGCCGTAAGTCACTTCACCGGTGGCGCGGTCATAGATCTTGGTCGACTGGCCGATGTAGACGCCCATCGAAATCACCGAGTTTTCTTCCACGATCACGCCTTCGACGATTTCCGAACGTGCCCCGATGAAGCAGTTGTCTTCGATGATGGTGGGGTTGGCCTGCATCGGTTCCAGCACGCCGCCGATGCCGACGCCGCCCGACAAGTGGACGTTCTTGCCGATCTGGGCGCAGGAGCCGACCGTGGCCCAGGTGTCGACCATGCTGCCTTCATCGACATAAGCGCCGATGTTGACGTAGGACGGCATCAGCACCACATTCTTGCCGATGAAGCTGCCATGGCGGGCAACCGCCGGCGGCACCACGCGGAAACCGCCCTTGGCGAAATCTTCCGCGGTGTAGTTGGCGAACTTGGTCGGGACCTTGTCGTAGAACTGCATGTTGTCGCCGGCCGGCATAGGCAGGTTGTCTTCCAGGCGGAACGACAGCAGCACGGCTTTCTTGATCCATTGGTTGACCACCCAGTTGCCGTCGGTTTTTTCGGCGACGCGCAATGTGCCCTGGTTGAGTTCGGCGATGACCTTGGCGACGGCTTCGCGGACATCGGCCGGCGCTGTCTTAGGTGAGAATTCGGTGCGCTGTTCCCAGGCCTGGTCGATAAATGCTTGCAAAGATTGAGTCATGATTATTCGTTGAATGAAAGTTTAAAAACATGGATTTGACCATGAAGAGGCTTAGTAGCACATCGTCATGGCGCAATACGTAGGATCAGGCTGCTGCCGCTCAAAGTCGCAGGCTAGAGGCCACGGCAAAACGCTGCAATGCGTTGCGCCGCTTCCAGGCATTCCTCGACTTCGGCTACCAGCGCCATGCGGATGCGTTGCCGGCCCGGATTGCTGCCATGGGCGTCGCGCGCCAGATAGCTGCCGGGCAATACCGTTACATTATATTCGGCATACAGCCGCTTGGCGAAGTCGGTATCGGAGATTGTCGCTAACTTGTCGACCTTGGCCCATAGGTAAAAGCCGGCGTCGGGCAGCGCCACGTCCAGCACGGTTTGCAGCACCGGGGTGACTTGTTGAAATTTAGCCATGTATTTGGCGCGGTTTTCGACGACGTGGGTTTCGTCGTTCCAGGCGGCGACCGAAGCCGCTTGCACCGGCGGGCTCATGGCGCCGCCGTGATAAGTACGATACAGCAGGAATTTCTTCAGTATGGCGGCGTCGCCGGCGACGAAGCCGGAGCGCATGCCCGGCACGTTGGAACGCTTCGACAGGCTGGAAAAGGCGATCAGGCGCGGATACCCGCTACGACCCGCGCTGCGGCCCAGGATGTGGGCCGCCTGCAGGCCGCCCAGCGGCGCTTCCGGCTTGAAATAAATCTCCGAATAGCATTCGTCGGCCGCGATCACGAAACCGTGGCGGTCCGACAGCGCAAACAATTCTTTCCAGTCTTCCAGCGACAGCACGGCGCCGGTCGGATTGCCGGGCGAGCACAGGTACAGCAGCTTGACGCGCGGCCAGACATCGTCCGGCACGCTGCGGTAATCCGGGGCGAAGTTGCGGGCAGGGTCGGAATTGACGAAATACGGCTGGGCGCCGGCCAGGTAGGCCGCGCCTTCATAAATTTGATAAAACGGATTGGGACACATCACCAGCGCATCTTGCTGGGCCGGATCGACCACCGTCTGCGCCAGCGCAAACAGCGCCTCGCGCGAGCCGTTGACCGGCAGGATCTGGCTGGCCGGATCGAGCGGCTGCAGGCCGTAGCGGCGCTCCAGCCAGCCGGCAATCGCCGCCCGCAAGGGTTCGGCGCCTATGGTGCTGGGATAGCTCGCGAGGCCGTTCAGGTTGTCGGCCAGGGCTTGCTGGATGAATTTCGGCGTCGGATGCTTGGGTTCGCCTATTCCCAGGCTGATGGGCTTGTACGCAGGATTGGGCGTGACGTCGGCGAACAAGGCGCGCAGTTTTTCAAACGGATACGGCTGCAGCCGGTCTAGTAATGGATTCACGTGTTTAGTAACGGATGAATAACAAAGGTGAAATGGGTGGAATCGCAATGATTACGCTGTTTGCATTATATACAGAAGTCCGGCTCTGATCGTCAGAAATGGCTGACTTCTGCCCGGGCAGGGGGCAAATTTGGCCTGGCCGTCACTGACAACTTGAAATATAAGCATTGGCCTTATTTTGCCGCGTTGTTTCCCATGCAATAAATAAAATTCGATAGACTGGGTTTTCGCCGCTTTTGTCACGCTTTTTACCAGCGCCGTGAGTTTATCCGACAGCCGAAGTCTGCCGGAAGCCAGGTGCGTCACATATCAGCCAGACTTGCCATGATTTCCCCTGCACTTAGCGATGCCGCACTGATTGCCGATATCCGGCAGTTGATTGACACCGCCCGCCGGCGCGCGGTGCAGACTATCAACGCCGAACTGAGCTCGTTGTATTGGCAGGTAGGGCGGCGTATCCATGCTGAAGTGCTGGGCGGGAAACGGGCTGCATACGGTCACCAGATCCTGCGGAACCTGGCTGCTCAATTGACCGCTTCCTACGGCCGTGGCTGGAGCGAAAAGCAGCTGCGCCATTGTCTCCGCTTTGCAGAGACTATGCCTGACGAGGACATTGTCACCGCACTGCGGAGAGATTTGAGCTGGACCCATATCAAGGCGCTGATCTATATCGACGACGAGCTGAAGCGCAGTTTTTACATCGAGCTGTGCCGGCTTGAACATTGGTCCTCGCGACAGTTGCAGGAGCGCATGAATGCCATGCTGTTTGAACGCAGCACGCTGTCGAAACAGCCGGACAAAATCATTGCGCATGAAGTGGCCCAGCTGCGACAGACGGGGCAGGTACTCCCGGCTTTTTTATTGAAAGACCCCTACCTGCTGGATTTTCTCGGGCTGCAGGATCGTTATCTGGAAAAAGATCTGGAAGATGCCATCCTGCGCGAGATGGAGCAATTCCTGTTGGAGCTGGGAGCGGGATTCACGTTTGTGGAACGGCAGAAACGCCTGCAGATAGACCAGGATGATTTTTACATCGATTTGCTGTTCTACAACCGCAAGCTCAAGCGTTTGATTGCCGTCGAACTGAAATTGGGCGATTTCAAGGCTGAATATAAAGGGCAAATGGAGCTTTATTTGCGTTACCTGTCGAAATTCGAACAGGAGCCGGACGAAAATCCGCCGCTGGGCATCATCCTGTGCACCGGCAAGAAGCAAGAGCAGATCGAATTGCTGGAGCTGAACAAGAGCGAAATCCATGTGGCCGAATATGTGACCGTGCTGCCCCCGCGCGAAGTGCTGCAGGCACGCCTCAATCTTTCGGTCGAGCAGGCGCGCCAGCGGCTGGAGAGCCTGGAGAAGCATGCCTGACCGGCGTCAATCCTGAAAATGCCGTCCATGCCGGCGGCGGGACACCGGTGCAATTCGTTTCCCCATCAAGAAATGACCTTCCTTCCACCTGATTAACACTAAGGTAACAATCACATTTCGCGCTTGTGATCGCCATCCATATCGCATATATGGCAGGGCGGAATGTTATGATGTCGACCTCCTGCGAGGTTTTTCCTCGTTTTTATAGTGTGAAGTGTGGCGGCTGCTTTTTCGCCGACTTTGATAAGAACAGTCGATAACGTGCGTCTAACCTCCATTAAATTATCAGGATTCAAGTCTTTCGTCGATCCAACCAATTTCCAGGTCCCCGGCCAGCTGGTCGGCGTGGTGGGACCTAACGGTTGCGGCAAGTCCAATATCATTGATGCGGTGCGCTGGGTCTTGGGAGAATCCAAGGCTTCCGAGCTGCGCGGCGAATCGATGCAGGACGTCATTTTCAACGGTTCCTCGCACCGCAAGCCGGCTGGCCGCTCTTCGGTCGAACTGGTGTTCGACAACAGTCTCGGCAAAGCCGCCGGGCAGTGGAGCCAGTATGCCGAAATCGCCGTCAAGCGCACTTTGACGCGCGACGGCACTTCCACTTACTACATTAACAACCAGGCGGTGCGCCGGCGCGATATCCAGGACATTTTCCTGGGCACCGGCCTCGGCCCCCGCGCTTACGCCATCATCGGCCAGGGCATGATCTCGCGCATCATCGAGGCGCGTCCGGAAGAATTGCGGATTTTCCTGGAAGAGGCCGCCGGCGTTTCCAAGTACAAGGAACGCCGCCGCGAAACCGAGAACCGCCTGAACGACACCCGAGAAAACCTGGTGCGGGTCGAAGACATCCTGCGCGAGCTCAACGCCAACCTGGAAAAGCTGCAGTCGCAGGCCGCGGTCGCCCAGAAATTCCATGAACTGCAAGGCGACCAGGAAGAAAAGCAGAAACTGCTGTGGCTGTTGCGCAAGAACGAAGCCAAGACTGAGCAGGAAAAACATTTCCGCGACATTGAAAAAGCGCAGCTCGAGCTGGAAGAACAGACCGCCAAGCTGCGCCATGTGGAAACCGAGCTGGAGCACATGCGCCAGGCGCATTACGCCGCCGGCGACCGCATGCACCAGGCGCAAGGCCACCTGTACCAGACCAATTCGGAAATCGGCAGCCTGGAAGCGCAGATCAAGTTTGTCATCGAGTCGCGCAACCGCCTGCAATCGCAGCTCAATTCCCTGACGGCGCAGCGCGACCAGTGGCAGCGCCAGGGCAGCCAGTTCCAGGACGACCTGGTCGAGGCCGAGATGCACCTGGAAGAATTGGCGGCGCGGGTCGAGCAGTCGCAAGTGGCGTCGCAGCATCACAACGACCAGTTGCCGGCGCTGGAGCAGAGCTGGCGCGAGGCGCAGCTGAAGAGCACCGAGTCGCGCGGCAAGATCATGCAGATCCAGCAGCAGATCGAACTCGAATCCACCCATCAGCGCAACGCCTCGAATATCCTGAACGGCCTCGCCAGCCGGCGCGAACGCCTGGCGCAGGAAAAGAACGGCTTGAACCTGCCGGACAATGCTCACCTGACCAATCTGCGCATGCAGCTGGAAGAGAAGCAGGCCGGGCTGGAAGAAGTCGGCATGCAGCTGGAAGAAGTACAGGAACAGCAGCCGCGCCTGGAAGAAGAACGGCGCAATGCGCAACAGCAGGTCAATACCGAAAGCGCCAACAACGCCCAGCTGGAAGCGCGCCTGACGGCGCTCAAGCAATTGCAGGAAAGCGTGCAGACTGAAGGCAAGGTGCAGCCTTGGCTGCAAAAGCACGAGCTGGCAGGGTTGCCGCGCCTATGGCAAAAGCTGCATATCGACGGCGGCTGGGAAACAGCGCTGGAGTCGGTGCTGCGCGAGCGTACTTCGGCATTGGAAATGTCGAACCTGGACTGGGCCAAAGCCTTCTTCAACGATGCGCCGCCGGCCAAACTGGCCCTGTTCTCGCCGAACGGCATAGCGCCGGCCGACAATATTGAAACACCTGCCGGCCTCAAGCCTTTCCTGAGCCTGTTGCAGCTGAACGATCCGGGTTTGCGGGTCTTGATGCAGGACTGGCTGCACAATTTCTACGCCGCCGACGATACCGTGACGGCTTTCGCCGAACGCGGAAAACTGCCGCTGGGCGCCAGTTTCGTCACCCGCCAGGGCCACGTGATCAGCAAAACTGGCGTGCGTTTCTATGCCTCCGATTCGGAGCAGGACGGCATGCTGGCGCGCCAGCAGGAAATCGAAAACATCACCAAGCAGCTGCGCGCACAGCAGATGCTGGCCGACGAAGCGCGTTCGCGTTCGGTGCGCGCCGAAGCAGCGCTGTCGCAGGCTACCCAGCGCCTGCAGGAAATGCGCCTGCGCCATACCGGCCTGACCCAGGCGGTGCATGGCTTGCAGATCGATGTCATGAAGTTGTCCGAGCTACAGGAACGTTTCAACCAGCGCAGCTCGCAGATTGCTGCCGACCTGGCTGAAATCGCTGCGCAGGAAAGCGAGCAGCAGCAGGTCAAGATGGAATCGGAAGCCAAGTTCGAACAGCTCGACATGGAACTGGCCGAGCTGCAGGAAAAACACGAAGACGGACAAACCGATTTCCTGGGCAAGGAGCAGCAGCTCAACGATGCGCGCCAACGCCTGCGCGAAATGGAACGCGCTGCGCAAGAAGCGGAATTTTCAGAAAAATCCCATCGCAACAAGATCGAAGAACTCAAGCGCAGCATCGCTACCGCGCTGGAGCAGGCGGCGCAGCTGTTCGCCAACATGCAGCAGGGCCATCTGGAGCTGGAAAGCCTGGACGACCAGGCGGCGCAAGCCGGCCTGCAGGATTTGCTGGACAAGCGCAGCGAACAAGAGCGCGCGCTGGCCGATACCCGCCACGAGCTGGACCAGGTATCGCAGAACTTGCGCCAGCATGAAGAAACACGCTTGCAAGCCGAGCGCAGCCTGCAGCCGCAGCGCGACCGCATCATGGAATTGCAGCTGAAAGAGCAGGCCGCGCGCCTGAACCAGGAACAATACGTACAGCAGCTGCTCGAAGCACAGGCCGACGAAGCTGCCCTGAGCGAGAAGCTGACCGCGGAAATGCGGCCATCGTATCTGCAGGGTGAAGTTACCCGCCTGACCAATGCCATCGCAGGCCTGGGCGCGGTCAACCTGGCGGCGCTGGATGAGCTGGCGCAGGCGTCCGAGCGCAAGAATTTCCTGGATGCGCAAAACGCCGACCTGACCGAAGCCATCAATACGCTGCAGGATGCGATCCACAAGATCGACAAGGAAACCCGCGACCTGCTGCAGGATACCTTCGACAAGGTCAACCTCCATTTTGCCGAGCTGTTCCCTATCCTGTTCGGCGGCGGCCAGGCCAAGCTGATCATGACCGGCGACGAAATTCTCGACTCCGGGGTGCAAGTCATGGCGCAGCCGCCGGGCAAGAAGAATGCAACGATCCACCTGCTGTCCGGTGGCGAAAAGGCGCTCACCGCGACCGCCCTGGTGTTTTCGATGTTCCAGCTGAATCCGGCGCCGTTCTGCCTGCTGGACGAAGTCGATGCGCCGCTGGACGACGCCAATACCGAGCGTTTCTGCAATATGGTGAAGCGGATGTCGGCCAATACCCAGTTCCTGTTCATTTCGCATAACAAGATCGCGATGGAAATGGCGCAGCAGCTGATCGGGGTGACGATGCAGGAGCAGGGGGTGTCGCGGATCGTGGCGGTCGATATGGAAGCGGCGCGCAGTTTCGCCAGCGACGCCGTCGCTGCTTAAGGGTAAAACCGGGGGCTCCAGCTGGCCCAGATGACATGCTTGGCCAGCTTGACAACTTTTTTAGACCCCACTAAGCTGATTTTCTGGTCGTAATGCAATATATTGTAAGAAATTGTCTCAATATTTTTACGTTGGCGGCATATACAGTAATACTTGTATTGTTTTTATAAAAAGAAATGGCTTTGCTGGGGAGTACTTTGGGTTTTAAATAAGAAATAACCATATACGCGGTCACTGACAACTATTTTAGAAGTGTTTTTTCCTCGGATTCAATCAATGACCAGTCCACGATTTCAATCGCGAATTCACAGCCCGTTGACCGTTTGCACGGCAGCGCCGGCTATTAAGGCATCAACAGAATGACAGATCTACAAGCAAGCCTGTTTATCATCGGAGGCGCGTTTCTTGTCGGCGTCATTTCCTATAACAAATGGCAGGAGTACAAAGCCAAGAAGAGTGTTGAGCGCGCGTTTTCCGGATCGCACGACGATGTCCTGATGACTCCCGGCAAAGCTCCGGGCAAAGACAGCGGCGAAGCGCCGCCCCGTCATGAACCTAAGCTGTTCGAAACCGAACTGGATGCCGACGCGCTGCCGCGCGACGATCTGGAGCAGAGCGCCGAGCAGCAGGCAATCGAACCGCAGCTCGGCAATCCGGCGCCGGCGCAGGCGGTACGCAAGGATCTGCCGGTAGACGAGCTGATCGATTGCGCCATCCCGCTGGTGCTGGAAGCCCCGGTGCGCGGCGACAAGGCCTTGCCGGCGCTGCAAAGCTTGCGCCACGTCGGCAACAAGCCTATCCATTTCATCGGCGAAGACGCCAACGGCGAATGGGAGCCGGTGGCGCATGGCGGCATCTACAGCACCCTGCTGGCCGGAGTGCAGCTCGCCAACCGCACCAATCCGCTCAACGAAATCGAATATTCGGAACTGGTCAGCCGCTTGCGCCAGATCGCCGACGACCTGGGCGCCGAACCGGATCTGCCTGACATGTCGGAAGTGATGCACACCGCGCGCTCCCTGCATCAGTTCGTGATCGAACACGATGCCCAGCTGGGCGTGAATATCCAGTCCAACGGTGCGCCGTGGGCCATCAGCACCTTGCTGGCGGCGCTGACCCGCCAGGGTTTCGATGCGCGGCCGGAAGGCCGCATGGTGATGTCGGACGGCGAGGGCGGCCTGCTGTTCTCTTTGTCCACCAATGCCAGCGCGGTTGCTGAAACCACCAGCCGCCTGACCTTGCTGCTCGACGTGCCGCGGGTGGCGCCAGACCGCGACGGTTACGGCGCGATGGTGGCCTGCGCACGTTCACTGGCGGCGCGCCTTGGCGGCGTGCTGGTCGACGACAGCAACCAGCCTCTGGCTGATGTGCAGCTGGCCGAGATCGCCGGCCAGGTCGATGCTTTTTACCGTGAAATGGATGCCGCTGAAATTCCAGCCGGCTCGATTCGGGCTTTGCGTCTATTCAGTTAATCATGTCCTCACTATCATCACAAGCAGGCGGCCCGGGAAACGCTCCCGATGCCGCCGAATGGCGTTCGCGCGCCGCCTGGCTGGCAGCCGAGCTGAACCGCCACAATCATTCCTATTACGTGCTCGACAATCCCTCGATTCCGGATGCTGAATACGATCAGCTGTTCCGTGAATTGCAGGCGCTGGAGCAGGCCCATCCGGAACTCAATACGCCGGATTCGCCGACCCAGCGCGTGGGCGCCGCACCGTTGCCGCTGTTCGAGCAGGTGACGCACTCGATACCCATGCTATCGCTGGGCAACGGCTTTGAAGACAACGACATCATCGAGTTCGACCGCCGTGTCAGGGATGGCCTCGACACCCAGGCCGACAGCGACATCGAGTACGCCGCCGAGCTGAAGTTTGACGGCCTGGCGATCAACCTGCGCTACGAAGACGGCGTGCTGGTGCAGGCCGCCACCCGCGGCGACGGCACCACCGGCGAAAACGTCACCAGCAACATCCGCACCGTGCGTGCGATTCCGCTGCGGCTGCATACCGAGCATCCGCCCAAGGTATTGGACGTGCGCGGCGAAGTGCTGATGTTCAAGGACGATTTCGCCAAGCTCAATGCCCGCCAGCGCGAGGCGGAGATGAAAGAATTCGCCAATCCGCGCAATGCCGCCGCCGGCAGTTTGCGCCAGCTCGATTCGCGCATCACGGCGCAGCGCACCTTGCGCTTTTTCGCCTACGGCATCGGCATGCTGGAAGGCGCCGACATGCCGCCGTCGCACTCGGCGCTGCTGGACTGGTACAGCCAGCTCGGGCTGCCGGTATGCAAGGAACGCGGCGTCGTCAAGGGCGCCAGCGGCCTGCTGGATTTTTTCCGCGATATCGGCGGCAAGCGCCCGCAACTGCCTTACGAAATCGACGGCGTGGTCTACAAGGTGAACCGCCTGCTGCAGCAGCAGACCTTGGGATTCGTGTCGCGCGCGCCGCGTTTCGCGCTGGCGCATAAATTCCCGGCGGAAGAAGCCACCACCCAGGTGCTGGGCATCGAAGTGCAGATCGGCCGCACCGGCGCTGTCACTCCTGTGGCGCGGCTGGCGCCGGTGTTTGTCGGCGGCGTCACGGTGACCAACGCCACCCTGCATAATGAAGACGAGGTGCGGCGCAAGGATATCCATATCGGCGACACCGTGATCGTGCGCCGCGCCGGCGACGTGATTCCAGAAGTGGTTTCCTTTGTGCCGGAACTGCGGCCGGCGGACGCGCAGCCGTTTGTCATGCCGAGCCAGTGTCCGATTTGCGGCTCTGCCATCGTCAAGCTGGAGGATGAGGCCATCGCGCGCTGCTCGGGCGGCTGGGTCAAGTGCGCGGCACAGCGCAAGGGTGGCTTGCAGCATTTTGCATCGCGCCGGGCGATGGATATCGAAGGCCTGGGCGACCAGCTGATCGAACAGCTGGTCGATCGCGACGTCATCCACACGGCGGCCGACCTGTACAAGCTGGGCCTGGTGAAGTTGGCGGCGCTGGACCGCATGGCCGACAAATCGGCGCAGAATGTCATGTCTGCGCTGGAAAAATCGAAGTCGACCACGCTGGGCCGCTTCATTTATGCGCTCGGCATCCGCCACGTGGGCGAGGCAACGGCGAAAGAGCTGGCGACGCACTTCGGCAACATCGACGGTTTATTGCAGGCTTCGGAGGAACAGCTGCTGGAAGTTGCCGATATCGGTCCTGTGGTGGCACGATCATTGCTCGCTTTCTTTGCCGATCCGCTGAACCGGGAGCTGGTCGAACAGTTGCGAGCGGCTGGAATCCACTGGCCGGAGAACTTGCCGGCTGCCGGCGGGTCCAAGTTCTTGTTAGGCAAGACCTTCGTGCTGACCGGCAGCCTGCCGACTCTGACGCGCGATGCTGCCGCTGCCATGATTGAGGCGGCTGGCGGCAAAGTGACAGGGTCGGTTTCCAAGAAGACCAGCTATGTGGTCGCGGGCGCTGAGGCCGGCAGCAAACTGACTAAAGCGGAAGAACTGAACATCCCTATCCTGGATGAGGACGGACTCCGCACTCTTTTAGAAAGCGATCATGACCAAGATTAGAAAAGCCGTATTTCCCGTCGCCGGCCTGGGCAGCCGATTTTTACCTGCCACCAAGGCGCAGCCGAAAGAAATGCTGCCTATCGTCGACAAGCCCTTGATCCAGTACGCAGTGGAAGAAGCTGTCGCCGCCGGCATCACCGACATGGTGTTCATCACCGGCCGCAACAAGCGCGCGATCGAGGATCACTTCGACAAGGCCTACGAGCTGGAAACCGAACTGGAAGCGGCCGGCAAGGCGCGTTTGCTGGAGCTGGTGCAAAACGTCATTCCCAAGCACATCAATTGCATTTTCATACGCCAGTCGGAAATGCTCGGCCTGGGACACGCAGTGCTGTGCGCGCGTCCGGTGGTCGGCGACGATCCTTTTGCGGTACTGCTGGCGGACGATTTCATGGATGTGGCGGCCGGACAAAAACCTGTGCTGGCGCAGATGACCGATATCTTCGCCACCGAAAAGTCGAGCATGCTGGCAGTGCAGGATGTGCCGCGCGCCGACACCAAGCAGTACGGCATCGTCAGCATCGATGCTTACAAGACCGACCTGGAAAAGGTCAACAGCATCGTTGAAAAACCGCAGCCCGACCAGGCGCCTTCCACCCTGGCGGTAGTCGGCCGCTATGTGCTGACCAACGGTATTTTCGATTGCCTGGAAGGTTTGGGCAAGGGCGCCGGCGGCGAGATCCAGCTGACCGACGGCATTGCCGCATTGATGAAAAAAGAACGCGTACTGGCCTACCGCTACGCCGGCCAGCGTTATGATTGCGGCTCCAAGCTGGGTTACCTGCAGGCGACGCTGGCGATGGGCCTGAAACATCCGGAAACCGGTCCGGAGTTTGCCGAGTACCTGAAACAATTCAAATAATCCTACTGAAGATCGCGCCATGACCGTTCGTGAAATCCTGAAAATGGGCGATCCTCGCCTGCTGCGGCAAGCCGAGCCGGTCACTGCCTTCGGCACGCCGGAACTGGAAGCGCTGATCGCCGACATGTTCGATACCATGTATGCGGCCAACGGCGCCGGCCTGGCGGCGCCGCAGATCGGCGTCAACCTGCAGCTGGTGATTTTCGGTTTCAAGAACAACGTGCGTTATCCGGATGCGCCGGCGGTGCCGGAAACGGTGCTGATCAATCCGGTGCTGCGGCCGCTTTCCGACGAAACCGAAGACGGCTGGGAAGGCTGCCTGTCGGTGCCTGGCCTGCGCGGCGTGGTGCCGCGCTGGACCAGCCTGCATTACGAAGGCTTCGACCAGACCGGCGCAGCCATCAGCCGCGACGTCGATGGCTTTCATGCGCGTGTCGTGCAGCATGAAACCGATCATCTGAACGGCATCTTGTATCCGATGCGGATCAAGGATTTCACCCGCTTCGGTTTTACCGAAGTGCTGTTCCCCGAGCTGGATCCCAACCACGACGACTGATTTGCGGTTTTTCCGCATCTGCCGAATCGCGAGCTTTCATTCAGCCCTGAGAGGCTGAATGCGATGCCGGTTGTCGCCGGCAATATATAATTGCAAGAAAGCCAAGCATGGCGGCGCCTGCCGCCGCTGCTTGTGCGCCTCTCCAATCTGCTTACTTCGGAAACCCACCCATGCACCATGCGGTAGAAACGTTTATCCAGGATCTGGCCGTGATCATGCTGATCGCCGGCGTCGTGACGGTGCTGTTCAACCGTTTCAAGCAGCCGGTGGTGCTTGGCTACATCGTCGCCGGCGTCATCATCGGACCGCATACGCCGCCGTTTTCGCTGATCACGGATGAACGCACGATCCAGATCCTGGCTGAACTGGGCGTGATCTTCCTGCTGTTTTCGCTGGGCCTGGAATTCAGCCTGAAGAAACTTGGCAAGGTCGGCGCCACGGCTTTCGTGGCGGCCCTGGCGGAGATTACGCTGATGCTGTGGGTGGGTTACGAGATCGGGATCTATTTCGGCTGGAAGACGATGGACGCGGTATTCCTCGGCGCCATGCTGTCGGTATCGTCGACCACCATCATCGTCAAGGCGCTCAACGAACTGGGCATGAAGCGCGAGAAATTCGCCCAGCTGATTTTCGGCATCCTGATTGTCGAGGATGTGTTGGCGATCGGCATGATCGCCTTGCTGTCCGGGGTGGCGACCAGCGGTTCGGTGGACGCCGGCGACGCCGCGATCACCATCGGCAAGCTGGTGCTGTTCATGATCGTGTCGCTGGTGGCCGGCATCTTGGTCGTACCGCGCCTGCTGGACTATGTGGCCAAATTCAAGAGCAAGGAAATGCTGCTGGTGACCGTGCTCGGCCTGTGTTTCGGCTTCTGCCTGCTGGTCATGAAAATGCAGTACAGCGTGGCGCTGGGCGCTTTCATCATCGGTGCGGTGATGGCCGAGTCGCGCCATCTGCACCAGATCGAACGCCTGATCGAACCGGTGCGCGACATGTTCAGCGCCATCTTTTTCGTCGCCATCGGGCTGTTGTTCAATCCCTCCATCCTGGCCCAGTACTGGTTGCCGATTGGTGTGATCACATTGGCCGTGGTGCTGGGCAAGGTGGTCAGCTGCGGCCTGGCGACTTTCCTGTCGGGCCACGATGGCCGCACCTCGATGCGGGTCGGCATGGGCCTGTCGCAGATCGGCGAGTTTTCCTTCATCATTGCGGCGCTTGGCGTCAGCCTGAAAGTCACCAGCGATTTCCTCTATCCGACCGTGGTGGCCGTTTCCGCCGTGACTACCTTGCTGACACCCTACCTGATCAAGCTGGCCGATCCGCTTTCCAGCCGCCTGGCGCAGGCCATGCCGCAGAAGCTGGCGTCGGTGTTCGGCATGTATTCAACCTGGCTGGACAGTTTGCAGCCGCAGGGTGACCGCGCCGAGCTGTCGCGCATCATCCGCCGCATCCTGATGCAGGTGGTGGTGAACCTGGCGCTGGTGGTGGCGATTTTCATCATCGGCGGCTATTTTTCCGAGACGCTCGGCAACAGCATGTCGGCCTGGGTGGCGGACGCGCAAGTGCAGAACGCCATAGTGTGGGGCGGCGCGCTGCTGATTTCGCTGCCTTTCCTGATCGCCACCTATCGCAAACTGCATGCGCTGAGCATGCTGCTGGCGGAAATCAGCGTCAAGCCGGAATGGGCCGGTTCCTACAGCCACGCAGTGCGGCGCGTGGTCGCCGAAGTAATCCCGGTGGTGTCCATCATCGGCATCATGCTGATGATTGCCGCGCTCAGCAGCAGGATCCTGCCGCCCACCAATCTGCTTATCCTGGTGCTGGTGGCTGCCGCCGCACTGGTGTTGGTGTTGTGGCAACGTTTTGTGAAATTGCATTCGAAGCTGCAAATCGCGCTGCGTGAAACGATGGAGCAACAGCCCGACGAAAATCACTGAAGTAGGCGAACCGAGGCTTTGTTTTCCGAATTTGC
>NZ_JAQGLV010000064.1 GCF_028292705.1 Collimonas fungivorans | reverse complement strand
TCGTCGTCGTGATGGCGGCGATGTTCACGCCAGTTGCGGCGTCGCCATTCTTCGCGGCGCCATTCGTCGTCGCGGCGCTCCCGCCATTCTCGGTGCTCGCGCCAGCCGGGCTCTACATAGACTGGCTGCGGCGGGTAATACACCGGTGCAGGAACGTAACGAGGTTCGTATTGCACCACCGGCGGGTAATACGGCCGTACCGGCGGATCGACATAAATGCCGACGCCGACATTCACGCCGCCGGCAGCAGCGCTGCCGGAAGCCGCAGCGGCGATGGCGCCGAGCGCCAGACATGCTAAAAGTTTTTTCATTTCATTTCCTGTTTGCCAGCACTGCTATATATGGCGATGTCGCCATTTCGTGATTTCAGTGTAACGGCAGCCGTTAGCCAATGTTGTTCTGAGGGGCAACAATTGTAACGTTAAGTAAATGAGTGTAGCGAAAATGGGGTGGGAAATTGCATTTGATGGCCGTTATTCGAATGCGAATCCGGCCGCCGAACCTGAATCCAGGCCGTATCTTATATAAGCGGTAAGAACAAAACCGGATTCCGACCCTCTAACAGAAGCTTCACCAGAACAGAGAGGACAAAATGAAAACTTCACATCGCCTGTCTGCCGACAGGAGCCTCGGCTTCACCTTGATAGAGCTGATGCTGGTCATCGCCATCATTGGCATTCTGGCAGCGGTTATCATTCCGGCCTATCAGAACCACCTGAAGAAAGAAAAATTCGCAGAAGTGATTGCGGCAGGTGTTGCAGCTAAACCAGCTGTCGAAGCTTGCATGCAGCAGTTGAACACCAGTGTCGGCTGCGACGGCGGCGCCCACGGCATTCCTGCCGACGCCGCAGGAAATCCAGGCAAGTATGTGGCTTCGGTCAGCGTCAAGAACGGCGTTGTCACAGTTGTCCCGCAGGCAAAAGACGGCCTTCTTGCGACCGACACCTATGTATTGACGCCGGCTCCCGGCGATCCCATTAAATGGACGACGACTGCAAGCGGTTGCCTTGCCACGGCGCTATGTAAATAAATAGCGGAACCTGCTTCCCGATGTGCCTGTCCAAAATTTTCATACTGTTTGAATGCCTGGATCATCTGTAATGAAAGCGGCAAAAACCGCCGCCTGCAGCCATGTATTCTGTAGCTGAATTTCAAGAGGCAAGCATGTACGGAGAGGTTGACTGGAAACACGCGCCGAAAGGCGCACGATGGTGGGCGGTGGATGCAAGCGGACATGCCCATTGGTTCATGGAGCCGACACACAAAGTCAGGACACATTTCTGGTATTCGCAGGAAGTCCACGCACCGGCCTTCGCCTATTCCGGCGATTGGCGCGAGAGCCTGACCGAACGGCCGGACAAATTCAAGTGAACGATAAGGCAACCCTGGGATCGAAACAGATATCAATAATCCTGGAGCCTGCCATGAAACGTCTCACAATCTTGTTTGGTCTGGCGGTGGTATTGCTCAGCGGCTGCATAGTTCCCCCGTACGGCGGGAGAGATGGCGGCTACCGGGATCGCGGCGACTGGCATGACCATCGCGGCGACGACCGGGACGACCACCGCCGGGATGACGGCCCGAACCGCTATTAATTAGCGACAGCAAATGGCGGCGCCAGAGCCGCCATCTGTCGTCCGCCGTGCATTGCTGACAGTCGCGGACTTACCTTTCCCCCTGCTCGACCGGCTATCGGCCTTGCTGCCAGCAGTTGCAAAAAGACCCATATTTACAATTTGCAACACATTAGAATTAAGCCCCCTCCCGAAATCACTTACTCTCACTTGCTTCAGTACAAGGTTGCACGACACGCAATCAAAAATCAGGCTGAAGCATGGCTCCGTTCCGCAAATGCTTGCGCGGTGAGCCACCGATAATCAATCAGGGAGACTGGGTGAAAAACCGATATTTGAAACTGGCATTAATGACATCAACGATCACGCTGCTCGCCGCATGCGGAGGCGGCGGCGACAGTTCTGGCAGTCCGAGCCCGGTCGTCAATCCCAGCCCCACGGTGGCAGCTAACGTCACCACGCTGGCTGGCAGCGGTAACCCTGGCCGTGCAGACGCCATCGGCGTTGCAGCCAGTTTTTTCAACGTCAACGGCGTGGCGGCAGATGCATCCGGCAATGTGTATGTCGGCGATACCGGCAATAATCTGATCAGAGTGATTGCGCCTTCCGGGGCCGTCACCACCTTGGCCGGCAGCGGTACTGCCGGTAGCGTAAACGGCACGGGCGCCGCCGCCAGTTTTAATGGACCCTCGGGCATCGCCGTCGATGTATCAGGCAATGTTTATGTGGCTGATACCACCAATAACCTGATTCGCAAAGTCACCCCTGGCGGTGTGGTCACTACTCTCGCCGGCAGCGGCGCGACCGGTAGCATGAATGGCGCCGGGAGCGCCGCCAGCTTCAGTTTGCCCACAGGCGTCGCGGTAAATGCAGCAGGTAATGTCTATGTTGCCGACGGCGGAAATAACCTGATACGCATGATTACGCCTGCCGGCATGGTCACCACCGTGGCCGGCAACCTCACTCGTGGCAGTGCGGACGGTGCCGGCGCTGCCGCCAGCTTCAGCGTGCCGGCAGGCGTAGCCCTGGATGCTTCCGGCAACCTTTATGTAGCTGACCGGATGGGCAGCCTGATCCGCAAGGTCACGTCGGCAGGCCTGGTCACCACGCTGGCTGGCAACGGCAGCTTTGACAGCAAGGATGGCGTCGGCAGCGCGGCCAGTTTTTCCCAACCCAACAGCGTGGCGGTGGATACGCAGGGCAATGTCTATGTTGCGGATACGGGAAATCGCCTGATTCGCATGATTACCCCTGCCGGCGTGGTGACAACCCTGGCCGGGAATAGCCAGGCCGGCAGCGTAAATGGCGCAGGAACCGCCGCCAGTTTTACCGCGACCGTGGGCGTGACAGCAGATGCTGCAGGCAACCTCTACGTGGCGGATCGCAATGTGATCCGGAAAATCAGCAAATAAAAGCTTTCGGAACCAGGTCCGGATCCAGGCATGTGAATGCATGGACCGGAGCGGCCGTCGTTCCAATCAGGAAGTCTTGGGTGGAAAGAACTCGGCTGTCAGTTACTTTCCGAGGAGCAGAGGCTTGGGCTGTTTTTTTGCTCTACTGGCAAGCCATGCAGCGAGCAGCAGCATTTTCAAGGCAAGAAGAAGTCCGACGGTCACAACACCGAGTTTAAGCGTTGCACTGACGAGGTAGGCAATCCCGAGGGCGATGCCTTTGATAAGGGCAAAACCCGCGAGTACGCACAGCAAAACCGCAGAGAGCGGATTTTTGCGAAGAAAAGTGTAGAAGCGTTTCATGCCGGCCCTCGTTCGATGGAATAGCCAATGTACACCTTTCAATTGCCATTGGAAATAACTTCAGCAAACCCATGGACTCTCCGCCATGCGCCTGACAGACTTGCCTCCCGCCTGATTATCACCTTCACCATTGAGGGGTTTTGCCGCAATAGACAAAAAAAAGCCCGCCAGCCTTGCGGCAGCGGGCTAAATCCAAAACTTAGGGAGAGTTGGAGGAGACCAAGTGAATATTGTGCTGCCCAAGCGCTTTTCAATACCCTTTTTACAGATATTTGCGCAGGCGCCTAAATAATCGAGGAATCGTCATCGCCGCTCATGTCGTCGGCAGCGATGTCATCCGTACTCGTGCTGTCATCCTTGGCCGTGTCGGCATCGTAAAAATTGTTGACGGTGGTGTTCTCCGTCGACGGCGCCATGCCGGCCTGGTTCATGAATCCGGCGCCGCTGCCGGGATGCATCAGGTGCTCGATTCCCTGGAACAGGAACGCACCTCCCGCCACGCCTGCAGCTGTTGCCGCCACCGTGCCTAGCGCGCTGCCGATGCCGCCGCCGAAGAAGCCTGGCGACGCTGCCGGCGCCGGGCTCTGCATGAGAGGTTGCATTGGCGCGGGCATGCCGGCCGTCATCGGCGATGGCGCCGGACGCGGCGCTGTGGCCGAAGTATTGCCCCATGCATTGGCGTCGAAGAAACTGCGCGACGGCGCAGCCTGCGTCGCCTGGATCTGGCTCTGCAGCGAGGCAATCTGTGTTTTGGCCGTAGTAAGCGCTTGCTCCATCAATAATGCACGCTGGACCAGCAGGTAGGCTGCGTCCGGTTGCTGTGCAACGGCGCTTGCAATCAAGGCGTCGGCTTGCGGATCTTTGGCAATACCGCGCACCTGGGCCAGTTGATTCAGAAAATCTTGCAGCGATTGGATTTCTTGCGGACTCATGACTATTGCTCCTGTAGCAAGGTAGAAGAATGACTCAAACGGATGTCATGCAGGCGGTCTGCATAAAACCCGCTATTGGTTCAACACCACACTACATGGGGCCAGGGCGCACAATTCCAGCCACTGATTTGTATCTGTTTGCAAGCGGTGGCGGCGGGCATGGATCAGATCCAGCGTACCGCGTAACGAATTTCGCCGGATGATCTTTTATTTTCCGATGCAGAACCTGGAAAAAATCACCCCCAGCAAATCATCCGGCGTAAACGCCCCGGTAATGCTGCTAAGCCGATCCTGCGCCAGCCGCAATTCCTCAGCAAACAGATCAAGCGACTGATCGTTAACCCGGTTGTCGAGCGAAGCATGCTGGTCGGCGATCTCCAGGTGGTCGCGCGCCGCCTTCAGCGCAATCAGGTGACGCTCGCGCGCCAGGTAGCGCGATTCGCCGGTCTGTTGCCAGCCGGCGATGCGCAGCAGCTCCGTGCGCAGCAAGTCGATCCCAAGATGATCGGTGGCCGACAGATAGATATGGGTAGCGTCGTTCATCACATCAACCGCAGGTTTGTGGCCCGACTGGTCGATCTTGTTCCAGATGCGGATGATCGGTGCGCTGTTCGGAAAACGCGCGACGATTTTTTCATCGGCGAGTGACGGGCCGTGATTGGCATCCAGCATGTGCAAAATCACATCGGCGTTAGCCACCGCCGCCCAGGTGCGCTCGATGCCAATCCGTTCCACTTCGTCGTTGGCGTCTTCCGCCTCGCGGATGCCGGCGGTGTCGATGATGTTGAGCGGAATACCTTCCAGCTGGATCGTTTCAGTAACCTTGTCGCGGGTAGTGCCGGCGATCGGCGTAACGATGGCGACATCGGATCCGGCCAGCACATTCAGCAAGGACGACTTGCCGACATTCGGCTGCCCCGCCAGCACGATGTTCAAGCCATCGCGCAGCAAAGCGCCCTGGGCCGCCTGGCTGAACACATTGTCCAGCGTGCTGCGGATAGTCGCCAGCTGGCCGCGCGCATCGGATTTTTCCAGGAAGTCGATTTCCTCTTCCGGGAAATCCAGCGTCGCTTCAACCAGCATGCGCAGATTCGTGACCTGCCCCACCAGCGCATGGATCACTTTGGAAAACGCGCCCGACAGCGATTCCGAAGCCGATTTGGCCGCAGCCTCGGTAGACGCCTCAATCAGGTCCGCCACCGCCTCTGCCTGCGCCAGGTCCAGCTTGTCATTGATAAACGCCCGCTGCGTGAATTCCCCCGGCTCCGCCATGCGCAAGCCGATATCCTGGCCCGCCGCCAGGCAACGGCTCAGCAGCATCTGCAGCACCACCGGCCCGCCATGCCCCTGCAGCTCCAGCACGTCTTCACCGGTATAGGAATGCGGCGCCTTGAAATAGATCGCCAGCCCCTGGTCGATGACGCTGCCGTCGGCATTCTTGAACGGCAGGTAGGTAGCGTGGCGCGGCGCCAGCTTGCTTTCGGCGATGCCGCAAACCGCTTCGATCAGGGAGCCCAGCTGTTTGCCGGAAATACGGACTACGCCGATGCCGCCGCGTCCTGGTGCGGTGGCGATGGCGGCAATGGGAGAGGAATCGAAAGACATGGAATTATTCTACGAGGGTTGTTTGATAATAGAAACATCGGCAAGCAGCCGGCCACAAAAAAGCCCGTGAATCGAACATTCACGGGCTTTTTTACGACACTCGC
>NZ_JAQGLV010000315.1 GCF_028292705.1 Collimonas fungivorans | reverse complement strand
CAGCGATATTTTCTACGGTCCGATTTATGAATACGCCGACGCCAAGGTCGCCGTGATCCCGGATTTCGTCGCCAACTGCGGCATGGCGCGCGCCTTCGCGTTCCTGATGCAAAGCGAGGTGGAAATTTCCGACGAAGCCATCTTCGGCGACGTTTCGGCCACTGTGGCTGCGGCGCTGGAAAAATGCCACGGCCGTTCGGCCAGCCGTACCGGCATCGCCAAAGTCGCTTTTGAAATCGCCTTGCAACAACTGATTACGCCAGAAACCTCGGAATCAGCTGCTACCCGCAGCTGATCCGTTTAGACCCAGTCCACCAGACTTTATTTGCAGGAGTACATCATGTCCGATCTGTTTGAAAACCCCATGGGCCTGTGCGGCTTTGAATTTGTCGAGTTCGCCTCGCCCACCCCGAACGTGCTCGAGCCGGCGTTCGAAGCCATGGGCTTCTCCAAGGTGGCGCGCCACCGCTCCAAGGATGTGACCCTGTATCGCCAGGGTGATATCAATTTCATCATCAATTACGAGCCCAAGAGCCCCGCCTATTATTTTGCCAAAGAGCATGGCCCGTCCGCCTGCGGCATGGCGTTCCGCGTCAATGACGCGCACCTGGCATACCAGCGCGCGCTGGAGCGCGGCGCCGAGCCGATGGAAATCAACACCGGCGTGATGGAACTGCGTTTGCCGGCGATCAAGGGCATCGGCGGCGCGCCGTTGTATCTGATCGATCGTTTCACTCCCGGCAAGTCGATCTATGACATCGATTTCGAATTCATCGAAGGCGCAGAGCGCAACCCTGCCGGCGCCGGCCTGAAAACCATCGACCACCTGACCCACAATGTGTACCGCGGCCGCATGGCGCACTGGGCGGCGTTCTACGAGCGACTGTTCAATTTCCGCGAAGTCCGTTATTTCGACATCAAGGGCGAGTACACCGGCCTGACCTCCAAGGCGATGAGCGCGCCGGACGGCAAGATCCGCATCCCCTTGAATGAGGAGTCGTCCAAAGGGTCGGGCCAGATCGAAGAGTTCCTGATGCAGTTCAACGGCGAAGGGATCCAGCATATTGCTTTGCAAACTGACAACCTGGTGCAAACCTGGGACGCCCTGAAGAAGATGGGTACGCCGTTCATGACAGCGCCGCCGGCAACCTACTATGAAATGCTGGAAGGGCGCTTGCCGAACCATGGCGAGCCGACCGCCGAGCTGCAGATGCGCGGCATCCTGCTGGATGGCGTCTCGAACCAGGACGGCCAGCGCCTGCTGCTGCAAATCTTCTCGGCGACTACCTTGGGCCCGGTGTTTTTCGAATTTATCCAGCGCAAAGGCGACGAAGGCTTCGGCGAAGGCAATTTCAAGGCGCTGTTCGAGTCGATCGAACGCGACCAGATACGCCGCGGCGTACTGAAATCTGAATAAACATAGTTGGGTTTTAACAACAACTTGTTTTGGGGGAAAGTTGTGCTGATATGATGTCTGCTCAGCTTTACCCCCGGCAACGCTGAAATGGCAGCGTAACGTAGTAGCAGTGGCGGTAAAGCGATGGCAAGGCGACGTGGGAGCAGGCGTCGCCAGGCTGTCGAATAAAATCTAAAAAATGTTTAACTTACGGAGAGATGCATGAAAAAATATTCCTTGATGCTGGTAGCGGCAGGTTTGGCCAGCGGGAGCGCGATGGCCCAGACTAATGTCACGATCTACGGCATTGTCGACACCAGCATCCGTTATCTCAGCAGCGATAACGCAGCCGGGCAAAAAAACTTTGTCATCACCAATGGCGCGATCTCGAACAGCCGTATCGGCTTCAAGGGTACTGAAGACCTGGGCGGCGGCCTGAAAGCGATTTTCCGCCTGGAGAACGGTTTCAATTCCGATACCGGCAGCATGTCCAGCGCCAATACCTTGTTCAGCCGTCAATCCTACGTAGGCCTGAGCGGTTCTTTCGGCACGGTCACCCTGGGTCGCCAGCAAACTCCGCTGTTTGATCTGATGGCGGACCATTTCGATCCGCTGACCGTCGGCAACTACGACCAGAATGCATGGATGCCGGCCGGCGCCACCCTGATCCGCAATTCGAACATGCTGAAGTACTACGGCACGTTCGGCGGCCTCGCTGCAGGCATCAGCTATGCTGCCGGCGAGAAGGCCGGTTCGGTCAAGCTGGGCAGCCAGATCGGCGGCACCCTGGCCTATACAGCCGGCCCGTTCGCCATCGGCGGCGGCTTCCAGCAAACTGTCAGCCCGACCAATTCGGACTGGAAAGACACTGCCTACAACCTGAGCCTGTCCTACACGCTGGGCGCGGCCAAGCTGTTCGGCGGCTACTATCGCATCAAGGACAGCACCGGCACGACCCCGGCATATTTCGGCGTCACCAACAGTGCGGCTTCGATCAATGGCGGCATCGGCGGCGTCGAGCGCAAGGACGATGCTTACTTCCTGGGCGCGACTTACCAGGCCACTCCGGCCTGGTCGCTGACTGCGGCCGGCTACTATGACAAGAGCAAGAACGTCACGGTCGCCACGTTGGGCAACCTGGGCGACGGCACCCGCTACGCGCTGGTCGGCGTGGCGGAATACGCTTTGTCCAAGCGCACCCAGGTCTACGGTACGGTCGACTACAACAAGGCCAAGAATGCGGCCTTGTCGGAACTGGTTGGCAAGGATAGCGTGACCGGCGTTGCGGTCGGCATCCGCCACATTTTCTAAGCAAAGAAACCCGGCGATAAAAAGCGCAGCTTCGGCTGCGCTTTTTTTATGTCCTGGCCGGCGGTGCGATCATGCCGTCGCGGATCTCGAAGATCTCGTCGCCCAGCAGTGCCAGGTCGGCTGGGTCGTGGGTGATTACCATCATCGGTACGTTCAGCTGTTTTTGCAGCTCGGACAGTTCACGCCGCATGCGGTCGCGCAAGTTCAGGTCCAGCGCCGAAAACGGTTCGTCCAGCAGCAGGATGTCCGGTTCCAGCGCCAGCGCCCTGGCCAGAGCCACGCGTTGCCGCTGGCCGCCCGACAGCTGGTGCGGATAACTGTTGGCGGCCGCGCTCAGTTCGAACGAGGCCAGCCATTTCCTGACGACCGGATGGTCGTGCGGGCGGCGCAGGTTGAAGCAGCCCGGGCGCAAGCCGAACGCCACGTTCTGCGCCACGGTAAGGTGCGGGAACAGCGCATAGTCCTGGAACAGGTAGGCGACCTTACGCTGCTGCGGCGGCAGGCAAATGCCGCCGGCGCTGTCGAACAGGGTGTTTTTCTTGAGGCGGATCAGGCCTTCATCGGGCGTCAGCAAACCGGCGATTGCCTGCAAGGTCAGGCTCTTGCCGGCGCCGGAGGGGCCGTACAGCACCACACGGTCGCTCTCGGTATGCAGCGCGATATCGAGATTGAAGCCGCGGTCGTTGGCCTGCAGATGCTTGCGTATGTTGATCTCGATAGTCATAGGAAATTCGTCATGACTGCCTGCGCTGCTGGCTTTTCGGCAACAGGCGGCCGGCGATCAGCAGCACCACGATGCAAGTGGCCGAAGTGATCAGCACCAGCAGGTTGGCGGTCTGGTCGTCACCGGCCTGCACCGCTTCATAAATGGCGACCGACAAGGTCTGGGTGCGGCCCGGCAGGTTGCCGGCGATCATCAGGGTCGCGCCGAATTCTCCGAGCGCGCGTGCAAACGCCAGCAATACGCCGGCGGCAATGCCCTTGGAAGCCAGCGGCAAGGTGACGCGGAAGAACACACCGGCTTCCGATACGCCCAGCACGCGCGCAGCATTTTCCAGCTGCACGTCGACATTGTCGAAAGCGGCGCGGGCCGATTTGAGCACCAGCGGAAAGGCGACGATAGTGGCGGCGATCACTGCGCCCTGCCACGTGAACACTAGCTGGATGCCCCATTTTTCCAGCCAGACGCCGAACACGCCGCGGCGGCCCAGCAGCACCAGCAAGTAATAGCCGAGCACGGTCGGCGGCAGCACAAGCGGCAGGGTCAGGATGGCGTCGACCAGATCGCGCGCCGGCGAGCGCCAGCGCGATAAGCCATAAGCGGCGGCGACGCCGAACAGCATGTTGAGCAGGGTGGCCCAGCCTGCAACTTTCAACGACAGCAGCAGGGCAACCCAGACACCGCTGTTCATGGCTTCTGCTTTCTATTCACTACTAACCTTTGCCGCTGTCCGGGGAGCTTGACGATAACACTAGTGGACTGTAATAGCTGAATCGAGAGTGAAGGGCACGTATCCGGCGCATAGGGCAAGGCGCACAGCGGAGCAATAGCAGGACTATTGCGAGCATGTGCAACGCCGCCATGCGCGTCGGATACGTGACAGGCGCTCTTGATTTGGCTGTTACAGTTCACTTGGTCATCAGGGTTTCAAGAAGCCGTAGCGCGCCAGCGTGGACTGGCCGGCCGGCGACAGTACATAGGCGACGAACTTGGCAGCCATGTCGGCCTGCTTGGTGTTGCTGGTGACGGCGATCGGATAGCTGACCGCGGTTTGCGAAGGCACCTGCAATGCGACCTTGACCTTGTCCGGCATGATCGCGGCGTCGGTGGAGAATACAAAACCGGCGTCGACCTCGCCGCGTGCTACATAGTCCAGGCTCTGGCGCACGTTTTGCGCCGGCACGCCCTTGGCGGCAACGGCGTCCCACAGGTTGGCGTGTTCCAGCGCGGCCTTGGTGTAGCGTCCGACCGGCACCGAAGCTGGATTACCGTAGGCGACGCGCTTGACCGCCGGCTGCGCCAGGTCCTGCAATTGCTGTATGCGCAGCTGGCTGTCGGCCGGCACGATCAGCACGATCTGGTTGTTTGCAAAGTTCTTGCGGCTGGCGGCCAGCACGGCTTTTTCGGCTTCCGCCTTGTTCATGGCTTCCTGGTCGGCCGAAGCGAAGACGTCGGCCGGCGCGCCTTTGATGATCTGCTGCAGCAAGACATCGGAGGCGGCGAAGTTGAGGATCACCTTGGTGTCGGGGTTTTGCGCTTCAAATGCCTGGCTGAGATCCTTGAAGGCGTTGGTCAGGCTGGCGGCTGCCGAGACCACCAGGTCGGCCGCATGGACTGCCGGCGTCAACAGCAACAGGGGCAGGGCGCTGGCAAGGATCAGGCGTTTAATCGAGTAATTGCAGCGGCGCAACATGGAATATCTCCTGGGTGGTGGGTGGCAAGCAGATGGCAAAATCGGGCAACATCGAAATATATGGCAGGATATAGCGTAGGTCAACTTTAAAACACGGAGTCAATGCGAAATCCTGCCGGCATGGCGAATATGCCAACAAAATACCTGATTTGCCGCCTGCCTCCTTGCTACAATCCCGCATATGGCAAATTCCAAATCGGTTCGGCTCAGAGTGTTGCAGGGCGATGCAATCGCCTTCGGTCCAGGCAAGGCAGCGCTGCTGCTGGCCATCCATCAAAGCGGTTCGATTTCCGCGGCGGCACGTTCGCTGGGCATGTCATATCGCCGCGCCTGGCTGCTGGTCGAAGCGATGAACCAATGCTTCATGTCGCCGCTGGTGGCGACAGCGACCGGCGGCGCCAAAGGCGGCGGTGCGCAAGTGACGCCGATAGGGCACGAAATCCTGGCGCGCTACCAGGCCATGCAGAACAAGGCGGAAGCAGCGGTTGCCACGGATATGGCGTACTTCGGCGCTCTGATGGCGGCGCCGGACAATCCTGCGGGCGCTTGAAACGGTAGTATTCCAGTCACTATTCCAATCACTGTCCTAATCACATCAGCTCGCCACCACACACCATGCCCTCAAGCAGCACTGTACGTAGCAACGCAGGCAGCACGCTTTTAAGATACCGGATCCGCCTGCAACGCCTGTTCCATTTTTCCGAAAGCCATTCGATGCTGCTGTGGGCCGCGGTGGTCGGTTTCCTGGGCGCGCTGGCGACGGTGTTGTTCCGCGAGTGCATCTATGGCTTGCAGCAGCTGCTGACCGGCCACAGCGGCAGTTTTGTCGCCATGGCCAAGAGCTTGCCGTGGTCAATGCGTTTGCTGCTGCCGGCCGCGGGCGGCCTGCTGGCCGGGGCGATCCTGGTGCTGGCGAAGCGCGTGCCCTCCAGCGCCACCTCGGATTACATGGAAGCGGTAGCGATCGGCGACGGCAACATCCCGGTGCGGCAGAGCCTGCTGCGCAGCCTGTCGTCGCTGGCGACGGTGGTCTCCGGCGGTTCGATCGGGCGCGAAGGTCCGATGGTGCAGCTGGCGGCGCTGGCGGCGTCGCTGGTGGGCCGCTTCACCCACTTCAGCCCGGCCCGCTTGCGCCTGCTTGTGGCATGCGGCGCGGCGGCCGGGATCACTTCGGCTTACAACGCGCCGATCGCCGGCGCTTTTTTCGTCACCGAAATCGTGCTGGGCGCGATCGTCATGGAAAGCTTCGGGCCGGTAGTGGTGGCGTCGGTGGTGGCCAACATCACCATGCGCGAGCTGCCCGGCTACCATCCGGCTTACGAGATGCCGCCGTTCCCGCCGGTCGCCGGCATCGAGATCCTGTGGTTTGTGCTGCTGGGCATCATGGCCGGCATCGCCGCGCCGCAATTCCTGCGCTTGCTGGCGTTCTCCAAGCATATGTTTACCAGGACCGCCTTGCCGCTGCCGCTAAGGCTGGGACTGGGCGGCTTGCTGGTAGGTCTGATTTCGGTCTGGATGCCCGAAGTCTGGGGCAACGGCTACAGCGTGGTCAATTCGCTGCTGCATACGCCCTGGCTGTGGTGGAGCGTCCTGCTGGTGCTGGTGCTCAAGGTGCTGGCCACCGCCATCACCACCGGTTCCGGCGCGGTCGGCGGCATCTTCACGCCGACCTTGTTCGTCGGCGCCGCCATCGGTTATCTGTTCGGCCAGCTGCTGCACATCGTGCTGCCCGACCTTACCTCGGCGCCGTTCGCTTACGCCATGGTGGGCATGGGCGCTTTCCTGGCGGCGGCCACCAGCGCGCCGCTGATGGCGATCCTGATGATTTTCGAGATGACGCTGAGCTACCAGGTGGTGCTGCCGCTGATGCTGTCCTGCGTGGTGGCTTATTTCATCGCGCGCAGCATCAACGGCGCTTCCATGTACGACATCACGATCAAGCGCAATCGCGATGCGCAGGAACGGGTGCGCCTGCGCGGCATCCACATGAACGAACTGATCCGGCCGGCCGATACGGTGCTGCCGCTGACGGCGCCGTTTGCTGAAATCAGCGGCCTGTTCCTGAAATATCCGGTGAAATACATCTATATCGTCGACCAGCGCAATCGTTATTGCGGCGTGGTGGCCTTGCAAGACATTACCTCCTGTCTGCTGGAGAAGAGTGAAACGCAGGGGAAGGTGGCCGCCGATTTCATACGGCGCGAGTTCCTGCATGTGGTGACGCCCGAGATGTCGCTAGGCGACGCCTTGCAATCCTTCCTCGATCACCAGGGCGAGCGGCTGCCGGTGGTGCGCAGCCATGAAGACCCGGAACTGCTGGGCGCGGTCTACAAGACATCCTTGCTGGATGCTTACTTCAGGCTGGACCGGTCGCAGGAACTGCATGCCTGAATAGTGTTGCCGAGACAATATTTTACATAAATTAGCACTCATTTAGTACGCAATCGCTGCGCGCGGCCGGAGTTTGCTCTATATTGGACGGCGGGTCACCGGCTTCGCCCGAGGCAGCCGCCCCGCAAACAATATCAACTCTTAGGAGCAGCAATGGGAATTCTGTGGACAATCATCGTAGGTTTCGTAGTCGGAGTGATTGCTAAATTTCTTCATCCGGGGAAGGAGAACATGGGTCTTATCGTGACTACCTTGCTGGGCATTGCCGGTTCGTTTTTGGCGGGCTACATCGGCCAGGCCCTGGGCTGGTACCAGGCCGGCCAGGGTGCGGGTTTTATCGGCTCGATCGTCGGCGCCTTGATCCTGTTGCTGATTTACGGTTTTGTCAAAGGCAAGGCGGCCAGCTGATGCTGGATACCTGGCGCGATCGGCTGCCTGGACGCAAGAAACCGTCCAGGCAGGCTGAGCTGGTCCTGATTCCCGCTACCGAGCATGCGCTGCACGCGGTGCGCCATCGCTGCCGGCAAATGGTGGCGAAACGGGCCTTGCTGTCGGCCGGGGCTTCGGCGCTGCCGGTGATGGGCGTCGATATCGCGGTCGACATCCACCTGCTGTCGCGCCTGATCGAAGACATCAACGCCGAGTTCGGCCTGACGCCGCAGCAGATCGACAAACTCCAGCCGAAACTCAAGGTGGCGACCTACAGCACCATCGTCGGCCTCGGCAGCACGCTGATCGGGCGAGCGGTGACGCGTGAACTGATGCTGAAAATCCTGACCCGCAGCGGCGTCAAGGTGCTCTCCAAGAATGCTACCCGGCTGGTGCCTATCGCTGGCCAGATGGTGTCGGCGGCGATCGGCTTCTCGGCCTTCAGGGCCATAGGCAACCGCCATATCGAAGCCTGTGTCGCGGTGGCGGAAGAGATGTTGAAAATGCAATCTTCCATCGAATAGCTTTTTCTTATCGATTGCCGCGATGGTAGAATGCGGGTCGTTTGCGCACGGGCGCCATGTACTGCGCAGCTCCCGGGCCATCTACACCATACCTTTACACAGCAGCCGACCGGCGCTTTGATGTAGAGTGTGGCAACACACTTCACCACGATAGAGTTTCCTATGTTGAGTTACCGCCATGCCTTCCATGCGGGCAATCATGCCGACGTGCTGAAGCACTTGGTCACCATCCAGCTGTTGCGCTACCTGGGCCAGAAAGACACCTCCTACATGGTGATCGATACCCATGCCGGCGCCGGCGTGTATGCGCTGGACGGCGGTTATGCGTCGAAAAACGCCGAGTTCGAGACTGGCATCAGCCGCCTGTGGGACCGCAAGGACCTGCCGCCGGCGGTGGCGGAATATCTGCACGTGGTGCGGCAGCTGAACCCGGACGGCAAGCTGAAGTTCTATCCCGGTTCGCCGTATTGCGCCGACGCCACCATGCGCGAGCAGGATCGCCTGCGCCTGTTCGAACTGCATCCGAGCGACAGCAAGATCCTGACCGACAACTTCCGCCGCCTGGAAGCCGAGCGCGAGCGCGGCAATGGCCGCGGCAAGCGCGTCATGATCCAGCAGGGCGACGGTTTCCTCGGCCTGAAATCCTTGCTGCCGCCGCCGTCGCGGCGCGGCCTGGTCCTGATTGATCCGCCGTATGAGGTGAAAGAAGATTACCGCCACGTCAAGAACACCATCGAAGATGCGCTCACGCGTTTCTCCACCGGCACTTACGCCGTCTGGTATCCGCTGCTGAACCGCATGGAATCGCGCCAGATGCCGGACAAGCTGAAGCGCATGAAAGCCAACGGCTGGCTGAACGTCACGCTGACGGTGAAGACGCCGTCGCCGGACGGCTTCGGCCTGCACAGCAGCGGCATGTTCGTGATCAACCCGCCGTGGACGCTGGAGCCGATGCTGAAAGAAGTGATGCCCTACCTGGTGAAAGTGCTGGGCACCGATTCCGGCGC
>NZ_JAQGLV010000040.1 GCF_028292705.1 Collimonas fungivorans | reverse complement strand
CCGCGCTGGCTGATCGGTTGCGCCGCCAGCAGTTTTTCCTTGTCTTCCAGTTCCATCAGGATCACGCCGCGGCCGCCGTTGCTGAGCGACTTGCATTCGTCCAGGCCGAACACCAGCAGGCGGCCTTTTTCCGACAGGCAGGCGATGGCGCTGACGCTGGCGCTCAGCGCCTGTGGCGGCAGGGGCAGGTCGCCTTCATCCAGCGTGACGTAGGACTTGCCGGCCTTGACCCGGCTCAGCATGTCGCCGAGCTTGGCGGTGAAGCCATAACCGCCGGTGCTGGCGAGCAGCAGCATCAGGTCGGACGGGCCTGCGAAATAATGCATGACGCTGCTGCCGTTGGCGAGGTCGATCAGGGTCGTGATCGGCACGCCGTCGCCGCGCGCGTTGGGCAAGGTCGCTACCGATACCGAGTAGATGCGGCCGTTGGAGCCGAAGGTCAGCAGGTTGTCGACGGTGCGGCACTCGAATGCGCCGTACAGGGCGTCGCCGGCCTTGAAGCCGAACTGGCTGGCGTCATGGCCGTGGCCGGTGCGTGCGCGCACCCAGCCCTTTTGCGAAATGATGACGGTCACCGCTTCATCGACGATGCGGGTTTCCACCACGGCTTTTTCCGCTGCCTCGATCAGGGTGCGGCGCGCATCGCCGAATTGCTTCTGGTCGGCTTCGATTTCCTTGATCACCAGGCGTTTCATCGAGGCCGGATTATCGAGCAGGTCTTGCAGCGTGGCTTTTTCATTGCGCAGCTCGGCCAGTTCCTGCTGGATCTTGATGGTCTCCAGGCGCGCCAGCTGGCGCAAGCGGATTTCAAGGATGTCTTCGGCCTGGCGGTCGGACAGCTTGAATGCCTCGATCAGCGCCGGCTTCGGCTCATCCGACTCGCGGATGATCCTGATCACCTTGTCGATATTCAGCAGGATCGCTTCGCGGCCTTCCAGGATATGGATGCGGTCGTCGATTTTCTGCAGCTTGAATTGCGAACGGCGGGTGATGGTGACGAAGCGGAAAGTGATCCACTCGCGCAAGATCATGCCCAGGCCCTTCTGGCGCGGACGGCCATCGCCGCCTATCATCACCAGGTTGATCGAAGCGCTGCTTTCGAGCGAGGTATGGGCCAGCAGCATGTTGGTGAATTCGGTCTGGTCCAGGTTCTTCGATTTCGGCTCGAACACCAGGCGCACCGGCGCATCGCGCCCGGATTCGTCGCGCACCGTGTCGAGCACCGACAGGATGGAGGTCTTGAGCGCCAGCTGTTCCGGCGTCAGGGTCTTCTTGCCGAGCTTGATTTTCGGATTGGTCAGCTCTTCGATTTCTTCCAGGATCTTTTGCGACGATGCGCCAGGCGGCAATTCGGTGACCACGGCCTGCCATTGGCCGCGCGCCAGGTCCTCGATCTTCCAGGTGGCGCGCACTTTCAGGCTGCCGCGGCCGCTTTCGTACATTTCCGAGATCGCGCTGGCCGAGGTGATGATCTGGCCGCCGCCCGGGAAGTCCGGGCCGGGGATGATCTGCATCAGCTCGGCATGGCTCAGGTTGAGATTGCGGATCAGGGCGACAGCTGCTTTCGCCACTTCCTGCAGGTTGTGCGACGGGATTTCAGTGGCCAGGCCGACCGCGATCCCCGAAGCGCCGTTCAGCAAGACGAAGGGCAGGCGCGCCGGCAGCAGTTTCGGTTCTTCGGTGGAGCCGTCGTAGTTGGGCTGGAAATCGACCGTGCCCATGTCGATTTCCTCCAGCAGCAAACGGGCGATCGGCATCAGGCGCGCTTCGGTGTAACGCATCGCCGCGGCGCCGTCGCCGTCGCGCGAACCGAAATTGCCCTGGCCGTCGACCAGCGGGTAGCGCAGCGAGAAATCCTGGGTCATGCGGACCAGGGCGTCATATACCGACTGGTCGCCGTGCGGATGCAGCTTACCCAGCACATCGCCCACCACCAGCGCCGATTTGCGCGGTTTGGCGGCGGCGTTCAGGCCCAGTTCGCTCATCGCATACAGGATGCGGCGCTGCACCGGCTTCTGGCCGTCGGAGACGTCAGGCAGGGCGCGGCCCTTGACGACCGAAATGGCGTAGTCGAGGTAGGCGCGTTCAGCGAAGGTGGCGAGGGTTAAGGATTCAGCGTCCGGGGTTGGTGCATCTGGCGTAGCAAACAGATCGTTTTGGTCGGTCATGAGGAGTCGGAGAATTATTCGATAAGAGGCGTTGCCGTTGCGGGTATCGCCGCAGCTGGCGGAATTGGAGACATATCCGGCATGATGGCCGCAGGCATGTTGCTGCGACCGGGAATCACCAGACGGATGCGGTTCAAACTGGGTTTGCGGCCGGCCTCGGCGCCGGCGGCGGATTGCGCGAATGCCGGCTGGTACAGCTGGTAAAACTGCCGCACCAGCTGCACGTAGTTGCGCGTTTCCGCATACGGCGGCACCTTGTTATTGTATTTCTGTACGGCGCCTTCGCCGGCGTTGTAAGAAGCGATCACCAGCTCTTGCTGCGCCGGATAGAGTTTCCCCAAGTCGCGCAGATAGCGGGCGCCCAGGCGGATATTGGTGCGCGGGTCGGTCAGCTTTTTCTCGACCGGTTTCTTGCTGTCGCCGGTCAGGCCGTAGCGCTCGGCGGTGGCCGGCATGATCTGCATCAGGCCGATCGCGCCCTTGGGCGATACCGCAGCGGGATTGAAGCCGGATTCAGCCGCCATCACCGCCTTCAGCAGGGCCGGCTCCAGCGCGAATTCCTGCGCCGCCTGGTCCACCATTGCTTCGTATTTTTTCAGGTTCGGATGCTGCGACAGGTAGCGGAACAGCGGGCTGTCGCGCAGCGCCGGGCTGAGCGGCTTGGCGCCGCCGGCCGCCAGCCGGGAGGAATCGAAAAAGCCGTCGCCGCGCATGAAAAGCTGATAACGGTTATCCAGCTTTTCAGTCGAGAAATGCCCCATGCCGTCGGCATCGATATAGCCGAAAATATCCGCGCGTGCGCTGCCGACCGTGGTCAGAAGTGCAAACGTCAGCAGAGTGGCGGTGAGGAGTTGGCCCAGATGACGGCGAAGCTGCTTCATCTGCTATCGGAGGCCAAGCTTAGTTTGTTACGGTATTTCATTAAAAACACTATCCTTTGCAAGCTCGGCGATGAGCCGCGGTAAAACCCTGGGCAGCAGGGCGGTTGCGCTATGGTTGCGGCGGACGACGGGGATGGTCGACTGGCTGCCAGCTGTCCGGAAAACATGACAGTGGCGCCGGGAAAGCCTGGAAACTGCGACCATGATAATACGTTTCGCCGCCGCGCATGGCGGATGGCAAAAATGTTGCCATACCGCCATATATTGCTGTGCCTCGCGCTGTAGCTGATTTAGATATCAGCCTCTGCTTCATTGCCGTGTTCTTCGATCCAGGCCCGGCGCGCCGCGGCTTCGCCCTTGCCCATCAACATGTTGAAGCGGTTTTCCGATGCTTCCAGGTCGAAGTTGCCGAGCGAAACCGGCAGCAGCCTGCGGGTATCCGGATTCATCGTGGTTTCCCACAGCTGCTCGGCGTTCATTTCGCCCAGGCCTTTGAAGCGGGAGATGGACCAGGCGCTGTCCTTGACGCCGTCCTTGCGCAACTTGTCTTCAATCGCTTCCAGTTCGCCATCGTCCAGCGCATAGATTTTCTGCGCCGGTTTCTTGCCGCGCGCCGGAGCATCGACCCGGTACAGCGGCGGCCGCGCGATGCAGATGTTGCCGCGGTCTATCAGTTGCGGGAAGTGGCGGAAAAACAGCGTCAGCAGCAATACCTGGATGTGCGAACCGTCGACGTCCGCATCCGACAGGATGCAGATCTTGCCGTAACGCAGGCCGCTGAAATCGATAGTGTCGGTTTTGCCGTGAGGATCGACGCCGATGGCGACCGCGATATCGTGGATTTCGTTGTTGGCGAACAAGCGGTCGCGTTCGGTTTCCCAGGAATTCAGCACCTTGCCGCGCAGCGGCAGGATCGCCTGGAACTCCTTGTCGCGGCCCATCTTGGCGGAACCGCCGGCAGAGTCGCCCTCGACCAGGAACAGTTCGTTGCGGCTGATATCGCTGGATTCGCAATCGGTCAGCTTGCCCGGCAAGACAGCCACCCCGGAAGACTTTTTCTTTTCGACTTTTTGCGCCGAGCGCAAACGGTTCTGGGCTTGCTTGATCACCAGGTCGGCCAGCTTCTTGCCGTACTCGACATGCTGGTTCAGCCACAGCTCCAGCGCCGGCCGGGTATAGGTGGACACCAGCCGCACGGCGTCGCGCGAGTTCAGGCGCTCCTTGATCTGGCCCTGGAACTGCGGGTCCAGCACCTTGGCGGACAAAACAAAGGAGACGCGCGCAAACACGTCTTCCGGCAGCAGCTTGACGCCCTTGGGCAGGAGCGAATGCATTTCGACGAAACTCTTGACGGCGCCGAACAAGCCTTCGCGCAGGCCGGATTCGTGGGTGCCGCCGGCCGAAGTCGGGATCAGGTTGACATAGGATTCGCGCACGATGGCGCCGTCTTCGGTCCAGGCCACGACCCAGGCCGCGCCTTCGCCTTCGGCGAAACCCTCGGCATCGGCATTGGCGTACTGCTCGCCCTCGAACAGCGGGATCAGCGGTTCGGCGTTCGACGACTGCGCCAGCGATTCCATCAGGTAACCGCGCAAGCCCTGGTCGTATTGCCAGGTCTGGCTGTCGCCGCTCTTGGCGTTGAGCAGCGTGACCTTGACACCCGGCAGCAGCACCGCCTTGGAGCGCAGCAGGCGTTGCAGTTCCGGCTGCGAGATGGCCGGCGAGTCGAAGTATTTCGGATTCGGCCAGGCGGTGACGCGGGTGCCGGATTTCTTGCTGTCTTCGCGGCCGAGCGGGCGCGACTTGAGTTTTTCAATCACGTCGCCGTCGGCGAACACCATATGATGTTCGCCGCCTTCACGCCATACCGTGATTTCGAGGCGCGAGGAGAGGGCGTTGGTGACCGAGACGCCGACCCCGTGCAGGCCGCCCGAGAAAGAGTAAGCGCCGCCGCTGCCCTTGTCGAACTTGCCGCCGGCGTGCAAGCGGGTGAAGACGATTTCCACCGTCGGGACTTTTTCTTCCGGATGCATGCCGACCGGGATGCCGCGGCCGTCGTCCTCGACGCTGACGCTGCCGTCGGTATTCAGGGTCACCAGGATATTCTTGCAGAATCCGCCGAGCGCTTCGTCCGAGGCATTGTCAATCACTTCCTGAATGATATGCAGCGGATTTTCGGTGCGGGTGTACATGCCAGGGCGTTGCTTGACCGGCTCCAGGCCTTTCAGTACACGGATCGACGATTCGCTGTAGTCAGATTGCGGTGATTTTTTGGTTGCCATTCAGATGTGTCGTATTAAATGTGAATTATTAAATGTAAATTATTGTTAATTTGGAACTGGTTTGCCATTACGGCAGAGATTACTCGTTATTATCCCTTGCGCATTCTAATGAAAAAGCCGTCCGGTTGCGCAGGCAAGATGCGGGAAAAGAAATATCGCTGGGAGACAGCAGGCTTAATCGCTGACTGATGTGCCGATTTAACTGTTGATTTTGTTGGCGGCCAGCAATCGAATGTTGTTGTTTTGCACAGTGCAATAATAAAAACAAAAGTTAAATATGGCGCTGCTATGATGGTTTCGCCGATGTTCGTGCAGCAGGGGGCATACAAAAAAATGAAAAATCATAACGCATCATTCGCCATTCGCTTCATCGGCTTTTCGGCCCGCGAAGTCAATATTTTCGACGCTACTTTTTCGGTCGAGCAAAATCGCGAGAAGCAATATTTCCGCTTGCCTGCCGACAGCCTGCAGGAGCCGGACCTGTACCTGGTCAACGCCGACGACCTGAAAGCCCTGGCGACCCTGGCCGACGTGGAGCCCAACAATCTGCGGCCAGCCTTGCTGGTCGGCGCGCCTAACGTGGAACTGCCGTTTGCCACCGTCGAGCGGCCGATCCGCTGGCTGAAGCTGTTCGATGCGCTGGATACCTTGATGGAGCGGCGCCTGATCATGCTGGCCAAGCAGAATCCCGCCGATACCGCCTTGGCCAACAACGTGCCGGAACGGCGCCGGCGCGAGCGGCTCGACCTCGACCTGACTGATCCGCAAGAATACGAACGCATGCGCAGCAAGCCGCCGCAAAGCGACCGCATCCTGGTGATCGACAACCAGTCGACGTTCCGCGACGACCTGGCGGTCGCCATGGCGCATCATGTGGTGCCGGTAGAGTGGGCCGGCAATCCGGATGCGGCGGCTGAAGTTTATGCCCGCCAAATCATTTCAGTGGTGCTGATCAATCCGCAGCTGGCCAGTTTCGATCCCTACGATCTGTGCACCACCATCAAGCATCAGCATAAAAATACAAGAATTGCGGTGATCTTCCTGATCGACAAGAATTTTGCCTATGACCACATACGGGCGCGGCAGGTGGAGTGCGACGGCTTTCTCAGCCGTCACCTGGAACAGCCGCAGATCTTGCTGGCGCTGGGGAAATTCCTGTCTTTGCGGCGATAAGGCCGGATAGCTTATTTGCTGCGTTACTTGCTGAATTACTTGCTGAATTACTTGCTAAGTAAGCGCATGCCGCGCTCCAGGCCGTCCATGGTGACCGGAAACATGCGGTTGCTCATCAGCTGCCGTATCACTTCCACCGACTGCCGGTACTGCCACAGGCCTTCAGGTTCGGGATTGAGCCAGACGAACTTGGGAAAAGCCTTGGTGAAACGCTGCAGCCACTCGGCCCCGGCCTCTTCATTGTTGTATTCGACCGAACCACCCGGCTGCAG
The DNA here is from genome assembly GCF_028292705.1 of Collimonas fungivorans. Classification (GTDB taxonomy): domain Bacteria; phylum Pseudomonadota; class Gammaproteobacteria; order Burkholderiales; family Burkholderiaceae_D; genus Collimonas; species Collimonas fungivorans_B. The sequence continues at coordinate 22,402 of NZ_JAQGLV010000040.1, read as the reverse complement.
GATTTCATAAGTGCTCATGGTGGCGTCGCCGACAAAGATCAATTTGGTGTCCGGCGTGTACTTGCGCAGGATATCCCAGGTCGGGAAGCGTTCGGCATGGCGGCGCTGGTTGTTTTTCCACAGGTAGTCGTAGACGCAGTTGTGGAAATAAAAGAACTCCATGTTCTTGAACTCGGTCTTGGCGGCGGAGAACAGCTCTTCAGTGCGGGCGATGTGGTCGTCCATGGTGCCGCCGACATCGAGCAGCATCAATACCTTGATGTTGTTCTTGCGCTCCGGCCGCATCTTAATGTCGAGGTAGCCGGCATTGTTGGCCGTGGCGCGTATGGTGTCGTCCAGCGCCAGTTCTTCGGCGATGCCTTCACGCGCGAACTTGCGCAGGCGGCGCAGGGCCACCTTGATATTGCGCGTGCCCAGCTCGCGCTCGTCGTCATAGTCGCGGTAGGCGCGCGCATCCCACACCTTGACCGCGGTGCGGTTGCCGCCGCTGCCGCCGATGCGGATCCCTTCCGGGTTGCTGCCGCCGTGGCCGAACGGCGACGTGCCGCCGGTGCCTATCCATTTGTTGCCGCCTTCGTGCCGTTCTTTCTGTTCCTCCAGCAATTCCTGCAGGCGGTCCATCAGCTTGTCGTAGCCGAATTTCTCCAGCTGCGCCTGCTGTTCCGGCGACAATTCGCGTTTCATGCGCTGGATCAGCCATTCCAGCGGGATTTCGGCGTTTTTCTCGAAGACGGTCTGGATGCCCTTGAAGTAACGGCCGAAAGCCTGGTCGAACTTGTCGAAATGGGCTTCGTCCTTGACCAGCGTGGTGCGCGCAAGGTAATAGAAATTATCGAGCGTCGGCGAAATCACTTTCCGCTGCAGCGCTTCCAGCAGGAGCAGGAATTCCTTGATCGACACCGGGATCTTGGCGTCTTTCAGGGTAAAGAAAAAATCGATCAGCACGGGATTTACCGGTTTTTCCTGGCCATGAACACCAGGCGTTCAAACAGATGCACATCTTGCTCGTTCTTCAGCAGGGCGCCGTGCAGCGGCGGCACCACCGCCTTGGCGTCGCTGCTGTGCAGGGCTTCCGGCGGGATGTCTTCGGCCAGCAGCAGCTTGAGCCAGTCCAGCAGTTCCGAGGTCGACGGTTTTTTCTTCAGCCCGGCGACGTCGCGCACCTGGTAGAAGGTTTCCAGCGCCTGCGCCAGCAAGTCTTTTTTCAGGTTGGGGAAGTGCACATTGACGATGTCCTGCATGGTCGCCTTGTCCGGGAACTTGATGTAATGGAAGAAACAGCGCCGCAGGAAGGCGTCCGGCAATTCCTTTTCATTATTCGAAGTGATGATGACCAGCGGCCTGTGCTTGGTGCGCACCATTTCACGTGTTTCATAGACGTAAAATTCCATGCGGTCCAGCTCGCGCAGCAAGTCGTTGGGGAACTCAATGTCTGCTTTGTCGATCTCATCGATCAGCAATACCACTTGTTCGTCTGCGTCAAACGCTTGCCACAGGACACCTTTGACGATGTAGTTGTGGATGTCCTTGACCCTGGCGTCTCCCAGCTGCGAATCGCGCAGGCGTGATACGGCGTCGTATTCGTACAAGCCTTGCTGGGCTTTTGTGGTCGACTTGATATGCCATTGCAGCAAGGGCATGTTGAGGGCGGCGGCCACTTCTTCGGCCAGCATGGTTTTGCCGGTGCCCGGCTCACCCTTGATCAGCAATGGCCGTTGCAGCGTCAGGGCGGCGTTGACTGCCAGTTTCAGGTCGTCGGTGGCGACGTAACTGGGGGAACTTTCAAAACGTGTCTCAGGTCGCATTGTCGTGATGAGGAAGCAATAAGGGAGTAAACAAGGCCGAGTATAAACGAGATGGCCGATTGGCTGGCCCGGGCTCAAAAACATGCTGTCTTGATGACGAGACAAGCTCATCCTCACTGTTATAAGAATAGCCAATGAAAATTCTGTTTCTCCGCCTGCGGGTAATGTGGCGCCGGTTTCGACACGGCGAGCGGCACCTGGAGGCTGATAGCCGGCACCACGCCACCCAGGTCGACGCTTTGATGCGGCGCGCCAATCCGTTTTATTCCTGGCAGGAACGGGCCAACTGGATCATCGATATTGTCCAGTGGCTGCGCCATGTCCCCAAAGTCTCGATGCTCGACGACGACGCCAGGCTGCGGGTCAAGCAGCAGCGCCTGCGTTTCCTGCTGGAATGGCTGGACAGCAACCGCGACGTGCGCCGGGTAGTGCAAGCCACATTGCAGAAAACCTTGCGTGAAGCGGCCGGCCCTGAGCTGTTTTGCGCCACCGGCCTGCCTCATGAACCGGCGTTCTTCAGCGAACTGACCGAACACGCGGTGAAGCTGGTGCTGCCGAAACCGCCGTTCGAGGCCGATTTGTCCGCCTTGTTTACCGCCTTGTTCCCGACCCCGGAAGACGCTGACTGGCTACTGGCGCTGGACAAGCAAAGCGTGGCGCAAATCTGGAAACTGATTGCCGATGACGGCATCGCCCACAGCTACCAGCAGCAGATCGACGAGGCGCTGATCTACCTGGCGGCGACCGTGCTGGCGGACGGCATCAGCAAGGCCTTCCGCCAGAAGCTGGACCCGAAGATGCCTTTGCAGGCAACCCCGTTCATGGTGTTGCGGCGCGAGCTGGAAACCTATTTGTATGTCAGCCCGCGGGATGACGCAGCCTTGCGCAGCGTGCGCATGCTGATTGCCGTGTGCCAGGCGCAGACCGACAGGATCTATGCCCATCTTGACGAGCATGGCGTGTCGGTCAGCTTGGTCTATCGGGTCGAACGCATGCGCGCGCAGCTGACGCGGATGGCGCTGCTGACTGACCTGCGTTCCGTAATTTACAGCACCGGCGCGGCCAGCCGGGATGCCGAGACGGGCGCCGGGCAACCGGGCGCCGGGCAGATCCAGGCCCTGCTGGGCGACCTGATCGCGGCCCATCATCAGCGCTCTTCGGTGCGCGGACTGATACAGCGCAGCTTCTCTTTGCTGGCGCGCAAGATGGTTGAGCGCAACGCCGATCACGGCGAACATTACATCGCCCGCGATAGCAAGGAATATCGCGCCATGCTGAAGGCAGCCGGGCGCGGCGGCGTCATCACGGCGTTTACCGTGCTCGGCAAGTCCCTGGTATCGGCGGTCGGCGCGGCGCGCTTCTTTGAGGGTGTGTTCGCTTCCCTGAATTATGCCGTCAGTTTCATGGCGATTTCCGCCGTCGGCGGCGTGCTGGCCACCAAACAGCCGGCAGTGACGGCGCCGGTGCTGGCCTCCAAGATGGGACAGCTGGATACGGTAGAGGGCTTGCGCGCCTTGCTCAGTGAAATCGCCTTGCTGCTGCGTTCGCAAGCGGCGGCGGTGTTCGGCAACCTGATGGGAGTGGTGCCCGTGATGCTGCTGATTTCCGGCGCCATCATGCTGGCCACCGATGCACCGATGATGACGGCCGAGCACGCCAGCGCCAGCCTGCACAGCCTGTCGGTGGTCGGACCGACGCCCTTGTTTGCTGCTTTCACCGGGATCTTGCTGTGGCTGTCGAGCCTGGTCTCGGGTTTTGCCGACAACTGGTTTGCCCTGCGCCGCCTGCGCGAAGCGCTGACCCATCAGCGGCGCCTGGTATTCGTGCTGGGAGCGATGCGGGCCGAACGCTGGGCTGGCTGGCTGGACCGCAACGTGGCGCAGATTGCCGGCAATGTCTCGCTTGGCCTGTTGCTGGGGATGACGCCGGTGCTGGCGCAGTTCTTCGGCTTGCCGCTGGATGTGCGCCATGTGACGCTGGCCACCGGCTCGCTGACTGCCGCCGCCAGCAGCCTGGGCTGGGAAGTGCTGGCGGCGCCGCAATTCTGGCTGGCGGTAGCCGGGATCGCCAGCATCGCCGTATTGAATGTCGGCGTCTCGTTTGCCTGTGCGCTGACCCTGGCTTTGCGCGCACGCGATGTGCCGGCGCGCATCCGGCGGCTGGTGTTCCGGGCGGTGCTGCGCCGTTTCAGTGCCTCGCCGCGTTCTTTCCTGTTCCCCGAACGGCCGGTGGCGCCGGTGGCAGCGCCTGTCCCGCAGGCCGATACGGCCGCAGCCGACGCCGTCGACGGCGATCCCGCTGAACCCGTTTCGCCGTCGGAAGCGTCCCCCCTGCGCCAGCGTCAGCCCGGCAGCCGCCACGGCTGAAACGGCCGGCGCACCCGGCTGGCGGCGGCAGCGCCGGCAAAAGCGGGTCAAACCAGTGGAAATTGATTGTCCTAGCCCCGCAAATGCCGTGATTTTGGCATTGGCGGGCGTGGACTGTGCCTGTTTCTTGGGGTAAAATTAGCCGGTTTTGGTGTAGGGTAGCGGCGGCAGTTCGCGTCGGGCAGGGCTACCTTGGCAAGTATATGCAGCAAGGCGTATGGAGTATATCTGTTGCCCGTGCTGTATTTCCTGCAGTATTTGAGGCAATATTCGCGGCAAGTTCGCAGTAAAAGGGGCAGGAAAACTGTATTAGGCGGCGCAGGGGCGGCGGGAGACACGCAGCCTGGACACGCGGCAGGTTTTTCATGGTTCCTTAAACCGGTTTCGCTACAAATTACCCAGCTAATATGAAAAAACTAATTGCACTTCTCGCGCTCGCGAGTCTTGCCAACCTGGCCGCAGCCGCGGACGTGGTAGGCAACGCCAAGGCAGCTGAAAACAAGGTATCGATGTGTATCGGCTGCCACGGCATTCCCGGCTATAAAGCTACCTTCCCGGAAGTCTATCAAGTGCCTATGCTTGGCGGCCAGTCGGCGCAATATATTCAAAATGCGCTGGCAGCTTATAAAAAGGGCGACCGCAAGATGCCAACCATGCGCGGTATCGCAGCCAGCCTGTCTGATCAGGACATGGCCGATATTGCGGCATATTATTCGCAGCAGAAATAAGGGACCCACATAATGAAAAAGATTTTTTCTGGCGTGGTGTTTCTGCTTTCCGCCACATTCCTGAATGCCCACGCAGCGGGAAATATCGCAGCGGGTGCTGCAGCTGCAAAAAAATATGCTTGCGCGTCCTGCCACGGCGCCGATTTTCACAGCCCGACCACTCCGGATATTCCGCGCCTGGCCGGTCAGCATCAAGATTACCTGCAGCACGCCCTGATTGCCTACCAGCGCGGCGGCGATGGTCCAAACGGCCGCAACAATGCGGTCATGGGCGGCCTGGCAAAAACGCTGTCGCATCAGGAAATACAAGATATTGCAGCTTACCTGCATAGCTTGCCGACGACCCTGGTGCTGGAAAAATAAGATTCATCAGTTACGCAAAAAAAACCACGCAATGATTGTTGCGTGGTTTTTTTTCATCTGTCCGCGGGAAAATACAGCGTGAATACGGTCATCTGGCCTGCGCTGCGGCTCAGTTCGACCCGGCCGCCATGCAGTTTCATGATCGACTGCACGATGGCCAGCCCCAGCCCGGCCGAAGAAGCCGAGTCGCTGCGCGCCGGATCGGCCCGGTAGAAACGGTCAAACAGTCTCGGGATGGCCGAATCCGCAATCTGCGGGCCCGGATTGCTGACGCTGATCACGGTTGCCTGTTCGGTCTGCGCCGCTGCCAGCACGATGGCTTGGCCGGCGGCGGTATAGCGGATCGCATTGGCCACCAGGTTGCTGATCGCGCGCCGCAACAGCATGGCGTCGGCCCGTATGCTGCCGGAGGCGACGATTTCCAGACGGACCCCGCTGTCTTCCGCCACTCCTTCAAAGTAGTCGGCGATGCGCTGCAGTTCCAGGCGGCAGTCGAGCTCCCCGAAGGCGACTGCGACGTGTGCATGGTCGGCGCGCGCCAGGAACAGCATGTTGTCGAGCATGCGCGCCAGCCGTTCGTACTCTTCCACGTTGGACACCAGCAGCCCTTGGTATTCTTCGGGTAAACGCGGCTGCGCCAGCGCCACCTGGGTTTGCACCATCAGGTTGTTGATCGGCGTGCGCAAGTCATGCGCCAAGTCGGCGGAAAACTGCGACAGGCGCTGGAAGCTGTCGTGCAGCCGGTCCAGCATGCCGTTGAAGGCGACCACCAGCTGCTGCAATTCATACGGCGCGCTGGCGACGTCCAGGCCGCGGTCCAGGCGCTGCGCGGTGATGGAATGGGCCTGCTGCGCGATCAGGCGGGCAGGGCGCAAGCCGCGCCGCACCAGCACATAACCCAGCAAGGCTGCCAGGATGGCGCCAGACAGGGCCGCGCCGAGTATCTGCTGGCGGTAGCTGGCCAGCATGGCGATGCTGTCGCTGGTATTGTGGGCGACGATGATCTGCACTCTTTCGCCGGTGCTGTCGATGTTGGCCCACAGCGCTGTCGCCCTTACCGGCAAACCGGCCGAGGTACGCAGGTTCCGCCGGGCTTTTTCATCGGGCTCCTGGCCAGCGGCAGTCATCGGCAGCGCCGGCAGGCTGCCGGCTTCGGGCAGGGTGTCGAGCAGCGGCGCGCCGTCGGCGCTGCGCAGTATCAGCAGCAGGTCGTCGTGGCCAAGCGTGGCGTCCATGAACGAGTGCGGATCGTCGCGTATCGCCTGCACCGACCTGGCCTTTGCCGCAAGGTGCCGCATCAGGGTGATTTTCCCCATCAGCTCCTGGTCGTCGTGGTGTTCCAGCTGGCGCGCCAGCGAATAATACAGATAGCTGCCGACCATGGTAAACGTGAGCAGGGTCGCCAGCGCAAACAGCAGCGCCAGGCGGACGGTCAGTGAGCGCGGCGCACGCAGCCTCAAGTGCGGTCCTCCAGCACGTAGCCCATGCCGCGCACGGTATGGATCAGCGGCGGCGCATACGGCTCGTCGATCTTGATGCGCAGGCGCCGTATGGCGACATCGACGACGTTGGTGTCGCTGTCGAAATTCATGTCCCACACCTGCGATGCAATCAGCGAGCGCGACAATACTTCGGACTGGCGTTTGGCCATCAGGTGCAGCAGGGAAAATTCCTTGGTGGTGAGGTCGATGCGTTCGCCGTTGCGCGTGACGCGCCGTTTCATGACGTCGATTTCCATGTCGGCGATATGCAGCAGGTCGGATTCGCGGATCGGTCCGCGCCGCAGCAGGGTGCGGATCCGGGCGACCAGTTCGGCAAATGCAAACGGTTTCACCAGGTAGTCGTCGGCGCCCAGCTCCAGGCCCTTGATGCGGTCGTCGACTTCGTCGCGCGCGGTCAGGAACAGCACCGGCGTCGAATGGGTCTTGCGCAGCTCGCTGATCACCTGCCAGCCGTCCATGCCGGGCAGCATGACGTCCAGCACGATCAGGTCATAGTCTTCCGTGGTGGCGCAGTGCAGGCCGTCGGCGCCGGTCCGGACCCAGTCGACCACATAACCTGATTCGCTCAATCCCTTGCGCAGGTATTCGCCCGCCTTGGGCTCGTCTTCCACCAACAGGATGCGCATGTATCACCCTTCTGCTTGCGTGTGTTGTTGCTGCGGGTTGCCGCGGGTTACTGCCAATTACTGGCGATTATCTTACAGAACCCCGCAGCGGTGGATTACAAAAGCGTAATCCAGCCGTCACCTTCCGGTTTCCGTCTCCTTTCTACACTTGGTTCAACGATGCGGCCCAGGCGGTTCTGCACATGGCGGCGTCGTTGAATCCTTTCTTAATTTTCCGGAGGTTGAAATGAACGCTAAACAATTATTTGCCGTACTGACTCTGATCACGGCCAGCGGCGTCGCACTGGCGCAGGCACCCGCTGCCGACAAACCGGCAGCTCCGGCCAAGGCTGAAGCGACAAAGGAAGCGGCCAAGCCAGCCGCCGGCAAGAACAAGTCCAGCACGCATGACCATAAGCAAGACGGTCCGAAAAAATCGATTTATTCCGGTGCCTGAACGTAAGCCTTTAGCGCCCGTTGCTCTGACGCAGCTGCCGCGCTGGTACAGCAAGCAGGCGTTGGAGTGTTCCCAGATGAATAGGAGATGCAGATGAATATCAAGCAAATGTCCCTCGTTGTTGTTCTGCTGGCTGCCGCCGGCAGCGTCATGGCGCAATCCTCGGCGCCAGCGGCAGGCAAGACCCGCGCCGAAGTCGTGCGCGAACTGGAACAGGCGCGCGCCGCCGGCCAGATGTCGGTGGCGGATGCCCACTACCCGAAGATTCCTGCCGATGGCAGCAAGGGCGGCATGGCGGCCCCATCGAAACCGGTGACAGATGAATCGCACCAGAAGATCGACCCGGTGTATGCCGGTCATTGATGCATGCAGCAGGTTTCATGGCGCGGGTCAGGCGACCCGCCTGCCATGCAGGCTGACACAGCTGTTTTGAGGGGAGTAGTCATGTATAAGCTTTTCTTGCCGCTCGGTCTGGCGGTATTGGCCTGCCAGCCGTCCCTGGCGCAGGAAGCAAAACCGGCGGCTGCGCCGTCGGGCATCAATTACAGGCTGCCGCCGCTCAAGAGCAGCGATGCCGGCAGCAAGCTGACGCTGGAACAGGCGCTGGCGCAGGCATTCAGGAGCAATCCGGAACTGGCCGCGGCGGTGCTCGAGGTCGCCGCAGTCGACGCTTCCATTTTACAAGCCGGCGCCCGACCCAATCCAGAACTCTCGACCTTGCTGGAAGACACGCGCAAGGCGACCCGGACCACCACCGTACAACTGAACCAGGCGCTGGAGCTGGGCGGCAAACGCGGCGCGCGGATTGCCGCTGCGGAAAAGGGCCGGGATGCGGCCAAGGCTGACCTGCTTGCCAAACGGGCCGACGTGCAGGCGGCGGTAGTCGCGGCTTATTTTGCGGTGCTGGAAGCGCAGGAGAATCTGCAGCTGCTGCAAAGCTCCCTGCAATTGGCGCAACGGGCCACCGGACTCACCGCGAAGCGGGTTATCGCCGGCAAGGTGGCGCCGATCGAAGAGACCAAGGCGCGTGTCGCCGAGGCCGGTGTCCAGGTCGATCTGCAGCAGGCCGACAGCGCGCTGAATATCGCACGCCGGCGCCTGGCAGCCACCTGGGGCGACAGCAGCCCCGCTTTTGCGGCAGTCGATGGCGAAATAAACAAACTGCCGGCGCTTCCCGAATTCGAGTCATTGCAAGCGCGCCTGCAAGATTCTCCGGTGTATGCCAGGGCGCGGCTGGAAGTGGAACGCCGCCAGGCCATGGCAGAGATGGAGCGCAGCCGCCGGATTCCCGATGTCACCGTCAGCATCGGCAGCAAGCGAGCGGAGGAGATTGGGCGCAACCAGATGATTTTCGGCCTGTCGATTCCCCTCCCTGTGTTCGACCGCAACCAGGGCAATCTGCTGGAAGCGCTGCGCCGTACCGACAAGGCGCGCGACGAACAGAAAAGCGCCGAACTGCGCCTCAACGGCGAACTGGCGGACGCCTATGAACGGTTGAAGCTGGGACGCCAGCAAGTGGCGGCGCTGCAGGACGAAATCCTGCCAGCCGCGCAGAAAACCTACGACATCACCACCAAGGGTTTCGAGCTCGGCAAATTCAGCTTCCTGGAAGTGCTGGATGCACAGCGTGTGCTGTTCCAGGCCAAGTCGCAGACCCTGCGTGCACTCGCAGACACCCATCGCGCCGCTACCGAAATCGAACGCGTGGTAGGAATCTTCCCTCCGGCCGACTCTTCGCAGTCAGCTTATTAATCAGCTTATAAAGCAGCCAACATGAAAATCAATTTAAGCAAAAGCAAAGCTATCGCGGCCGGCATAGCGACGATTGTCGCGCTGGTCGCGGCGGGTATGTACTTGAGCGCGGGCAGCAATGGCGGTGGTAAGCCGGAGCAAAACGCGCACCGGGAAGCCGCCGCGCACGCCGATACCGAACACCACGGTGAAAAGCCATCCGAGAAACACGGCCACGACAGCCAGCATGCGGACGGCGAACATCACCCGGCGGCAAGCACTGGTCCGCACGGCGGGAAAATGTACGCCAAGGACAAGCTGGCGCTGGAAGTGAACATGGTCGAGGCCGCGGGTGAAGCGCGCCTGCAGGTCTGGCTGTCCAATGACGGTAAACCGCTGGCGCCGGATGCAGCCAGGCTGGAGCTGGTGCTGACCAGGCCGGACGGCGAACTCCAGAAAATCGGCTTCGCGCCGGAAAAGGATTTCCTCAAAAGCACTTTGCCGATAGCTGAACCGCACGTATTCGACGCCAAGCTGCAGCTGCAATACGGCAACCAGTCCATGCAAGCCGGATTTTCCCAGGAGGAAGGCAAGATCGAACTGGACCAGGCCCAGGTTGCCGCCAGCGGCGTCAAGCTTGAGAACGCCGGCCCCGCCAAGGTGAAGACCTCAGTCACCTTGCCGGGAGAAATCCGCTTCAATGAAGACAAGACCGCCCACGTGGTACCGCGCCTGGAGGGGGTGGTAGAGCAGGTTGCGGTCAGCCTCGGCCAGCAGGTCAAGAAAGGGCAGCTGCTGGCGGTGGTGGCCAGCACCGGCCTGGCGGAACAGCGCAGCGAACTGCTGGCGGCGCAGAAGCGCTTCACGTTTGCGCGTACGACCTATGAGCGCGAAAAAAAGCTGTGGGAAGAAAAGATATCCGCGGAACAGGATTACCAGCAAGCACGGCAAGTCATGAGCGAGGCTGAAATCGCCTTGCAGAATGCGCGCCAGAAACTCAATGTGCTGGGCGCCGGTGTCGGCGCCGGCAATCCTGGCGCCTTGAACCGTTATGAGATCCGGGCCCCGTTCAATGGCCTGGTGACAGAGAAACACATCGCGCTGGGCGAGGCCGTGGCGGCCAACGCCAGCATTTTCACGATCTCCGACCTGTCGACCGTGTGGGCCGAGATCATCGTGCCGGCAAAGGACCTGAACCTGGTGCGGCTGGGCGAAAAGGTCAAGATCAGCGCCACCGCCTTCGAGTCGACGGCGAGCGGCAGCATTTCCTATGTCGGCGCCTTGCTTGGCGAACAGACCCGCACCGCCAAGGCACGCGTCACGCTGGCCAATCCGGACATGGCCTGGCGGCCGGGCCTGTTTGTCAATGTCGAGGTGGTTTCCAGCGATGCTGAAGTAGCGGTGGCGGTGCAGCCGCAGGCGATACAGAGCGTGGACGACAAGCAGGTAGTGTTCGTCCGCATCGCCGACGGTTTCATGGTGCAGCCGGTGAGCACTGGCCGCGCCGACAGCCAGCATGTGGAGATCGTCAAGGGACTCAAGCCGGGCGCGCGCTACGCGGCCGACGGCAGTTTCGTTCTCAAATCGGAACTCGGCAAGAGCAGCGCCGAGCACGCCCACTGATGAAGCAAAGGATCCGATCCCATGTTTGAACGTATCATACGTTTCGCTATCGAGCAGCGCTGGCTGGTCATGCTGGCCGTGTTTGCGATGGCCGCGCTCGGCATATATAACTATCAGAAGCTGCCGATCGACGCGGTGCCAGACATTACCAATGTCCAGGTCCAGATCAACACTTCTGCGCCCGGTTATTCACCGCTGGAGACCGAACAGCGGGTGACTTTTCCGATAGAAACGGTGATGTCCGGCCTGCCGCACCTGCAGCAGACGCGTTCGCTGTCGCGTTACGGCTTGTCGCAAGTGACCGTGATCTTCAAGGACGGCACCGATATCTATTTTGCGCGGCAGATGGTGAACGAGCGGATCCAGGAGGCGAGGGGCAAGCTGCCGGCCGGCGTAACGCCGGCGATGGGGCCGATTTCGAGCGGCTTGGGCGAGATTTACCTGTGGACGGTAGAAGCCAAGGACGGCGCCAAAAAAGCGGACGGCAGCGCCTATACTGCTACCGACCTGCGGGAAATCCAGGACTGGATCATCAAGCCGCAACTGCGTAATGTCAGCGGCGTCACGGAAATCAATTCGATCGGCGGTTTCGCCAAGGAATACCAGGTGGCGCCGGTGCCGGAGAAGCTGGCGTCCTACGGACTGACTTTGCAGGATATCGTCACAGCACTTGACCGCAACAACAGCAATGTCGGCGCCGGTTATATCGAAAAGCGCGGCGAGCAGCTGCTGATCCGGGCGCCGGGCCAGGTGCAGTCGATAGAGGACATGCGCAACATCATCCTGGGCAATGTGCAGGGCGTGCCGATCCGTATCCGCGATATCGGCGAGGTCGGCATCGGCCGCGAACTGCGCACCGGCGCGGCTACCGAAAACGGCCGAGAAGTGGTGCTGGGCACGGTGTTCATGCTGATCGGCGAAAACAGCCGCGCCGTATCGCAGGCGGTCGACCGCAAGATGGTCGAAATCAACCGCAGCCTGCCGGCCGGGGTCGAAGCGGTGACGGTCTATGATCGTACCGTGCTGGTCGACAAGGCGATCAATACTGTCAAAAAGAACCTGCTGGAAGGCGCGATCCTGGTGATCGCGATCCTGTTCATGTTCCTTGGGAATATACGGGCCGCGATCATTACTGCGATGGTGATCCCGCTGTCCATGCTGTTTACCTTCACCGGCATGGTCCAGTACAAGGTGAGCGCCAACCTGCTCAGCCTGGGCGCGCTTGATTTCGGCATCATCATCGATGGCGCCGTGGTCATTGTCGAAAACTGCGTGCGGCGCCTGTCCCATGCGCAGGCGCACCACGGCCGGCCGCTGACCCGCAGCGAACGCTTCCATGAAGTATTCGCCGCTTCCAAGGAAGCTCGCCGCCCGTTATTGTTCGGTCAGGTCATCATCATGGTGGTTTACCTGCCGATCTTCGCGCTGACCGGCGTCGAAGGGAAAATGTTCAACCCGATGGCCTTGACGGTGGTGATTGCCCTGGTCGGCGCGATGATTCTGTCGATTACATTTATTCCGGCGGCGGTGGCGCTGTTCATCGGCAATCGTGTGGCGGAAACCGAAAATTTCCTGATGCGCGGCGCCAAGCGCTTCTACGCACCGGTGCTGGAGTGGGTAATGCAGCGCAAAGCCGTGGTGCTGGGCGGCGTACTGGCCGTGCTGCTGTTGTCCGGCCTGCTGGCGACCCGGCTTGGCAGCGAGTTCGTGCCAAGCCTGAATGAGGGCGACATGGCAATCCAGGCGCTGCGCATCCCCGGCACCAGCCTGACGCAATCGCTGGAGATGCAAAAACAGATCGAGAGCACATTGAAGCGGCAGTTTCCCGAGATAGAGCGCGTGTTCGCCCGTACCGGAACCGCGGAAATCGCCTCCGATCCGATGCCGCCGAATATCTCCGACGGCTACATCATGCTCAAGCCGGAAACCGACTGGCCCAAGCCGAAGAAATCGCGGCCTGAGCTGCTGGCGGCGATCCAGGAAGCCGCCAACAAGATCCCCGGCAACAACTACGAGTTTTCGCAACCGATACAGCTGCGTTTCAATGAACTGATTTCCGGCGTGCGCAGCGACATCGCGGTCAAGATATTCGGCGACGACATGGCAGTCCTGAACGATACCGCCGACAAGGTTTCGACCGTGCTGGGCAAGATCACCGGCGCCGCCGAAGTGAAGATCGAACAGACTTCAGGCTTGCCCATGCTGACGGTGAACATCGACCGCGACAAGACCGCGCGCTACGGCCTCAATGTGGCCGACGTGCAGGATGTGGTGGCTACCGCGATAGGCGGCAAGGAAGCCGGAACCTTGTTCCAGGGCGACCGCCGTTTCGATATCGTGGTGCGTCTGCCGGAGGAGCTGCGCAGCGACCTCGAGGCTTTCAGGCGCCTGCCGATTTCGCTTCCGCGCAACGGCGGCGGAGAAGGGCGCACCAACTATATCCCGTTGAGCGAGGTAGCCAGCCTGGAACTGGCGCCCGGGCCGAACCAGATCAGCCGCGAGAACGGCAAGCGGCGGATCGTGGTGAGCGCCAATGTGCGTGGCCGGGACATCGGTTCGTTTGTAGCCGAGGCGGAGGCCAAGCTGCAGCAGGTCAAGATCCCGGCCGGCTACTGGACCAGCTGGGGCGGCCAGTTCGAACAGCTGCAGTCGGCCAGCCAGCGCCTGCAGATCGTGATCCCGGTAGCGCTGCTGCTGGTGTTCACGCTGCTGTTCGCCATGTTCGGCAACATCAAGGATGGCTTGCTGGTGTTCAGCGGCATCCCGTTTGCATTGACCGGCGGCATCGTCGCCTTGTGGCTGCGCGGGATTCCCTTGTCGATTTCGGCGGCGGTCGGTTTCATTGCCTTGTGCGGGGTGGCGGTGCTGAACGGCCTGGTGATGATCGCCTTTATCCGCAGCCTGCGCGAGGAAGGCCGCGGCCTGGATGCGGCGATCCGTGAGGGTGCCCTGACCCGTTTGCGGCCGGTGCTGATGACGGCGCTGGTGGCTTCCCTGGGGTTTGTGCCGATGGCGATTGCCACCGGCACCGGGGCGGAAGTGCAGCGGCCGCTGGCGACGGTGGTGATCGGCGGAATCCTGTCGTCAACCATCCTGACCTTGCTGGTGCTGCCGATCCTGTATCAGTTGTTCCATCGCCGTGACGAAGATGAAGAAGGAAAGGCTGTCGAAGAAGCCGTCGTCCAGCACTGAGTTTGCCGAACCTGAGTTCCCTGCCCAAACGTCTCCTTGGGTTTACGCCTGGATTTTATCCAGGCGTTTTTTTTCGGCCCGGCCCGGCGTGGCCTGGCGTTGTGTTAAACGCGCTTCCTGACGCAGTCGATATAGGCCGCGCCGTCCGGCGGCAAGCCGCTGCGTTGCGAATTCCAGATCATCTCGCCCAGGCATTCCATGATGTGGTGGTGGGCTTCATGCTCCGATTGCAGGCGTTGCGTCAGGGCGGTGGCGGCGGCGCGTATGCCGGGCGGCTGGTCGATCGAGATCTGCTCGGCGATCGACAAGTGCATGGACAGATGGAGGAAGGGATTGGTCTGGCCGTTCTCGACCGAGTAATCCGCCTCCAGTGCGGCGTCGACGTCTTTCAGGTCATCGTCATACTCGGGATGCTGTTTCAGCCAGTCGCTGGCGATGGCCTCCAGCGGCGTGAGGATTTCGCCGGTGCGATGCTTGCGGTAGGTTTCGCAGAAAAAGCGCCGTACGTCGTCTTGGGATGGATTGAACATGATGGTTAACTGATCAGTCTGGCGATGCCGAAAGCGACGGCCGCGGCGAGGCCGCCGACCATCAGGGTTTGCAATGCCGATTTGAAGGCGCCGGTGCCGGTGACGCGGCCTTTCAGGTAGCCGAAGACAAACAGCGCCAGCAGCGTGACCACGGTGGAGGCGGCCAGGGCGCGCGGGATGGATGTCATCAGCATGTAGGGAGCGAGCGGGATCAGGCCGCCGACCAGGTAGGACAGGGCGATGGTCACCGCGCTTTTCCTGGCCGCGGCCGGCCGCGGTTCTTCGAGGCCGAGTTCAAAACGCATCATGAAATCGCGCCAGGCGATCGGATTGCGTTCCAGTCCGGCCAGCATCGGTTCGCATTCCTGTTTCGTCACGCCATACTGGGCCATGATATCGATCACTTCCTTGCGCTCGCGGTGCGGAACGTTCAGGATTTCCTGTTCTTCGCGTTCGCGCTCGGCGTAATAGTGCTGGCGCTGGGTACGCCCGGCCAGGTAGCCGCCCAGGCCCATGGCGATCGAGCCGGCGGCGATTTCCGCGACGCCTGCGGTGACCACGATGTCGATCCCGGCCGCTGCGCCGCTGATCCCGGCCGCCAGTGCAAACGGCACCGTCAGGCCGTCGGCCATGCCGATGACGATGTCGCGCACGGTGTCGCTGGCTTCGAAATGGTGTTCGGTATGCGGATGAGAATGTTGCATGGATTTATATCCCTTTTTCCGGCAACGGCGTTTTCGCCTTGAAATCGCACAGGTCGGCGATGCTGCAGTTCCAGCATAGCGGTTTGCGGGCAATGCAGGTATAGCGGCCATGCAGGATCAGCCAGTGATGGGCGTCCAGCAGGAACTCGGCGGGCACCAGCTTCATCAGCTTGTGCTCGACCGCCTCCACATCCTTGCCGGGCGCGATGCCGGTGCGGTTGGAGACCCGGAAGATATGGGTGTCGACCGCAATCGTCGGCACCCCGAAAGCGGTGTTCAGCACCACGTTGGCAGTCTTGCGGCCGACCCCGGGCAGCGCTTCCAGCTGTTCGCGGGTGCGCGGCACCTGGCCATCGTGCAAGGCCACCAGCATGCGGCAGGTTTCGATCACATTCTTGGCCTTGGTGCGATACAAGCCGATCGTCTGGATGTACGGAATCAGGCCGTCGACGCCGAGCGCATGGATCTGCGCCGGCGTATTGGCGACCGGGTACAGCTTGCGCGTCGCCTTGTTGACCGAGACGTCGGTGGCTTGCGCCGACAGGATCACCGAGATCAGCAATTCAAACGGCGTGGTGTATTCCAGTTCGGTGGTCGGGTGCGGCAGGGCGGCGCGCAGGCGGGTGAATATTTCCCGGCGTTTATTTGCATTCATGAGCGGCATTCATGGCGAGTCCTTGGCAGCCTGTTCGGCTTGTTGTTCTTTCTTCAGCCGGGCCCGTTCGATGGCGGCCTGGATGATGGCTTTCTTGCGTTGCTGTTCGGCTTGCTGTTCAGGTGTCGCCGCCGATTCGGCTGCAACCGCCTTGAGTTTTTCCGCGGCCTTGGCGGCCAGGCGATCGTCGTTTTCGCGCTTTTCGCGCGCCAGCCTGAACGCACGAAAATCGTGGCTGGCACGTGCTGTGTCGGCCTGCTGCTGCGTCCATGCATCCCATCCGGTGTCTGTGCCGCTGACGTCGACCATGGTGATGCAATCGACCGGGCAAGGCGCTACGCACAGGTCGCAGCCGGTGCACAGGTCGTTGATTACCGTGTGCATCTGCTTGGCGGCGCCGGCGATGGCGTCGACCGGACAAGCCTGGATGCACAGCGTGCAGCCGATGCAGGCGACTTCATCGATGACCGCCAGCGGCCGCGGCCGTTCGGCGCCGTTGGCAGGATTGAGCGGGATGACCGGCTGCTGCAGCAACTGCGCCAGCCGCGCCACCCCTTGCTGGCCGCCCGGCGGACACTGGTTGTAGCCGGCGCTGCCGTCGGCGATGGCTTCGGCATAAGGGCGGCAAGCCGGATAGCCGCACTTGGTGCATTGCGTCTGCGGCAGCAGCGCTTCGATACGGTCGGCGAGGGAGGGTGAGGACACGGGTGGCAGGGAACTTGGTGATGACAACTGCATATTATACCGGGGCTGCGCCAAATGAAAAAAGCCGTTCCCAGGAAGGAAACGGCTCTTGCAGCGGATTTGCCGGGCTGACGCTGCTTGCTTAAGCGTTGTCCTTGATAAAGGCGGTTATCTTCGGGCAAATCAGTTCGCGCCAGCGGCGACCCGAGAAAATCCCGTAGTGGCCGCATTTCTCGGCGGTGAAATGCTGTTTTTTGCTTTTCGGGATGGAGCTGCACAGGCCATGTGCGGCCTGGGTCTGCCCCGGGCCGGAGATGTCATCCAGTTCGCCTTCGATGGTAAACAGCGCGACGCTCTTGATATCCTGCGGCCGCACCAGCTTGCCTTCGACTTCCCAGGTGCCATGCGGCAGCGAGAAATCCTGGAACACGGTCTTGATGGTTTCCAGGTAGTACTCGGCCGGCATGTCCAGCACCGCGTTGTACTCGTTATAGAACTTGCGGTGGCTGTCGGCGGACTCGTTGTCGCCTTCGCGCAGGTGCATGTAGAAATCCCAGTGGCTCTGGGCATGGCGGCTCGGATTCATGGCGACGAAACCGGCATGCTGCAGGAAGCCCGGATAGACCTTGCGGCCGAAACCTGGGTAGTTGGAAGGCACGCTGTAGATCACGGTGTTCTCGAACCAGCTGAATGGCTTTTCGGTGGCCAGGTTATTGACGTCGGTCGGCGATTCGCGCGGATCGATCGGGCCGCCCATCATGGTCATGCTCTTCGGCAGGTGGCTGTCCTTGGCGCTGGCCATCAGCGAAATTGCGGCCAGCACCGGAACGGTCGGCTGGCAGACCGAGACCACGTGCAGGTCCGGTCCCAGCTGGCGGATGAAATCCTGTATGTAATAGATATAGTCGTGCAAATGGAAGGCGCCGTCGCTGGCCGGCACCATGCGGGCGTCGGTCCAGTCGGTGATGTAGACATCGTGTTCCGGCAGCAGGCCGCGTACGGTATCGCGCAGCAGGGTCGAATGATGGCCCGACAAGGGAGCCACCAGCAGCACGGTCGGCTGCTTGAGCGCGCCCAGTTCCTTGGCGCTCAGGTCTTTCCTGAAATGCAGCAGGCGGCAGAACGGCTTGGTAGTCGCTACTTCTTCGATGATTGCGACCGTTTTGTCGTTGACCAGCGTGCTGTCGATTTCGAACTCAGGCTTTTCATACTGTTTGCCGAGGCGGTACATCAATTCGTAGCCGGCGGCGATGCGTTGCGCAAATGGCGTGTGGGACAGTGGCGATATCGGGTCGGTGAAGAGTCTGCTGCCGGCATCGGCCCATTGCACCAGGGGATGGAGTAAGGAGCGGTTGAATTCGTGAAATTGATAGAGCATGCGTTACCTCTCGGGTGGTCCACTACAACAGGGGTTGCTTATAATGCAACTTATCTGCCATTTTATCTTATGCAAGGAAATGCCGCAAAATTCCTGTAGTTTGACAACAACGGTAGAAAAATAGGATAAACGATTTGGTCGCAAATATACCACTTACGGCTCCGTGGCATCGAGGTTTTCAGCCTGATTTCTACTTGGCGATCAGATCCGGCGACATGACAGCTTTCAGATAGTTGGTAGTGATATCGCCGCGCTCGCGCTGGGCAATCCACCAGACGCTGCCTTTCCTGATAGACCATTCCTGCATCTGGCCGGCTACCAGCAGGGCGGCGGCCTGGCCCAGCGTCGGCTGGTGGCCGATGATCAGCACCGGTTCACGGTTGTTGGGCCAGTTGGCTACCGCCAGCAACTGCTCGGCGCTGCAGTCGGGGGCGAGGTCGGGATGGGTCTTGAATTTGCGCCCCAGCGCTTCCGCCGTTTGCACCGTACGGGTGGCCGGACTGCTGATGATCTTGCAACTGTGCGGCAGGTTATGGTCCAGCCAGTCAGCCATTTTCCAGGCTTGTTTATGGCCCTTGCCGGTGAGGGCGCGGCCCTCGTCCGGTTCGCCGATTTCTGCCTCCGCGTGCCGCCATAGAATCAAGTCCATGATTTGCCCTTGCTCACTTGTTTGTGTAATGCGTAGGGGAAAGCGCACCTAAAGCCAGCATCAGATGGCGTTGCGCGCCGTATGGTTTTTGTCTCCGGTGAGGCTTGTTTTTATGCCAATTGCCGTCGGATCCGAGGCTCCAGGCATTGGTATTGTCTTTAAGGTAAGGCGTCAGGCCTTCGTTGATGACTCTTCTCTTGAGCGATTTGTCGAGCACCGGGAATGCCACTTCGACCCGCCGGAACAGGTTGCGGTTCATCCAGTCGGCGCTGGCCAGGTAGACATCGTGCTGCAGGTTGTTGCGGAAATAATAAATGCGGCTGTGTTCCAGGAAGCGGCCGATGATGGAGCGCACGTGGATATTCTCGGACAATCCCGGAACGCCAGGCCTGAGCGCGCAAGCGCCGCGCACGATCAGTTCGATCTTGACGCCGTCGGCGGAGGCGTCGTAGAGGGCGCGGATCACGGATTCGTCCAGCAGCGCGTTCATCTTGGCGACGATGCGCGCCGGCCGGCCCTTGCGGGCGATCTCGGCCTCGTTGTGGATCGCCCTGATGATTTCCTTCTGCAGCAGGAACGGCGCCAGCCACAGGTAATCCATTTTCTTGGGCTTGGTGAGGCTGGTCAGGTGCAGGAAGACTTCGTTGACTTCGGTGGCCAGCTTCTGGTTCGAAGTGAGCAGGCCAAAGTCGGTGTAAAGCTTGGTGGTGGTCGGATGGTAGTTGCCGGTGCCGAGGTGGGCGTAATAGTGCAGTTCGCCGTCGCCGTTCTTGTCGGCTTCGCGCCGGATCACAAGCGACAGCTTGGCATGCGTCTTGAGGCCGACAACGCCATATACCACCTGGGCGCCGGCGCGTTCCAGCTTGTCGGCCCAGTTGATGTTGGCTTCCTCGTCGAAGCGCGCCATCAGTTCAACGATCACCATCACTTCCTTGCCGCGCTGAGCCGCAACAATCAGGGCCTCCATCAGGTCGGAGTTCATGCCGGTGCGGTAAATGGTTTGCTTGATCGCCACCACATTGCTGTCGAATGCCGCGGAGCGGACAAAATCGACTACCGGCTGGAACGACTGGAACGGATGGTGCAGCAGCACGTCTTTCTGTTTCAGCTGCGCGAAGATGTCGCTGCCGTTTTCCAGGTGCAGCGGCAGACCGGGGGCAAACGGCGGGAAACGGAGGCTGGCGTCGCTGATCTGGTCGATCATCTCCGACAGGCGCACCATGTTGACCGGGCCGTCGACCGCGTACAGGCGGTTGGGGGCGATGCCGAACTGGTCGAGCAGGAACTGGGCCAGGTGCGAGGGGCAGCTGCGCGCCACCTCCAGCCTGACGGCAACCCCGAACTGGCGGCTCTGCAGCTCGCTTTGCAGCGCTTGGCGCAGGTTCTTGACCTCTTCTTCGTCGACCCACAGGTCGCTGTTGCGCGTCACCCGGAATTGTGAATAAGCCAATATCTGGCGGCCGGCAAAAAGATCGCCTATATGGGCATGGATGATGGACGACAGCAGGCAAAACGAGGCGCCGTCTGGCGACAGCACGTCCGGCAGCTTGATCACGCGCGGCAATACGCGCGGCGCCTTGATGATGGCAATCGAGGTGCTGCGCCCGAACGCATCCTTGCCCGCCATCTCGACGATGAAATTGAGGCTTTTGTTTAATACCTGGGGAAACGGGTGGGCCGGATCCAGCCCGATGGGAGTCAGCAGGGGGCGGATTTCCTGCTCAAAGAAGGACTTTACCCATGCCCGCTGTTCTTCGTTGCGGTCGCCGTGCCGCAGCAGGTGGATGCGGTTGGCCGATAGCTGCGGCAAGATAGTCTGGTTAAGGATGGCGTACTGGCGATCGACGATCTGGTGGCACTCTACGCTGGTGCGCTCAAGCGCGGCGACCAAGGCCGGCGACTCGGCGCCGCCTCCTTCCACTTGGCTGTTTGCCAGCAAGCTGGCGATGCGGACTTCAAAGAATTCGTCGAGGTTGTTGCTGACGATGCACAGGTACCGCAATCGCTCCAGCAGCGGCACATGCCGGTCCTCGGCCTGGGCCATGACGCGCCGGTTGAAGGCCAGTTGCGACAGTTCGCGATTCAGATAGCTTGGGTTGGCGCCTAATCTGGCGCTGGGGTGCTTGGAGTCATCGTCCGGCTTGGTTTTCTTATTCATGAATCAGGCAACTGGTCTGATGGTTACGGCGCAGTGTATGCATTGAATATGACAGCTTGATGAAGAAAATGGAAGCATCGCAAGACGTTTGCCCTTGTGAGGCGGCACCGTGCGCCGGCCGGATGAAGAAGATACTACGGCGTAATAGGTTTTTTTTCCTGTTTTTTCCTGATTTTTTTGATAATTTAATGTTATTTGCATTGTTTTTTTCCTCGTCATAAAGCTGTCATAAATGTTGGTTAGAGTTCGCCCTGTCTTAGGGGCTGTTGTGAAATTGGCTTCCTTGCAAGGAGATGAATTTCACAACAGTCTCGACTTGGGCACACCACATCTATAGTCAACAAGGGAGTAACAAATGCGATTGAATCACTTCGTTAAGGCCGCCATTCTGGCAATGGGTTCGACAGTGGCGGTTTCTTCGGTCATGGCAGCGGAAATCACCGGCGCCGGCGCTTCTTTTCCTTATCCGATCTACTCCAAATGGGCTGAAGCCTACAAAACCGCAACTGGCAACAGCCTGAACTATCAATCGATCGGCTCCGGCGGCGGCATCAAGCAGATCAAGGCGAAAACCGTGGATTTCGGCGCTTCCGACATGCCGTTGAAGGTAGAAGACCTGAACACCGACAACCTGGCGCAGTTCCCTGCGATCATGGGCGGCGTGGTGCCGGTCGTGAACCTGGACGGCGTGACTCCAGGCCAGGTCAAGCTGACCGGCCCTGTGCTGGCCGACATCTACCTGGGCAAGATCACCAAGTGGAATGCACCTGAAATCACGGCCCTCAACCCAGGCGTGAAACTGCCGGCTGACGACATCACCGTGGTGTACCGCGCTGACGGTTCCGGCACTTCATTCGTGTTCACCAGTTACTTGTCGAAGACCAGCCCGGCGTTCAAGACCGGCGTTGGCGCCGGTACTGCGGTCAAATGGCCGGTCGGCGTAGGCGGCAAGGGTAACGAAGGCGTCGCTGCCAACGTGCAAAAGATCAAGGGTTCGATCGGTTATGTTGAATACGCTTATGCCAAGAAAAACAAGCTGCAGCATACCCAGCTGAAGAATCGCGACGGTAGCTTCGTGCAGCCGGACGACGAGACTTTCAAGGCTGCTGCAGCCGGCGCCGACTGGGCCAAGACGCCAGGTTTCGCGGTGGATTTCACCGACGCGGCCGGCAAGGCCAGCTGGCCTATCACCAGCGCTTCTTTCATCCTGATCCACAAGAACCAGGCCGATGCCGCCAAGGGCAAGGAAGTCCTGAAGTTCTTTGAATGGGC